>WFOD01000281.1 GCA_015488275.1 Deltaproteobacteria bacterium
ATGAGGATGGTCAGCCACTCTCTCGCACGGAACAGCGGCCAGCTTCTTCGTGGAATATAATAACACGGGACGTGACACCTAATGCCATGATGACGTGTCTCCTTTCCTCGAACCGGAAAGGATTTTACCCAATACTCGCCCGCGTGGGAGGGCGATTTTTTCAACGGGCTGATAAACTTCGGATGCTCCCCTGGCGCGGCCAGCGGTTGCGGGCAAGGATCATGTCGCCGGTGGCGAAGCGCTTGCCCGTGCGCTCCGCTAGGTGCCCGGCCACCACGGCGCACTTGACGGTAAAGAGGAAGTAAACCTGGCGTTCGGTGTCGCACAGTGTCTCAAAATTGCCCTGTCCCTTGCTGATGACTACATCCGCCTGGCGGAAGACCTCGGCAAAGACGGGCGAGCAGCGGTGGAGCGCGGTGCCAGGGATATCGGTGCCGTTGGCGATCACTTCGGCCAGGCGATCGAGCCCCAGGGCCAGGGCGTCGTCTTTGGTCGCGTCGTTGATCACCGGGCGGCTCTTGACCGCCAGCCACAGCCGCTTGTCCGCCAGGAGCTCCAGCAGCAGGGCGTCGAACAGGATTTCCCCGCAGTTGTCGGCCAGGATGAGCACCGAGCGGGCGGCTGCAAGATCGGCCAGCAGGGCGTTGGTGTGGTCGAGGGCCAGCGGGGTCTGGCGGCAGCGGGCCAGGAAATCGGCCGGATCGAGCCCGTGCGGCGAGCCGTAGTCCATGACATTGCCGGCTATCGTCAAGATGAGGGCCGTGCGCAGGGGGGCGTCCTCCTGCATGAGCCATTGGCGGATATTGCGGGTCATGGCGGCCGCCTGTTCGTTGCTTTCGCGCTTCAGGCGGGCGAACGGGTCGGATGCGCCTGTACGCTGGGCGATCAGCCGGTAGAGGGGAGCGGCGTTCTCCGGCGGCGACAGGGAGAGGTCCGTTTTGGCGAGCAGGGCGGCCGCCTCTTGGACGATCACCTGCAAGACCGCTTTGTCGGCGCTGGCCGTGCGGCCGGCGAACAGGGCCTGGCGGAGCAGGCAGGGCAGGCAGTCGAGGGCGGTCTGCATGGCCTTTTTCCTTGGTTTTGACAGATTTTGTTCGACGGGCTGTCAGGGCAGGTATGCCTGTTTGATGTTGTAAAGGGCGGCCAGCATGTTGCCCCGCACCGGCGGCTCGTCCTCGGCCAAGAGGGCGAGCGTCCGCCGCACCTTTTGCCGGTGGGAGTCGTCGCCGAACGGGCAGGGGGTCTTGACCGGCTCAAGGCCGGCCAGCTCTGCCAAACGCCATACCTCGCTTTTGAACAAGCCTGCCAGCGGCCGGATGATGGTGAGGCGGCCGGAGAACAGCTCCTGCCGGGGCAGCAAGGTGCTGATGTTGCCGGCGTAACACATGTTGAGCAACAGGGTCTCCAGCATGTCGTCCGCATGGTGGCCAAAGGCGAGCCGGTTGCACCGGTGGGTGGCGGCCAGGTCGAACAGCCGTTTGCGCCGCCGGCGGGCGCAAGCGTGGCACCCGTCGATTTCTGGCGCGAAATGGGTGCAGTCGTCAATGAGGTAGGGGACCGGGATCTGGTTGAGGGCCCGGGCCACGGCCGGCGCGGTGGCCGGATCAAACCCCATGTCGATGTGCACGGCCAACAGATCGTAGGTAAAGGGCGTCTTGCGCCGCCAGTGGTCGAGCAGCCAGGTGAGCGCCAGGCTGTCGATGCCGCCCGACACCGCCACCAGCACCCGGTCGCCAGGGGCGAGCATCCGGTGGCCGATCATCGTCTTGCCGATCTTGCGGTTGAGCCTGGGATCGAGCATTGGTGCGCTTATCGGCGGCCGGCCGTTGTCAGCCTGTTTGTTTTCGTTTGCGCCAGATGTAGATGGCGGCGATGAGCAGGCAGGCGGCGGCGAGGCCAGCGGTGATCTCGCGCAGCCATTGCCGCAGCAGCTCCTGGTTGTTGCCGATGAAGTAGCCGAGCAGGGCCAGGATCACCACCCAGATTCCCGCCCCCAGCGCGGTGAAGAGGGAAAACAGCCCCAGATCCATACGGGCCAGGCCGGCCGGCAGGCTGATGTACTGCCGGATGCCGGGCAGCAGCCGGCCGATAAAGGTGGAGATATGGCCGTGCCGGGCGAAGAACCGTTCAGCCTGGGTAAGGTGCTTGGGATTGACCAGAAAGTAGCGGCCATAGCGTTCGAACAGGGGCCTGCCCCAGCGCACGGCGAGCCAGTAGTTGAAGAGCGCCCCTCCCAGGCTCCCGGCGATGCCGGCGGCGATCACCAGGCTCAGAGCCATTTCCCCCCGGGCGGCCAGGTAGCCGGCTGGCACCACCACCACTTCGCTGGGAAAGGGAAAGAACGACGATTCGAGAAACATGAGCAGCACGATGCCCGGATACCCCCACTGTCCCACGGTATCGACGATCCAGGCGATGACAGCTCCCACGGTCCAGACCTCAGGCGGTGAGGAGCGCCACCGCCCCGGCCAGCACGCAGTACACGGCAAAACCGTAGAGAGAGTGGCGCATGAGATAGGCGAGCAGCCAGCGGATGGCGAGATAGCCGGAGACGAGCGCTGTGGCGAAACCCACCAGCAGGGGCGGCAACATGGCGGCCGTGGACTCCAGGCCGGCGAGATCTCGCAGGGCGAGCACGCCGGCGCCGAGCATCACCGGCACGCTCATGAGAAACGAAAAACGGGCGGCCGTCTCCCGGTCCAGGTGCCGGGCCATGCCGCCGGCAATGGTGGCGCCGGAGCGGGAGACGCCGGGCAGCAGGGCCAGCACCTGGGCGCAGCCGATCCACCAGGCGTCCCACCAGTTCAGCGTCTCCAGTCCGCGCGTCCGGCGGCCGATGGTCTCTGCGGCCACCAACAGGCCGGCGGTGGCGAAGAGAAAGAGACCCGTGGCGCGGGCGCTGGCGAACGCGCCTTCGATCTGGTCTTTGAAGAGCAGGCCCACCACCACCGCCGGCACGGTGGCGAGCGCGATCTGCCAGCCCAGCCGGCTGTCCTGGGAGGCCAGGGGACGGCCCCTGCCAAGCTCGCGGACCGTGGCCGTGATGATCTGCGCCAGGTCGCGGCGGAAATAGGCGAACACGGCGAAAAGGGTGCCCCACTGGACCAATACGTCGAAGACGAACGCCTCCCGGCCAGATAACCGCCACCCCAGCAGGTGGGGCACCAGGACCAGATGGCCGGAGCTGGATACGGGCAGGAACTCGGTCAAGCCTTGGACAACGCCAAGGACAGCGGCTTGGACAAGGGTCATGGCGGTTTCTGGTGGTTGGGGTTCTCGCCGCAAGACAACGGCTTTTCTGTTTAGCAGATCCTCATCCTTCGTGCAAACAAAAGCGGCCGGACGGATACTCCTTGACAAGCCGCACCCGGCGCTGGGTATAGTGCGGTATGTCCTCCTTTCTCGATGCGGTCCGCGCCAACTGCGAGATATCCGATGCGCGGGACAGCGGGGTCTTTTCGCTCTGCACCCTGTTTTTGCGCCTGCGCAACCTCTACAAGTGGCTCCACGGTCTGGAGCCGTGGCAAGAGGAGGAGCCGCCGGTGCTCCTCGACTGGATCGCCCAACAGGAGGCGAGTTGGGATGCCTTGGCCAGCGCAGACTTCCAGCGGCTGCCCCTGGCCGGCCGCACCTTCGATCCCTTTGCCGCGGCGGAGATCAACCGGCTACTGGGCCAGGAGGGGAGAGAGGCGGTATTCTACGGCGCTGGTTACGGCCGGTCGCTGAAGGCGGTCTTTTTTCTTGGCCGTATCGCTGCCCGGCGCACCGTTGCCGGTGTGGAGGTAGTGGTACTCGGCGAGGAGGCGGCCCGGGAGCTCGCCAGCCCCTTTGCCCTTGTCCAGGACGGGATAGTGGTCTGCCGGCGGCAGCCGTACCGTTACGCCCTGTGGGACTGGATCCAGGAAGGGAGCGCGGCCAGTGGGCGCGCCATGCGTTACGCCTTGGCCCAGCATGGCCTGATCGACGTCAACGGCGAGGTGGCCGTGGCCCGGCTCCGCGAGCGGTTCGAGGCGGTCGTTGATTGGGAGCTGGAGGCGGTGATCCGCCACGAGATCGGGGAGCTCACCGCCATGCCCCTGGATCATGAAGGGTTTTCCCGCTTGGTGCGGGCCTTTGCCGCATCGCCGGTGGAACTGGTGGCCCGGGCGGTGCGGGATCTGCTCGCCGACACCCATCCCGACGGCACGCTTGGCTTTATTGTCGCCCAGCAGCGGCGTTCCTCCCTTGGCTTCTATCTCGCCACCTTGGACGGTATGCGCCGCCACGTGGCCGGCGACCTGATAGCCGCGTGTGAGCGCTTTCTCGCGCACGACGACTGGGACCGCCTGGGCCGGGAGATCGCGCGGTGCCGCCAGTGGTTGTCCGGCCTGGCCGAACGCCTGGCCAGGGCGGCGGACCGTTTGGCGGCCGAGCCGGCCGATAGGGTGCGCTCCCTGATCGAGAGCGAGGTGCTCCGTCCTCTGGGGCTGGCGCAGGGCTGAACCAATATTCCAATCCCTGTCCAATCGCTTTACGGCTTTGCAACGGCATTATGGAACGGACTCCAGAACCTGAACTCATGAACGACCCGGCGCAGGCCCGCGCCTATGCGGCGGCCGACTTCTCCGAGCCCCACTCCCGTTTTGTTGGCCTGTTCGCCGAGCGTTGCGGGGCAGTGCCCCCTGGCGGCCGGGTATTGGATCTTGGCTGCGGGCCGGCCGACATCTCCATCCGTTTTGCCCGCGCCCATCCTAGGGTGGAGGTGCACGGTCTAGACGGCGCGGCCGCCATGCTGCGGGAAGGCGAGCGCTTGCTGACCGAGGCGGGGCTTGCGCACCGTGTCCGCCTGGTGCATGGCGTGCTCCCCGATTGCCGCCCGCCGGCCCCCCCTTACGATGCGCTCATCAGCAACTCCCTCCTCCACCATCTCCCCGAGCCGCAGACGCTCTGGGAGGCGCTTCACCGCTGGGGCCGGCCGGGCGCGGCGGTCTTTGTCATGGACCTCCTGCGGCCGGCCAGCCGGCAGGAGGCCCAGCGGCTTGTGGAGCGATACGCGGCCGATGAGCCGGAGATCTTGCGCCGCGACTTCTTTCATTCACTTCTTGCCGCCTGGCGGCCGGCCGAGGTGCGGGAACAGTTGCGCCCGGCCGGCCCCAGCGGTGAAGCGCCTCCCAGAGCGTCTGCGGCTCGGGGAGATGGTGGAGGAGGGAGTTGCTGATG
>WFOD01000282.1 GCA_015488275.1 Deltaproteobacteria bacterium
AGGCGAGGATGGGCTCGACCAGGCTGCCGGGAAAGGTGATGCTGCCTCTGGCCGGAAGGCCGATGATCCACCACGTGGTGGAGCGGGTGGGGCGCGTTCCGGAAATCGACGAGGTGATCGTCGCCACCTCGGCCCTCGAGCGGGAGCGGCCGCTGGTGGAGTATTTGGAGGGGATCGGTATCCCCGTCTTTCGCGGGTCCGAGCAGGACGTCCTCGAGCGCTACTATTTTGCCGCACGGAACTACAACGCAGACATCGTCGTACGTATCACAGCAGATTGCCCCCTGTTATCGCCCGCGATAACCTCAAGAACAATCAGAGTATTCTTAAGCGAATACCCAAAATACGACTATGCAAGCAATGCCCGGATACGCTCTTTCCCCAGAGGTACCGATACCGAAGTGCTTTCATTTTCGGTTCTTAAGAAGGCGTACATTGAAGCCACTAAGCCATATGAGCGTGAACATGTAACACCGTATATTTGGATGAAACCAGAGCAGTTTGCAATAAAGGATATAGTATCACCTGTAGATTTGCAATCCTTACGTCTTACTGTTGATGAAAAAGAAGACTATTTACTAGCTCGTGCAGTATACGACTCCCTATATCCTGATGATCCGAATTTCGATATCGGTGAGATACTTCAATTATTATTGCTGAACCCAAACTTGATAAAAATAAACCAGAATATTGATCAAAAGGAGATTGGTCAATGAGGCTCGTATTACGCGCTGACGCTTCACATTTACGCGGTACAGGTCATGTAATGCGCTCCCTTGCGTTTGCTCAGGCTTGGATGGCTCGTGGTGGCACTGCCACCTTTGTGCTGGCCGAAACAACGGACAGCATCACTCGACGGTTGGAGTTAGAAGGAATTGATGCGGTTAGGATCGACGCGCCACCGGCTAGTTCTAAAGATGCCTATGCGACGCTAGGAGTCGCGAAAGATGTCGGCGCTGAATGGATAATGGTAGATGGCTACAATTTCCAGGAAGAGTATTTTTGCACATTATCACATTCAGGTTTAAAAGTGGCGGTAATTGATGATCATAATGATAGAAGATATAATTGTGCTTCTATATTGCTAAATTATAACATCTATGCTAATGAGATTAAGTATACACCTCTACATAGCGGTGTATTGCTTCTAGGGCCCAGATATACACCACTTAGGCGCGAATACTGGCGCTGGAGGGGCTGGACTAGAGTAATCGAACCAGTAGCGAGAAAGGTGCTGGTTACGTTTGGCGGCTCCGATCCGCATAATATGACACAAAAGGCGCTAGAGTCGATGTTGGAACTAGATTTTCCCGCATCTATTGCCGTAGTGCTCGGGCCAAACTATCAATACGAAGCGTCAATACAGAGTATTGTCAAAAAGTTGCGCGCTAAAGTTATTCGCAACACCACTGACTTTCCGAAACTGATATCGTGGGCTGACATTGGTATTTCCGCATCGGGTACAACGACATTCGAATTGATGTTCATGGGGTTGCCAAGCGTAATATTGCCAATCGCAGAAAACCAGACGCAAGCTGCTAGAATATATAAGCAGCAAAGTATATTTGAGGTTCTTGAATATGCCGGAGGCCTGACCTACAATGAGCTGTCGAAGCGTGTAGTTTCGCTTATGAAGTCTGCAGACCGCCGAAGAGCAATGTCCTTGCGAATGAGGGAATATGTAGACGGGCTAGGAGCTTTTCGTGTAATAGATGCTATGGACAAGCGGAGGGGCGTATGACGGTTCGCTTAAGGACGGTACAACAACAAGACAGCGAGATGCTTAGGGAGTGGCGAAACAAACCAGAGGTTTCAAAATATATGTATTCTGATCACTATATTTCCAAGCAAGAGCACGATGCCTGGTTTCACCGGGCGATAAGTGACTCGTCTAGGCGAATGTGGATAATCCTTTCTTCTGAGGTGCCAGTTGGCCTCGCAAGCATGTATGGAATTTCTGAGGCTCACCGCCATGCAGAATGGGCATTTTATTTAGCTGATCCAGGCGTAAGAGGGAAAGGTGTTGGGGGATTCGTCGAGTACTTCATTCTGAAGCACGCTTTCGAGGAGCTTAATTTACATAAACTGAGCTGCGAGGTTTTGTCTACCAACCAGCCGGTTATTAACATGCACTTAAAATATGGGTTTAAGATTGAAGGTATATTTCGTGAGCACATTCGCAAAGGTGATAATTATGTCGATGTAGTAAGGCTCGCGATGTTGGAGCAAGAGTGGCGAGAAATAGAACGCGAAATCCAAGAAAAGTTGCGGAAACGGGGTATGCTGTAAACATGCTAAAGGTTGGGGACGTTGCTTCTCGCACAGCGGTCGCTACTGAAGAAGTCGTGGCGACGTTTGCCAGAATATCAGGAGACCTAAACCCCGTTCACTTAGATGAGTCCTATGCAAAGGATACCATATTTGGCTCGAGGATAGCGCACGGTTTGTGGACGGCCTCACTAATTTCCGCGGTTATCGGCATGGAACTACCAGGACCGGGCAGTATCTATCTCAGCCAAAATATGAAGTTCTTGTCCCCTGTGTACATTGGAGATAGTGTTACCGCCATCGTTAGAGTGACTGCAATAAGAGACGACAAACCAATCGTTACTCTTGAGACGCTATGTGTAAACCAAGATGAAAAGCGCGTTCTTGAGGGTGAGGCTGTTGTCTTATTTCCTGAGTTACGCCGATAGAGACAAGAGGGGTGCTTGGTGTGACTAAGCTTGACTTGGAGACAGTTACTCGGCGCACCTATGTTATTGCTGAACTTTCAGCGAACCATAACCGTGATATCGACGCCGCAATCGAGCTCGTACACGCCGCCAGAGATGCGGGGGCCGATGCCGTCAAGGTTCAGACCTACACGCCCGACACCATCACGCTCAAATCCGACCGCGACCCGTTCCGGATCGCTGGGGGGACCTTGTGGGACGGCAAGTTGTTGTGGGATCTGTACAAAGAAGCTTACATGCCCTGGGAGTGGCAACCGCGGCTCAAGGAAGAAGCCGAACGGCTGGGACTGCACTTCTTCTCGACGCCCTTCGATTTCACCGCGGTGGACTTTCTAGAGGAGTTGGAAGTTCCCGCCTACAAGATCGCCTCGTTCGAGCTCGTCGACCTGCCGCTGATTCGGAAGGTGGCGGCGACCGGCAAGCCCCTCATCCTCTCCACCGGCATGGCTACGGTATCGGAAATCGAGGAGGCGGTTGCGGTTGCCCGGGATGCCGGGGCCGAGCAGATCGCGCTTCTGCGCACCAACAGCGCCTACCCGGCGCCGCCCGACGAGATGGACCTGCGCACCATTCCGCATATGGCCGAGATGTTCGGTGTTCCCGTGGGCCTGTCGGACCATACCCTGGGCATCGCCGTTCCTGTGGCCGCCGTGGCCATGGGCGCCGCACTGATCGAAAAGCACCTTACCCTGTCGCGTTCCGTGCCCGGCCCGGACAGCGCGTTCTCGCTCGAGCCCCAAGAATTCAAAGAAATGGTCGAGGCCGTACGCACTGCGGAAAGGGCCTTGGGGGGTGTTCGCTACGGACCCACCCCAAAAGAACAGGCCAGCCGGGTGTTCCGTCGCTCGCTGTTCGTTGTGAAAGATGTACGGGCGGGTGAGCCGCTAACCCCCGAAAACGTTCGTAGCATTCGGCCTGCCCACGGCCTGCATACCCGCCACTACGATGAGGTGTTGGGAAAGCGGGCGCGGGTGGACATCGCCGCAGGCACGCCCCTGTCCTGGGACCTGATCGAGTGAGCGTGTCTTGAGAATGTCCGTGCGCTTCGAGGGAGAACGCCTGAGGTGAGCCGGCCATCGCTGTACCTTTTCGTCGCCCAGACACCGTTCCAGCTTTACGTTGCGAGCCGCCTGGCGGGGGGGCCCGACTACGCTGCGGGGAGGCGTGTTCTGCTTACGGATCTCGAGCCGCTGGACTGCGGTTTTCCCGAGGCCGACTGGGAGGAGGTCGTTCGCGTCGAGCCCCTCGTGGAAAAGCCACTGGTCGAGCGCTTCCGGATCGCCTACGGTACGGCGGCGTCGCTGCTGCAGCCCGGTCAGGAACGAGCCGTTCTCGTGGTGTCCAACCTTGAGCACCCGCTCAGCAACGCCGCGTATGCGTTGCTTCACAGAACGCGTCGGTTCGAGCTGCACGTCTACCCGGAAGGGCTGGCCAACCTGGTCCCCACGCGTTGGACCCCAAGGCGCCGGATGAATCAGTATGGAAAATGGTTGCTCACCCGACTCGGGGGCGCGCCGTTTGTGCCCATCGGGCCGGATCTGACGGGGGCGCCCCTGGCCCAGCGGATATACACTTTTTTTCCGCAGTGGCTGCCACCCGAACAGAGTTCGCGGGCCGTTGCGATCCGCCTGGAACAGGATGCGGCCGGTCCACCGGAAGCGGCTACCCTGGTTCTGGGTCAGGATCTCGATCGCTTCATGCCCCGCAAGCGGGCTGAGGCCTGGTTGATTCGCCTCCTCCGCTTTGCTCGAGGGCTCGGCGAGGTCAGACTGTATTACAAACCCCACCACCACGAAGCCGATTGGATGCGGGAGATCGCCGTTGCGGAGGGAGCGGAGGTGGTGCAGAGCCTCTGCCCCGCTGAGGCCTGGCTGCTGCAGCACCCTGTAGAAAGGCTCGTTTCTTTTGCTAGCTCTGCGCTGATACACGGCAAACTCCTCTTCGGTTCGCGGCTACAGGCGTACGCGTTCCATCCGGAGGCGTTGCGAGCCGTGCCGGGTACTTCTCCGCAGCGGCTTCTAGACATCAAAGGCGCCTTTCGTAGGGCGGGTGTGCATGTCGTGGAGGCGGAGGGAGGCGCGCACGAACCGTATGATGAGCTCGCGGGAGGGAACGGTGAATAGACCGGCCGCACCGTCCGTAAGCGTATTGGGCGTGACCGTGCATGCGGTGACGCAGGATGAACTTTTCGACTTTATCGCGCGGGCCATTGCGGAGCGCCGCAAGGTCATCGTTGCCAACCACAACCTTCACAGCGTCTATCTGTATCACCGGCACCCAGCCATGCGGAGGTATTACGAGATGGCGGGCTTGGTGCACGTCGATGGCATGCCGATCGTCTATTGGGCACGTTTGCGCGGCTTTCCGCTGGCCCCCAAGCACAGGTTGGCCTACATCGATTTCCTTCCGCCGCTGCTGAACAAGGCAGCTGGGATGGGGTGGCGCGTTTTCTACCTGGGCGGCAAGCCCGGGGTAGCGGAGCGGGCGGCCGAGAAATTCCGGGCGCGGTTTTCCTCCCTTCAGATCGAAACCCATGACGGATACTTCCAGGACGATCAAGCGGTGCTTCGGCGCATCCGCGCGTTCGATCCCGATCTCCTGCTCGTGGGGATGGGCATGCCCCGGCAGGAAGAATGGGTGGCGCGTCATTATGACCAGATCTCGGCGCGGGTCGTCATGAACTGTGGTGCCGCGTTTGATTACTTTGCCGGGGAAAAGGCTACGCCTCCGCGATGGCTCTCGTCCCTGGGGATGGAGTGGGCCTTTCGGCTGTTGACGGAGCCCAGGCGTCTCGCCCGCCGCTATCTGGTCGAGCCCTGGCTGATGATTCCCATCTTCGTACGGGACTTGATGGGGGGGTACCGCTAATCGTGGCGCTACGGGTGCGGGTGTCCTCGCTGCTCGTGTTGGCCGCGGCGCTCTCGCCCCTTTGGTGGGCTGCCGGGCTGCTCCAGTTCGTGTGGCTACCGGTCGTTGGTGTGGCGCTGGTGGTGCATGCGTCACGAACCGGCACCCTGCGGGTGCCGGTTGAAGCCCGGATCCTGCTGCTTTTTCTCCTGGTGCAGCTGTTCTCCTCGGTGGCTATCACCGAACCGTACCGCTACGTAACGTTCCTGCGCTCGTTCTGGGGGTACCTTACGCTCGCACTTGTTTTTGTCTATGCCGGAAGCTTTATCGACAAAGGACGGCTCCTTGACGTAGCGCTAAAGAGCATCGTCCTTGTCGTCTGGAGCTCCCTGCTGGTTTCTTTTGCGGCGGCGGTCCTATGGATCTTCCAAGGGTCGGTCCTGCAGTTTGACGCGGCCCTTTCGTCGCTCGTTCCCGCCTGGATTCGCGCTACGGCGCTGGGCCAGGCGGTGTTTCACCCCTCGGCGGGTAGGCTCGACTGGTTCATGGGATTCGGATACCTTAGGCATACCTCCATGAACCTTTTCGCTACGACGTATTCTATGGCGCTTGTGGCGGCGTTGCCGGTAATCCTCTGGATCTACCGTTCCCCCGCTTCAGGCCTTGGGAAAACCTGGCGCAGGATGGCGGGCGCCGGATTCATCGCAGGGCTTGCGGTTTTGGCGCTTACCACCGGGCGTATGTCTATACTCGGGTTGGCTACGGGTGCGGCATGGTACGGGCTGGTACGTTGGCCGAAGCTACGCTACGCGGTCTTGCTCGTGCTGGTAGCCGCGATCCTGGGGGCGGCGCTGCTGGGGCCGGGTTACGTGGATGAGCTTCTGTATGCGCGAGGTCAGGGTTCGGTAACCACTCGATTGCAGATCTACACACAAACGTGGTCCCGCTTCGTCGAGCGGCCACTTGTCGGCTGGGGATCCGAGCTGGACGTTCCTGGCCTTGGTTACCCGCTTGGCTCCCACAGCCAGTACATGTCCATCCTTTTTCGCTTTGGAGTTTCTGGCGCGATCGTCTGGCTGGCCTTCATGGTTTCGGTTTGGACGCGCGTTCGCCGCATCGCAAGCCGGTCCACTCGCGCCTATCTCGGATGGGCGGTGCTGGCCGTGTACATCAATGGATTGACGGACGTATGGGACTTGGACCTGTTTACGTTCTACACCCTCGCGCTGTTGTTTATCATCGTTTACTTGTGTAGCGGTTCTATGCTAGCCAAAGAGGGCGTGGACGCATCAACCGGAGCGGTATGAAGAGACACGCTAGCGAAATGGAAAGCGCGAAATACCTTCGGCTGGCCAAGCGCGCGGCCGCGGCCCCGGGGGCGGTGGCTGCCGTCTACCTCGTTGCCGATCTCCTGGCCGTTGGCGCTGCGATCGTGATCGCGGTGGGGGTACGCGCGAGCCTGGGCGGGCTGGATGTAGCGTTGTACACCCCCCTCTGGCCCGTAGTTTGGTTGTTCGTTCTCGTTTATGCGATCGTGGGCTTGTACCCGGGGACGGGGTTGGCGCCGGCGGAAGAGCTACGTCGTCTTACCTTGGCCACCACGCTGGTGTATCTGGTCCTGGGTGCCGGCACGTTTCTTTTTAAGGAGGCCGAGGCGTACTCCCGCGCCGTCTTCTTGGGGGCATGGTTGCTGACCACGGTGCTCGTTCCGTTGAGCCGCGCCACGGTGCGTAACCTGTTTGCTCGACGCGCTTGGTGGGGGGAGCCGGTCGTGGTGCTGGGGGCGGGCGACACCGGCCGGATGGTCATCCGGGCGCTCATCAAGAACCCCGGTTTAGGGCTCAAACCGGTAGCCGCACTCGACGACGATCCAGACAAGCACGGGACGGTTGGCGATGTCCCGGTTCTGGGAGGGGTGGAACTCGCGCCCCTGCTGGCACGTGAACTTGGGGTCCGGCATGCCATCGTGGCCATGCCGGGTGTCGAGCGAACACGGCTTCTGCGTATCCTTGAGGGGTACGCCGGAGTCTTTCCGCGCTTGATCTTAATTCCCGACCTCTTCGGCTTTTCCAGTTTGTGGGTCTCCGCCCAGGACCTTGGCGGTGTTCTGGGTCTGGAGATTCGCCAGCGCCTGCTGCTTTCTGGGCCGCGGCTGACGAAGCGCGCGGTGGATTTGGTGCTGACCCTCGTGGGCGGGCTGCTCATAGCCCCCCTGATGTTGCTCATCGCGTTGCTTATCAAGATCGACTCGAGGGGGCCGGTGTTTTACCTTCAAGATCGCCTCGGCAAGGACGGCCGCGTCTTTAAAGCCGTCAAGTTCCGATCGATGTACGGCGATGGAGAAGCGAGGTTGGAGAAACTCCTGGAGGAGAATCCGAGGTTGCGTGAGGAGTACGAGCTGTACCACAAGCTCCGCGACGATCCGCGCGTGACGCGCGTCGGGAAGTTGTTGCGCAAACTTAGCCTCGATGAGCTTCCCCAACTATGGAACGTTATCAAAGGAGAAATGAGCTTGGTGGGGCCAAGAGCCTACCTTCCCCGAGAGCTCCCCAAGATGGCGGGGTCGGAGCGTATCATCCTCAAGGTTTTGCCGGGCATAACGGGCCTCTGGCAGGTCAGCGGCAGAAGCGAGATCCCCTTTTCGCAAAGGCTTGAGATCGATACTTACTACGTGCGCAACTGGTCGGTCTGGCTCGACCTCTACATCCTGGCCAGAACGGCCTGGGTCGTACTTTTTAGTCGGGGAGCCTACTGAATGGCCGCGCAAGCCACCTTGCGGGTGCTCGTGACCGGAGGCGCGGGGTTCATCGGCAGCCATATCGTGGACGCCTTGCTGGAAAAAGGTGTGGACGTCGCGGTGCTGGACGACTTTTCTTCGGGGCGGCGCGAAAACCTGCCCGAGGGGGTGCCCGTCTACGAGGTGGACGTGCGCGACCCCGAGGCGGTTCGGGCGGCCTTCGCGGAGTTTGCTCCCACCCACGTCAGCCACCAGGCGGCGCAGATCTCGGTCGCGGTTTCGGTGAAGGAGCCCCTGCGTGATGCCAGCATCAACGTGCTGGGCGGGCTCAACGTGCTCGAGGCCGCCCGCGAGGTCGGGGTCCGTCACGTCGTTTTCGCCTCCACCGGCGGCGCCATCTACGGCGAGGTTCCCGAGGGTGAGCGGGCGGACGAGGCCTGGCCGCCGCGCCCGGCCAGCCCCTATGCGGCTGCCAAGGCGGCGTTCGAGGGCTACCTCGAGGTCTACCGCCGGCAGTTTGGCCTGCGTTACACCGCGCTGCGCTACGGCAACGTCTACGGTCCGCGCCAGGATCCGCACGGCGAGGCCGGCGTGGTGGCCATCTTCGCGCGGCGCCTGCTGGCGGGAAAACCCGTCACCGTCTACGCGCGCCGCGAGGCGGGCGACGACGGGGGGGTGCGCGACTACGTCTACGTGGGCGACGTGGTGGCGGCCAACCTGATGGCGCTCGGCGGCGATCTGGAGGGCGTGTACAACGTGGGCAGCGGCCGCGGCCGTTCGACCCGCGAGGTGCTGCGGGCCGTCGCCCGGGCGCTGGGGATCGAACCCCGGGTCGAGCCGGCCGGTGTGCGGCCGGGGGACCTGGAACGAAGCGTGCTCGACCCGAGCCGGCTCGAGGCGTCGGGCTGGCGGGCCGAGGTGGCGTTCGACGAGGGCATCCGCCGCACCGTGGAGTGGTTCAAGGAAAACGCTTTCTAACCCCGGCCCGTAGTATCTTGGCCTCATGAAAGGCCTCATCCTCGCCGCGGGCCGGGGTACGCGGCTGCGTCCCCTCACCCACACCCGCCCCAAGCCGGTGATCCGGGTCGCGGGGCGGCCCATCATCCACTACGCGCTCGAGAACCTCAAGGGTGCGGGGGTGCGCGAGATCGGCGTCGTGGTGTCGCCCGACACCCACGGCGACGTGCAGGCGGCGCTGAACGGGGTGGCCGGGGTCGAGGTCAGCTACGTTCTGCAGGAGGAGCCTCAGGGGCTGGCCCACGCCGTCGGGGTGGCGCGCGCCTGGCTGCAGGACGACCCCTTCGTGCTCTATCTGGGTGACAACCTTTTCGAGCGCGGCGTGGCCCCCTTCGTCGAGGCCTTCCGGCGGGGCGGACCCGCGGCCGTGGTGGCGCTGGCGCGCGTGGAGGATCCGCGCCAGTTCGGCGTGGCCCAGGTAGAGGGGTCGCGCATCCTGCGCCTGATCGAAAAGCCCGCCGAGCCCCCTTCGAACCTGGCCGTGGCGGGCGTCTACGTCTTCGACGCCCGCATCCACGACCTGATCGAAGGGCTCGAGCCCTCTGCCCGCGGCGAGTACGAGATCACCGACGCCATCCAGCGCCTCATCGACGACGGGCACGAGGTCCAGGGCCTGCCCATCGAGGGCTGGTGGAAGGACACCGGACGCGCCGAGGACCTGCTCGACGCCAACCGTCTGCTGCTCGCCGGCATCGAGCCCAGGAACGAGGGCCGGGTGGAGGAGAGCCGCCTGATCGGCCGCGTGGTGATCGAGAAGGGCGCGACGGTGCGGCGCTCGACCGTAATGGGGCCGGCGCTGATCGCCGCCGATAGCCTGGTGGAAGACGCCTTCGTGGGCCCCTTTACCGCGGTGGGCCCGGGGGCCGAGGTGCGGGGTTCCGAGGTGGAGTATTCCATCGTGGCCGACCGCGCGGTGATCGACGGCGTGCCCACCCGCCTGCAGGAGTGCGTGATCGGCGTGGGGGCGCGGGTGACCTCGCGCGCGGGCCTGCCGCGGGCCCACCGGCTGGTGCTGGGCGACGAGTCGCGGGTCGAGATCGGTTAGATTCCGGACGCCCGGGGAAACGGAACGGGTACAATCATGGCATGCGAAGCGCCTTCGTCGGGCTGGCCCTGCTGGTCCTGACCGCGCCGCTCATGGCGGCGCAGGTGACCACCCACGACTTCTTCCGGCTCACCCAGACGGTCTCGCGGTCGGCCAGCACCCCGGGAGCCTGGCGCT
Organism: Deltaproteobacteria bacterium; assembly: GCA_015488275.1. Taxonomy (GTDB): domain Bacteria; phylum Desulfobacterota; class Desulfobulbia; order Desulfobulbales; family S012-135; genus S012-135. The sequence continues at coordinate 10,559 of WFOD01000282.1, forward strand.
ACAGCGTGGCCCCGCGCACCAAGGAGGCGCGGGCCTACTGGGAGGCGGCGCTGGAGGGCTGGCGCCGGTCGCTGAAGATCGGCCTGCGCGTCAAGCTGGGGGCCTACGAGGTGGTGCGCACCGAAAAAGGTCTGCGGCTCCTGCCGCTCTGCGCCGAGGTGCACCCGGGCTGCTTCTCCCGCCCCGGGCTGCCGCCGGGTCTGCAGGGGTGGAAGCTGGACCTGGTGCTGCTCGACCTGCACAACACCCTGGACCTGGCGCTGGCCGACGCCCGGAAGCACGCCAAGCCCTACCCGGCCACGGTCACGCTCTCCAAGTTCCTGCGCTTCACGGTGCACCCGGACGGCCGCATCGAGGTCGCACCGTACGGCTGGAAGCCCTAGGAAGCACCGGGGCAGGTATACCCCGGCACACGGCGTTCGCGACGACAACCCCCCTCCGGCCTGCGGCCACCTCCCCCGAGGGGGGGCAAAGCGCAAGCTTGTGGCCTGTGGCCTGTAGCTTGTGGCCCGTGGAAGTGCCTTGATCGACATTCGGTACAGACCGAACGGGTAGGGGGCTTTAACCCCCTTGTGTTCCCGTGTCGGCAGCGACCGAGCCCCGGCATCCCTTCCGGCATGGACCCCGGATCTCAGCGGCTGCGCCGCCTCGTCCGGGGATTCGGAACGGGCGGCTCGTGGCTCGTGGCCTGTGGCTTGTAGTTTGTAGCCGATAGAACGCCTGTGGTTTACAGCCCGTGCCCGACAAAGCGGGAGGGCCGGCGTGGGGGTTTGGGAAGCGGCCCGTGGCC
>WFOD01000283.1 GCA_015488275.1 Deltaproteobacteria bacterium
ACGTGTGCGGCCTGCCCAACCAGGATCCGACGCCGGCCTTCCGCATCGATCCGGGACCGGATGCGGCGGCCTACGACGTGATCCTCACCGATCTGTCGGTGGACCCGGACGCGGCCCTCGGCACGCACTGGGATTGGCAGTCCAACGGTGCGAACGTTGTTCCTGGAACGATCTATATCGACTGGGGATATGGTTCGCCTACCGAGGCGCCGGTGACCTTGGGTGAAACGCCGAGCAACGCCCAGTTCCAGATGACCTATCCTGCCGCCGGCTACTACTGGATTTGGCACGGCGTCAAGGATAACGACAGCAGCTCGGACTATATCTGGTCGCCGGCTTTCCGTCTGTTTGTTGATAAAAACGTCGCCTATTAATATAAGCCCTGCCGCGCCCCACACAGCTCGCTCCCAGCGGGCTATGTGGGGCGCATGATGTGTCGTCTCCCGCAGTCAACCGGCTCTTTTTGTGCTTTCCCCGGCCGTTTGCCGTGCCGAAGGCTGTGGTGGCGCGGAGCGAGCCGGGCCGTGTCAGAGACATACCCGAAAAGGAACCAAGATATTTGTGAGGTTGGCCGTTGGCCCGGACTCGGTTCTGGCCAACGGTGGTCGGCAAGGCCGGCCTTGCCCTACCGGGGCTGCGGAAGGGTCTTGTGGCAGTAAAGGCAGAAGTTACGATCCGCGGGCCGGCGGAGGAGGCGCGTGTTGGTCGTGCTGGTGTTTGACGGATGGTAGTAATGGCAGGTCATGCAGTTCATTCTGCCAGCGGTGTCCTTGGGCATGTCACGGGGAAACGAGAGCTCGGTCTTGGCCACCAGCGGGTGGCTGCGGAACTCCTGGCGTTTGGCGGCCGCGTGCGCGTCGGGATGGCATGCGCGGCAGGTCTGATCGATGGTGGGATAGAAGCCTAGCTCCTTGAGCGCGTCAACCTGGAGCGGCAAGGTGACGTGACAGTCGAGGCAACGCACCTGATCGCGCCAGTCATGAAAGGCCTGCGCGAGAGGCGCGGCGGCCAGCAGACCGGCGGCCGCCAGACTGGCGAGCATGGCAGAGGTTGTTCGTTTCCGCCCCATGTTATACGAGAAATTTCTGGCTGCAGGAGGCAAGCGTGTGGATCTCCTTGGCCAGTGCTTCGGGGTCGGCTGAGTCCTGCTGGGCCAGCGTTTCGATACGCTGGAGCTGTTCCCGGCAGGTGCTCAGAGCGCTGTGCACCGTTTGGATCGCTGCGTTGATCTCGGCCGCGGTGTCCTGAAACTCGTCCTCTTTACGGAGCACGGTGCGGATGGTGAGGTCGCCCTCCGTGGCCCGGCGCAGGTCTGCGGCGATCTTGCGCAAAGGGCCGTTGAGGGTGTTGAGCAACCGGTTGGCGGTAAACAGCAGCACTGTGGCGATGAAGAGGATGATAGCGCCGTTGATCCACAAAAGTTCAGGCAGCAGCAGTTTGGCTGCGCTTTTTCCTGGCAGAATCATGGAGTAGAGGACGGTATCCATCTTTTTGCCGCCGAGATAGACGAACAGGGCTACGGCGGCCAGGCCTCCGGCCAAGGAGATGCCGACAAAGCGGAGGATGAAGCGGGCCTGCGAGTCTTTTTTGATAAAATACTTCCTGCGGCGGTAGCGTGGCTGTTTCATGGCCTATCGTCCCTTGGTGCCGTCATAGGCGTGGCAGGCGAAGCAAAGGGCGCTGCGCCGGTTGCTCATCACCAGTTTCTTTTCTATGCGTGAATAGGGGTTGTGGCAGCTGCCACAGCCGACCCGGCCATTGTAGAACGTGATTCGCCGATCCACCTCGTCAATGGGCCGTAGGTCGTTCCTGGCCCCGCGGGCGAGACGCGCCGCTTCGTAGTCGATGCCAATGGGGTGAGAGCCTGAGTCGTGGTTGATGAGGCTGCTGCGGTGCTGCCATTGCCCGGTATTCAAGGTTACCGCGCTGCCAAAGCTGCCGTCGTGGCAGGAGAGGCACTGCTTGGAGAGGGGGTCGATGCCCATGAATGCGGCGCTGCGGGCGAACGCCTTGGCGTCGGTCTCCAGGTGGGCCATGCCCAGCGCCCCTTCATGGCCTTGCGCCAATACACCGTCTTGTTCGTGGCAAGAGTCGCAAAAAGGTTTGCCGCGGGTAAGGCGGCGGAGAAAGTAGGTCTTGCTGCCAAAGGGCGTTACGGCTTGCGCGTGGACGTTGTGGCAAGTGGAGCAGGTGAGCAGGCCCTCGCGGGACAGGGGAAAGTCGAAGGGCACATGAATGGTGCGAGGCCGGATGTTGACTGGGTGCATATAGGCGTTTTGCGCCACGGACGGGTGGCAGCGGTAACAGGTGGCGGTTCCCATGTCTGTGCTTATGGGCTGGCCGTCGGCGCCCATCTCGTGACACAGGGAACACTCGCCTGCGGCAAAGTCGTGGGGCGAACCAGCGGCCAGCACGAACAAAATCCAGCCCAACGAAAGAAGAAACCCACCAAGCAGCCATCTCATGAGAGGAGTCTCAAAGCTTGAGATCGTCGAGTCGGAGACGCATTTCAGCCGCCTGCGCGGCGAGTTGACGCCTGAGATCCCGGCTGCGCTCCGCATCGTCAGATGCGCAGAGCGTTGCCGCCAGCTGAGAGAGTTCCTCTGTTTTTTCTTGTAAGGCGCTGATGGTGTCCCGGTATTGGGCGCAAAAGGCGTTCAGCTCGTCTGCCAGGGGGGTGACCATATCGTTTTTCCGCAACCGGGCCTGTTGGCGCAGGTCGCCGTTGCGGACTGCTCGGGCGATGACCCCCAGGCGGTAAAGGGGCCCGACGATGCGGTGGGAGTAGAGCAGCGAGATGATGGCGATACCAACGAGGATGAGCAAGGAGACGAGCAGATAGATCCCCAGGGAAAGGGAAAGGAGCTGCTGGCGGATCGAGGCCAGTGATCGGAACGTTTCGCCATACGACGTTCCCGTTGGCTGAGAAAGAAAAAAATAGAGAATGGCGCCCGTCAACGCCAAGCCGCCGCCGAAAAGCAAGATGCAGCGCGTGACCAGCGCCCGCCGGAACTGCGCGGAAATCGGCACAGACGAGGATGCGGTTGTGGATTGCGTAGCCACTTGTTGTGCTCGTTGTTAGTTGTCGCTGGCGAACTTGATCCCTGCTCGGTAGCCGTCTTTGTGCTTCGCCGCCCAGATGACCACCGCCCGTTTGGGCAGCCGCCAGTTCCGTTGGCGCTTGAAGACGATTTCGTGTCCTACCTTGAGCGGGCTGTCGGTGAGGAGACCCATGCCCTCTTCACTGATGTCCACCACCTCTGCCTGTTTGCCGTTCACAGCGGTGAGGTCGGCTGGATCCTCGAAAAGGACGATCGGGAACACGGAGCGGAACTTGCTGACTCGACGTTCTGTTTTGCGCTTATCCTCGGGCATGGTTTGCATTTCTTCCTTCTTTGTCCTGTAGGTTCTTCCTCCTGTGTGCCTAAGCTCCTCCGTCCTTATTTTTTTTATTGTATCGTAACCAGCCGCAAAACGATGACAAAAAATTTCGTTCCCCCGGTGCCGTCATCGCCGCCGGTTAGGAGTTCCCTAGCAAACAAAAGGTCCCGCCAAGCCCAAAACGGCGGCGTGGGTATGGGCCCCTAGCCGGCCAGGAACTGGAGGCCAAAGCGGTAGCAGCCGTCGGCCTGGTGCATGACCCAAATGACCCGGCCACGTTGCGGGAGCGCAAGGCCTGCGTTGCGCTCGAAGATGATGATCTGGCCGATCTCAAGCCGCTCCTTGCTCGTACAGCCAATCCCCAACGGACTGATGTCAAGGAGTTCGGCCTGGATCTCCTTGCTCAGGCCGTTGTTGGCGAAGAAGCTGATCGTCTGGCTCTTTGGCTGGCGGGGGTGGCGGCGTCGCTCCCTCCGGGGGGACGTAGGTTCGGTCATAGTGTCGAGGTCCGTGACAGCCTGGGAAACAGCTCCCGCCCTCTTCAGTGGCCTGGAAGTCGATGGGCATGGTCCAGGCGCCGTAGGGCACTGTCTCCGCAATGAGTTTCGGTGCGTTCCCGCCATGTACGTCATGGCAGAACAGGCAGTTTCGTCCTCGATTTTTTTTGTTCACATGGAGGAAGTGCAGATTCCTCCGTCCGTGACGAAAGCCGGTGTAGAACGAGGTGTCCGGAAACTGGAGCAGGTTGACCTGATGGCAGTCGAAACACAGAGCGTAACGCTCCACGGAAAAGGGCTGGTACGCCGCTGTGCTGTACGGCTTTTTCAGAAGAGCCGGTTGGGACGCCCCGTGGGGTTCGTGGCAGTCGTTACAGAAGTCACCTCCTGGATGGTAATGGGCCGCTTCACCCTTGTCGAGGTCCCGGTGGCAGGCAAAGCAGAGCGCCCGTTTTTCCCGGGCGAGGAGGGCCTGGCCTTTTCCTCGATGCACCTGGTGACAGGCCCGGCAATCGGCCGCTGCGGTCACTGGGTGCAGGAACTGCGCCGCCTGGAGCTTGTGGCATGCCAGGCACTTGGCTCCCGCTACTGCTCCGGTGGCCGCCGGATGCTTTGCCTCCGGTGTTGGCTGGTGACAGTCGGTGCAGGCCAGCTTCGCCGGATGTCCGCCGTTGTCCGTGCTTGCGTGGCAGGCCTTGGCGGCGCAGCCAGCGGTTATACCGCCGGTGGCGCCCTCCTTTTCGGATTCCTCGGCCATGAGCGGGCGGGGGATCCCCACAAGGATGCAGACAAGCACCACGCTGATGAGGCGCCCGAGGCACCAGCCGTGTTCTATCCTCCTGCTTTTCTTTTTCTCAGACCGCCGAAAAAGCCGCCCTGGCTTTTTCGGCCATCGGTGTGCCGCCCACAGCCCGTTTTTCAACGGACTGTTATGCAAGGAACGAACCGTTTGGCTTGGCAGGCATGAGTTCTTGCCGTTGTTGGCGCAAAGAGCGATGTTGCGAGGTCTCGTCACCGTTTTTCTCTCCAGGGCCTAAACATTGGACAATGGGTAGGTCGTGCGATAGGTGGCGCGTTTTGCCCCACTTCCCCGGCGGGAGGGGCAAATGCCGCCGGTCAAGGGAGGCGCGCCCGTCCGGTGGGCCGGAAAACGGGAGGGGGCGGCTGGGAGACCGCTCGCCGCTGGTTGCCTACTGGAGAAAGTAATGGACATTGC
>WFOD01000284.1 GCA_015488275.1 Deltaproteobacteria bacterium
GTGAAGGTGTCGCTGGAGGTCCCGTCGGTCACGATCTCGACCTGGTCGTCCACGTTGACCTTGGTGCCGTCGTCCTTGTGGAGCCAGCCGCGGACGAGGTAGTGGATGGTGGCGTCGGTGGCGGTCACGCCGGGCAGGGTGGCGGCGATGCCGCGCACCTGGATCACGTCGCCCGGATTGAGGACCCAGCCCACCGGGCCGACGGGGGTCGGGCCGCTGCTGTCGGCGGTAAAGAGGCTGGCGTTGCTCGCGTTGCCCTCGCTCGACGGGAAGACCACTACACCCACGGTGCGGTCGTCGGTCACGTTTTCGATAGTGCCGTGGACCCGGATGGCGTGGCCGGAGAGCCATTGCGGCCGGTCGTCGAGCTGGAGCCGGACCTTGACGAACACGTCCGCCAGGATCTTGACGTTGGCCGCGCCGCGGGCATGGATCGTCTCGCCGCCCAGGGCGGCGGTGGCCAGGGCGCTGAGCTCGCTGGTGCCCGGGATCAGCCCCTCGAGATGGTAGACCACGGGCCTGCTCGTCTCGTGCGGCGCCAGCGTGCCGATCACGCCGCCGGGCACGGGATCGAGCAGGTGGGAGTTCTTGCGCGGGTCGCCGGGCGCGATGGAGCCGATGGCCAGCGGCCCGTCGAGACGGACGTCGGTCAGGGTGCGGTCCGTGGTGTTGGTCACCGTGACCGCCACGGTGTACTTGTTGTCCGGGATGTCGACGTTGAGCTCGAACCGGGGGCGCTCCGGGATGACCGTGACCTTCATGCCACCGTTGATCTCCAGCCGGCGTTCGGCCGTGGCCAGGATCGGCTCGCCCCGCCAGTCGAGGACCGGGCTGCCGTCGCTATAGGTGATGGGCAGGGTGGCGCGGATGGTGACCACGCCCGGCTGCACCGCCTGGGCGGTGAAGAGCGGGATCTTGTTGACGCCCGCGGACGAGAGATCGCCCCCCTCGTAATAGACCGGCCCCGGCGGATCGACGACCACGATCGGGTCGGCCGGATCGATGGTCACGGCGTCGGAATCGGGAAAGGAGAAGCCCTCGAGCCGCAGCCCCACGGGCGGCGGCGGATCGGCCACCTCGATGACCGCGTTGACCGTAAAGGTCTCGCCCTCCGCGACCCGGCCCGAGGGATGGTCCGGGATCTCCAGGGTCATGGTGAAGGGCGATAGCCGCACGGTCTTGGTGGCCTCGGCCTCCAATCCCTGATCGTCTTGCACGATCAGGGTGGTGGCGTAATCGCCGTAGCCGGGCAGATCGACGCTCACGGGTTCCCACGGCGTGCCGGGGATGGCGCCGCCGATGCCCTCGATCCGCCATTGGAGATCGGCCAGGGGGTGGTACTCGCCAAGGCTTTTCGGGCTGCCGTGGGCCTTGGGCGTCAGGACCACGGCGTACGGCCCGCTCTCGCCCGGGGCCCAGGTGAAGTCGGCGTCCGGTATGCCGATGCACGTAGGCTGCAGGTTCACCTGGGCCAGGGAGGCGACGGTTCCCCAGTCGGCGCTGTGATCCTGGTCGGCCCAGTCCACGGTCTGCACATAGGGCTTGGCCGGATTGGCCGTGCTGGCGGTGTAGGTCACGGCAAAGGTCAGGTCGCCGAGGGGGATGGGGAAGGAGGATGGGCCGCAGGGGGTGCGTTCGGCCACCTCCACCGACACCCGGCACTGCCGGTCCGTGTCCTTGCAGTCCTGGGGTGTGGTGGTGACCCGGTAGTAGTCCTCGCCGTCCACGGTCACCGTGGTCGTCTTGGCGAGCCCGGACCAGTCGAAGCGGAAGTTCTCCGGCTGGCTGCCGGGTAGGTTCGGATTGGGGCTCTGGCCAAAGGCCTGGACAATACGGATGGTGAACCCGTCGTCCGTCGGGTCGAGCACGGCGATATGGGGACAGCGGATCTCCTGGCGCAGGCGCTCTTCATATTGATCCTGCCCGTCGGCCGGATTGGGGACCGGCGCGGTCCAGAGATAACAGTCCTTGCCCACGCCGGTGGTGACGATCGCCTGCGGCGAGACGATCGCGTCCGGCCAGCGGGCATGGGCTGTGCCCGCTCCAGGGCAGCACGGCAGGAGGGGCAGGAAGAGGGGCAGGAAGAAGAGGAAAAGGCGAGACAGAGAGGGGCGCCGCCGACGGGTGCCGGAGGAAGAATCGGTGCTCGTGCCGGGCGCACGGCCCGGATCGTGGACAGGATGGCCGCGCATGAAACACCTCTTTCTCGGATGCTAGCCGAGACGAGAAAAATTGTCAACAACACGGAGACCGTCGGCCCGGGCGGACGGCCACCAGCCCTTGGGGTGCATGAACACGTACTGCCGGTGCAGGACGGGAAAGAACTGTCCTCCGCCTTCTCCTTCATGCTATAATGGAAAAATCGAATCCCTATCCACGAGGGAACGCCGGCCGGCCGGCGGCCCCGCGGATCCCACGAAGCACACGAGGTCCACATCAGCACGGAGGTCCAGATCATGTCCTGTACACGCCGCACGCCGCTCCCCTGGTTCGTCCTCCTCACCCTCGCCGCCGTGGTCATGGGCGCGACCCGCGCCCGGGCCGTGGAGGTCATCGCCAACGGCGGCTTTGACACCGGGCTTTCCCCGTGGTACGTGGGGGAAGGCATCGATCCCTCGTGGAACCCGGTTGACGCCGCGACCGGTGCGGCGAGTCTCCATCCGCCGGCCGGCAATGCGGCAAGCGGCTATGTGGGCCCGGTGCTCAGCCAGGCGCTCAACGTCACCGGGATCGGCGGCCAACAGCTCACCGCCGCCGTGGACCTGTGGGCGCTTAACGTCGCTGATCCCACCATGCCCCTGGTGAGGATCGAAATCGAGTTCCTGGACACGGCCGGCCAGGAACATCGGACGACCGTGCTCCAAGCCACCGGCCAGGAGATCGGTCAGGCCGACGCCGCCAATCCCTCGCGCCAGCAAGCCACGCCTTACACCTTCCCCGCCGACGCCGCCCGGCTGGTGGAGGTGAGCCTGGTCAAGCTGGGTTTTGGCGAGGTCATGGCCGATAACGTCAGCTTGGACATCACCAACGCCACCGTGGGGCCGGTGCCGCAGATCACCAACGTTACGCCCACCAGCCTTGCCTACGGCGAGACGGTGACCATCAACGGTCAGGATTTCGGCACGGCCCAGGGCTCCTCCCAGGTGCTGCTCGACGGCCGGCCCGACGGACTCACCGTCCAGTCGTGGAGCGACACCGCGATCACGGTCCAGGTCAACGCCCCGGCCGTGCCCGGCACCCTGGTGGTGCGCACGGACACGGAGAGCAACCCGTACCCCGGCCCGGACATCACCTCGCCCTACTTCCGTATCGTGGCGGCCGACCTCCCGGACCACATGCGGCTTCTGGCCGGCTCCACCGTGCGGTTGCCGCTGGGCGTCGCCTTCATGAACGGCTACACTGTACCGGCGAACGGCCAGATCACCTGGAGCCTGGTCGATCTCTCCGGCGCGAGCGCGCCGACCCACCACTTCGCACCCGCGGCCATGAGCGGGCCCGGCGGCACGGTGCTCACCGTGGATACGACCGGTATGACGCCGGGCCATTACGAATTCGAGGTCCGGGCCACGGACGGCACCACGACCCAGGCGGGCCGGGCCGAGATCGAGATCTACACCATCGGCCGGGTCGAGTTCTTCGACACGCAGACCAACCAGGTCGTCACCTCGCTTACCGTGGACCGTCAAGGCGAGTTCGGCCAGAACCTCGAACCGCGCTTCTTCGACCAGGACGGCAACCAGTTCCCGGACCCGGACGTCATGCCCATGCCGATGGGCATGACCGTCCAGTCGAGCGATCCCACCGTGGTCCTGGTCCACCAGACCCCTGACGACGTCCATCTCTACGCCGTGGGTTCGGGCCAGGCGACCGTGACCGCCACCTTTGCCGACGGCACCACGGCGAACCTGCCCGTGACCGTGACCCTGCCCAGCGCGCCGCACGTCACGCTGAATCTCTCGCCCGCGGCGATCACCAACAAGCAGACCGATCCGGTCGCCTTCACGGCCACGGGCGTGGACAGCCTGACCAACGCCGGCTTCTCGGGTTCGTTCATCCAGATGACGCCGGACCAGACCTGCGGCTACAACAGCGACAACACCCGGTACGACTGCAGCTACACCGTGGACATCACCACACCGTACACCTTCCCCACGCCGAAGGTCAGTTACGCGCTTTTCCACGCTGCCGCCGTCTCGGGTTCGGCCACGGCCACGGGCTACGCCCTGCTGACCGTGACCAACGATCCCAGCTACGCGGGGATGGAAGGGACGATCGCCTCCATCGACCCGCAGGTGCAGATGTACCAGCTCGAGATGGGCACCTTCGAGTTCTACGATCCCAACGACACGACCAAGCCGGTCTTCACCCGGCAGCTCGTGGGCAACCCGACCCCGGACGGCCGCTACGCCGTCGCCGGGGTGGAGCCCGGCACCTACCTGGTCCGCTACGTGCCTATGCAGGGTACGGCCGGCCAGTGGTACCAGAACGCCAAGGACGCCTCGGAGGCCCAGGCCGTGACCTTCACCGCCGGCCAGTGGACCAAGGAGATCAACTTCCTGTTCGCCGGCTTGCCCGGCGGCTCGGAGGGGGACGGCGGCACGGGTGACGGCACCGGCGGCGACGACGGCGGTGCGGGCGCGCCCGAGGGCGACGTGATCCTCACCCCGGACACGGTCAACGGCCCGGCGCCGCTCACCGTCAACTTCTCCTGCGACCCCGACCCGTCGAGCGGGATCACCATGGGCAGCGCGGACTTCGACTTCGGCCGCGACGGCACCTACGACGAGACCGGCAACACCTCGGGCAAGACCAGCCACACCTATTCCACGCCCGGCGTCTACGACGTCGTCTGCCGGATCACCGACACCACGGGCACCACGACCGAGTCCAACCCCAAGACCATCACGGTGACCGACTCCACCGGCGGCACGGGAGATACGGGCGGCACAGGTGACGACACCGGCGGCGCCGGCGGTCCGGACATCAGCAAATGGGACTGCAACGGCAACGGCGTTGTCGATCTGCCGGACATCCTCTGCCAGCTCAAACTGCTGAGCAGCGGGACCGCGCCGATCCTGCCCTGACGCGACCGGCCCCGCACCACACATGCCAGCCCCCGGACGGCCCCGCGCCGTCCGGGGGCATTAGCGCAAGCTTCGGCCAACCTCAAAAATGAACCATGCCATTCCGGAACACGACCTTCTTCGTCCGTGTCGTGCTCCTGGCAGGTGGTCAACTCCGCCTCGTCGAACTCGTCGAACGGCTGTCAGCGACCTTATGCCTCTCTTGCCAACCATGGAATGTATTTTGCGTTTATTCTTGTCAGTCCGTCGTAACAACTTTTTGCATGGAGGCTTGACGCATGATTCGCGGTAGCCGACCCTCCACCTTGCTCTTCTCCCTTTTGGTCCTGAGCGCAGCCCTGCTCCTGATCCA
>WFOD01000285.1 GCA_015488275.1 Deltaproteobacteria bacterium
CGACTATACCGTGCTGCTCGTCGGTGGCCCCGGCGACCGTCCCCGCGCCGCGGCCCTGCAGCAACGATGCGGCAATGGCGTCTACAACCTGGCAGGCCGCACTTCTTTGGCGCAGTACGCCGCCCTGCTCCAGCGCTGCCAGATCCTCATCGGCATTGATTCGGTGGGACAGCACTTGGCAGCAGCCGTGGGCACGCCAACCATCACCATCTACGGCCCATCGCATCCTGCCTCTTGGGCGCCGCAGGGAGCGCGCCATCTCGTCGTCCAGCCGGATCTCCCATGTGTTCCTTGCCGACAGACGGGCTGTGACGGCAAGGGCCGCAGCCGGTGTCTGCAAGAGATCCACACCAACACGATCCTTGCCGCTCTAGACCGCCACTTGGCAACCATCACCGCCTCATGGACCGCAAACAAGAACGTCTCTTCCTCGGCTTGATTCTCATCGCCGCGGTGGGCGTCCGCCTGGTGGCTGTGGCCAACACCGCCATTGTCAACCCGGATGGGCCGATCTATCTGCACCAGGCCCAAGCCATCTCCCACGGCGATCTCCAGGAAGCGACCCGTGTCACCACCTATCTGTCGTTCTACCCCTTCCTCGTCGCCCTCTGCCATCTTATTGTCCGTGATTGGCTCGTCAGCGGCGTTGTGGTCTCGTTTCTCGCCGCCACCCTGATCCTTCTCCCCCTGCACGCCGTGCTCCGGCGCTTTTTTTCTGTCCAGCAGAGCCTCGCCGCCACCGCTGTTCTCGCCTTTCTGCCGCTTTTCGTGAGCCGTTCCGCCGACGTGCTCCGCGATCCCCTGGCATGGTTTCTGGCCACCCTCGGCATGGCCTGCCTGGCCAAAGGGGTGACAGAAGAACAAAAAGCCCCCTGCCTGCTGGGAACCACGGCCTTTCTTCTCGCAACATGGACCCGCATCGAATTCCTCTGGTACCTCATGGTTGCCGTTCTCGCCCTCCCTTTCTTTCTGCCGCGCCGCCGTGCTCTCTGGACGTGGCTCGCCTTGCCGCCATTTCTCTCCGCCATGCTCGCCCTTTCTCTCATCCTTCTGCGCGGCCACGACCTCACCACAACCGGCCGGCTGGATATCCTCCTCCGCTTTCCCTCGCTGGTGGCCAACGGCCTCCAGTTGCTCTCCACCTCCTTGCGGGAGCTGACGGCCCGCACCCCCGCACCGGTCGGCTATTTTCTCGACGAGGCGCGCCGCTCGTTTTATCTTGTGGGCATCGGCACCTTGGCCAACCGGATACTCGAGGCCGCCACCTATCCCTTCGCCCTGGTCGCCCTCTTGGGTATCGGCCACGTGCCGGCCTCCGGACGCCTCCAGCCGTTACGGCAAACGGGCCGCATCCTGTTTGCGGGCGCAGTGGCGATCCTGTGCCTGCACATCTTCTGGATGTGGGTGCTGGAATACCGCTATACGCTCCTTGCCACCCTGCCCTGCGCCGTGCTCTTTGCCGCGGGGCTGGTCCGCCTCGCCCACTACTGCTCCCGCTCTCTCAAAATCCCCCCAGGCGCGGCCCTCTTCCTCGTGGCCCTATTACTCATCGCCACCACCCTGCCCAAGACCCTCCAGCCCCGGCGGGACGCAGAGGCGGTCTTCCAAACGATCGGCGCCACGGTCGCCCAACTCACGCCAGGAAAGGAGACTGTCACCGTGGTGACCTCGCTCAACTCCCAAACCGCCACCCTCGTCAACTTCTACGCCAACCGGCACCGCAAGCGCTTTCCCCCGCCGTTGGCCACGGAACTTACCTACGAAGGATTCCCCCAACAAACCCCCCAGGGCTTTCTCCTTGCCCTCCAGCAGCAAGGCATCCCCTATCTTTTGTGGGAAGAACATAACCGCCCCCAAAACTGGCCGTTGGATCTCGCCTCGGTCGCCCCCTTTCCCCTGCAGGAACAAGGACGCTGGCGTAACCATCAGACCGGCCTGATGATCCTCTACCGCATTCCGCCACCACCGTGAAAACGTCCATCGCCTTCGCCATAGAAAACTTTCATCCCCACGGTGGGGGGGCCGAGGCGTACCTGGTCGATCTGGCGCACAGTTTTGCCCGTCACGGCTGGAAGGTACACGTGTACGCCGAGACGTGGGATCACACCATTCCCTGGGCCACCTTTCACGCCATCCCTCTTCCTCGCCGGGCCCCTGGCTGGCTGCGCATCCTGCTCTTTGCCCTGCGCCACCAAAGGCTCGCGCGGCGGGCCGGCCACGACCTGGTGTACGGAGTGGGCAACACCCTGATCATGGACGTGTACCAGAGCCACGGAGGGGTCCACTGGTGCACGGCCATGCGCAAGATCGCCGCCGCTCCCGCGCCGCTCCTGCGCTTTGGCAAACGCCTCCTCACTTTCCTGTCACTCAAACACCACCTGCGGCATTGGATCGAGTCGGCCGCCTTCCGCCAAAGACACCCCGTAACCTACATCGCCATATCCGAGTTAGTGCGCCAAGACATATGCCGCTGGCACCGGATTCGGCCGGAGGACGTGCATCTGGTGCACAACGGTATCGATC
>WFOD01000286.1 GCA_015488275.1 Deltaproteobacteria bacterium
CCGGGCTTGAAAAGTCCAAGCAATTCGTGAGGTTGGGCGAAGCTGTGCTTTGCCCAATCGGCGTCGAAAAAGCCAGGGACGGCTTTTTCGACGCCGATTGGGCAAAGCACAGCTTCGCCCAACCTCACGAATTGCTTGGACTTTTCAAGCCCGGCGCAATTCGGCGGCACGTCCCTGTGCCGCACACAGCCCGTTTTTCAACGGGCTGCTAAAAGTGAAGAGGCAAAGGATAGCTGACCACAAAGACCGGATATGAAAAAAGGCGGCAAGCAGGACGCACACAAAAAACCGAGGAGGCGGCCATGCCGCGCTCCCCGGTTGGTGCGTGCATACAGGACATGCCTTGCGCCGGACAGAAGCCGACGGCGGATCAGCGGGCGGGACGGACCCAGGTGGCCTGCGGTCCCTTGTCTCCTTCTGTCTCGCCGAAACGAACCTCGTCGCCAATGCCGATCTCGTCGATGCCCTTCTCTTTCAGGGCGTTTTCGTGAAAGTACACCTCGCGGCCGTCTGGGGTGGTGATAAAGCCGTAAGATTCGTAGGGATAGACCGCGGTGATCACGCCAAAGTTGATCCGCGGCACAGCCTCAGGCGCTGCGCCCTTGGCAACCTTTTTGCGCCGCTTGCGTTGGAGTTCCTTGAGTTGCAGGCCGAGGGTGTCGAACGCGTCCACCAGGAGAGGCCGGACCGCCTCGCCCTTGCGTTTCACCACCACAGTATCGTTGGGCACCGAGGCAACCACGCGCAGCTCGTAGCCGCCGGCCTTGTGGTGGGTCGTTTCCTCGATGGTCACACGGAGGTTGTGTACCAGGCCGGGATGGTGACGGGCGAGCCGCTCGCGTTCCTCCTGAATCTTCTCACGCCAGGACTTGCGCAGATTCAGATTTCGGCCTTCGAGTTGCAGTTCCATGGACACCTCCATTCTTCAGGGTTTCCATCGTCGTCAGGGGCGCACGCACCATCTCGCCCCCTTTTCTCTCATCCTAGCACAACGGACCGGCAAAACAAAAGCGAGAAGGGAAAAAACCTCACCCCACACCAGAAGGCAAAAACAACCATGCCTCAAACTGTTACAACACCTTCCGGCCGATACGCCGTTGGAGCGCCTCCAGGCGGGCGCCAGCCGCCTGAAACCGCTCCTCGGGCACCTTGCCGGTCTGGCGACTCTCGGCGAGCAAGCGGCAGGTGGCGGCCACATGTTCTTGGCTTTCGCAGATGAGCAGAAGATCAGCGCCGGCAGCGAACGCCCGCACCGCCGCCTGGGGCACGGGAATCTGGCCGGCGATGGCCCCCATTTCCAGGTCGTCGGTAATAAGGACCCCGGAAAAACCCAATTTGTTTCGCAACAACCCGGTACAGACCTCTTTGGAAAGGGTGGCCGGCCACTGGCCGTCGAGCGCAGCGTACACCGTGTGACTGGTCATCACGGCGGCCACGCCGACCTCAATGGCGGCGGCAAAGGGCAGAAGGTCCTCGCGCAGCAGGTCCTTCTCCTCTTTGTCGATGGCAAAGGCCACTTCGTGCGGATCGAGGCGGGCGCTGCCCAGGCCGGGAAAATGCTTGGCGCAGGCCGCCACTCCGGTCCGTTGGAGTTCCTCGACGATCGCCGCTCCCAGCCGGGCCACGGCGCGGGGATCGCTCCCCAGGCAGCGCCGGGCCATGAACCATGCGCCATCCCGGCCAGGGCACACATCAAGCACTGGCGCCAGATTCATGTTGATCCCCACCTGACGCAGCTCCTGGCCGCAGGTGCGCGCATACCTCCGGGCAGCGGCAAGGGGATCGTCGGCCCCCTCGAAGTCTCGCGCGTCGCCAAACTGGCTGAAGGGCGGCGGCAGGCGGCTGACCGTACCGCCTTCCTGGTCAATGGCGATAAGCGGCTGGCCAAGCCCATGCTCGCCGCAACAACGGGTGAGGGCGGCGCACAGCCCCGCCAACTGGGCAGGCGATTCGATGTTGCGCCGGAAAAGGATAAAGTTGGCGAGCCCGAAACGGGCGACGAGCTCCTCGGTGCGACCGTCGAGCTCCAAGCCAGGCAGGCCGGCCATGACAAAACGGCCGGGCGCATAATCGGAATGGCTCATACGCTATAGGCAATCGGGTCCGGCACGCCGGCCTCGGCAAAGCCACGCCGCCGCAAGAGGCAGGCGTCGCAACGGCCGCAGGCAAGGCCGTCCGGCCCGGGATCGTAACAGGTATGGGTCATGGCGTAATCCACGCCCAGGGCGACGCCCCGCCGGATGATCTCGGCCTTGGAGAGCCGCAACAACGGGGCGTGAATCTGGAAGCCAGCGCCAGCAACTCCCGCCTTGGTTCCCACGTTCGCCATATGGGCAAAGGCGTCGAGAAATTCTGGCCGGCAGTCTGGATAACCCGAATAATCCACCGCATTGGCGCCAATAAAGATATCCCGCGCGCCTATCGCCTCCGCCCAAGCCAGGGCGTGGGCCAAAAAGACGATATTACGCGCCGGCACGTAAGTCGGCGGAATCTCGTCGGCCATCCGCTCCACTGGCCGGTCTTTGGGCACCGGCGCCTCGGTGGTGAGCGCTGAGCCGCCGATGCGGTGGAGATCGAGCCGCAAGACCAGGTGCTGGCAACCGTAATGCCGGGCGATGGCCGCCGCCCGTGCGATTTCCACCTCCTGGCGCTGGCCATAGCGGAAACTGAGGCAATAACAGACAAAACCCTGGTCGCGGGCAATGGCCAAAGTGGTGGTGGAGTCGAGGCCGCCGCTCAACAGGACGACCGCCTTGGACACATGGTGGTGGCTCATGATTTTTTCATTATAACACAACCTCAAGGGGGCAACGGAGCGCGATCTCATGCGGCGTCACCGCAGCCTGGTAGGCCAGGACCAGAACTCCCTCTCGGGCCGCCCGCCGGAGATCGGCCGTGTACTGGGGATCGATGCGCGCTGCTGGCGCAAAACACTGGGCATCGGCCCGCTGCACGCAAAAAAGGACCGCCGCGCCATGTCCCTGGGCGGCGAGCTGGCGCAGTTCATCGAGATGGCGACTGCCGCGGGTGGTGCGGGCATCGGGAAACATGGCCACCCCGTCGGCGGCCAAGGTGCAGTTCTTGACCTCCAGATACCATACACGGCCAGCGAAACGCAAAGCAAAATCCAGCCGGCTCCGGGCCGATACGCGCACCTCCCGCTGGAGCGAATCGAAACCGGCCAGCTCCCGCACCACACCGCGCTCCATCCCCTCTTCCACGATCCGGTTGGTGCGGCTGGTGTTGATTCCCACCCATACGC
>WFOD01000287.1 GCA_015488275.1 Deltaproteobacteria bacterium
GCATGGCCGTGAGGGCGGCCAGGCGTTTTGTGAGATGGCGGCGCAAGGCCTTGTCCGTGGTTTGGGGTAAGATGCTTTTCAGGTAGAGGATGCCAAGATCGGTCTCTCCGCCATAGTAGCTGAAGCGGGCGGCAAGCCCTTTGAGAAAATCCGGGCCGCCCGGCAGGGAGGCGGCCCGCCGCAGATAGGGTGCGGCCTTTTTGGCGTTTTTTTCAAAAAAGAAGGCGTTGAAGCCAAGGAGGTACCAGGGGCGAAAGTCCTCGGGCCGGGCGCGAGTGGCCTTTTTGAGCAAGCGGTTGGCCTCGTCGAGTTTACCCGCATCCCAGGGGAGCGTCATGGCGGCCAGGAGATAGGGATCCCAGAACTTGGGATCGAGATCAGTGATGCGGTCCAGCATGGCGATCACCTGTTCCCATTCCTTCTCGTCGAGCCGTTCTTTTTCAAGGAGTTTGTAGCCGATGTAGGAAATTGTTTTGAGAAGGAGATAGTCGGCTGTCACGCCTTTGAACTCGAGCGTTAAAAGCCGCACCAGGGGAGAAGGCAACAACCCGAAATGGCTGATCGTCTCCCGTTGGTAGCGGAGTTGCAACTGGTAGGCGAGGGGGACGCAAAAAACGGTCGCTGTTGCCGCCAGCAGAAAGAGTGTCCAGGCTCCCTTGCTCTTCATGTCAGATCACGTCGCTGAAAGATTGCTGTGGCGAGGGCCAGGGTCGCGGCCGTATAGGCCACTCCATAGGCGAGAAGAAACAAGATGTCGGCCAGGGGCGCGAGCTGGCCGTGCGCTGCGGCCAATTTGAGGTCAAAGGCGGCGAGATTGGGAAAGATGTACATGGCCGCTTTCACGGTCTGGGCGACTACAGGGGTGATGGTGACCCCTGGCACCTTGCTGGCGATGAAGTGGACCATATCCCCCACGGTCTGGCCCACGCAGTAGGTGGCCACGGTCAGCAAGGTGGCGAGAAAGGAGCTCGTGGTCACTGTGGACCAGAGGACTACCGTGGCGATGAACACGGCGATGCCGAGAAAGCTGATCCCCACGGAGACGAAAACGGCGGGCCAGGAGAGGTCCTGAAAAAAGACCGCCGCATAGAGGTGCTTGCTGATGAGCAGGGCGATCACCGTTGCGCCGGTAAGGATGCCCATGATCGTGGCGCAGAGGAGCGCCAACCCGCAGAATTTGCCAAGAATATACCCTGGCCGGGAAACGGGCTTGGCGAGAATGGTAAAGACGGTGCGGCGTTCGAGGTCGCGGGCCAAGAGATGCACGGCGAGAAAGAACGGCACGAGCAGTCCTCCCAGGTTGACGGCTGTGAGGCAAAAGTCCAGCGTGATCTTGGCGATGTCGCGCATGAACAGGCCGGCGAGCAACACGGAGAAAAAGATGATCCCCACGGCGAGGAGCATGGCGCCGTAAAGGAGGCGCTGCCGTAATCCCTCCTTATAGCTGATGATGGCTACTGCGGCGGTTCCCTGGATCATGGTTGCGGGGTGCCTTCTGTTTGGATGGTGGAAAGAAACAGGTGCTCCAGTGGGCTGAGGCGGCCCGCCGGATCGGCAATACCGGTCAGGTCGTCTGGCGTGACCGTGGTCTTGAGCTGTCCTTGGTCCAGGATGGCGATCCGGTCGCACATCCGTTCCACGTCGGTGAGGATATGGGAAGAAAAGAGGATGGTGTGGCCTTCGGCGTGATATTCCTGGATCAGTTCCACGACCAGATGCCGTCCTAAAGGATCCAGCCCAGACATCGGCTCGTCGAGCACCAGAATATCCGGTTCATGCACCAGGGCGTAGGCCAGGGCGGCGCGCTGCACCATGCCCTTGGAATATTTCCGCACCGGCCGGTCGGCGGCCTCCAGCAGACTCACCCGGGCGAGGGCGCGATCGATACGGTCCCGTTCTCGCCGTGGCGACATGCCGGCCACCCGCAGGGCGAACTCCAGATGTTCTCTTGCCGTGAGATTGTCGTACAGGCAGGGATTTTCCGGCAAAAAGCCCACGATGTTGCGGGCGGCGGGATCGGTTGGCGGCCGGTCGGCCAAAAGGACCTCGCCCTGGTCAGGACGAAGAAACCCCATGAGGATCTTGAGCGTTGTGGATTTCCCCGCCCCGTTGCGGCCAATAATGCCAAAGACTTCGCCCCGGCGGATTTCAAGGCAAAGGCCGGAGAGCGCCCGCACAGGACGCTGGCCGATGGAGGCTTTGAAGGTCTTGGAGACGTGGGTGAGGACGATATCCATTGGCGAGAAAAGGTTGGGCCAAAGAGTTTTTGTTGCAAAGCGGGCCGTGAGAGCGGGATGGTGGTGCCGGCTCTGCTTCGCCCAGGGAGAAGATAGAAGATAACAAAAAAAAGCCCCTGGCACGAGGGTGACAGGGGCTTTTGTCGGCAACGGCAAGAAGCTCAGGAGCTTGCGCCCATCCACTGCCAGGTTTCGCTGTCGAGAGTGGACTCGTCGGTTACGTCGCTGGGACCACTGTTGGCCTCTGCAGAGGTCTTTTGCCGCTGGGCGTAGCCGGGGTTGCCGGCCACCACCCCATACACCATGCCGTTGTCGGCGTCCGTGTTGGTGTTGGCGGACTTGGCGGCATAGGAGGTCGCCGAGGTCTTCGCCTTGATCTGGACGTTGGGGGATGTGGTGTAGGTGAAGCTGGAAGATGCGCCCGTGACGTTGCTCACGGTGATGGTGACGGTATTGCCTGATTGCGAGGAAGTCGTCGTCGCGGAAGCAGTGGTGGCAAAAATGCCGACCAGCAACGCGCAAGCGGCGATCGAGAGAATCTTCTTCATGGTGTCCTCCTTAGTAGGAAAAGAGAGTGGAAATCTTCGCCTCGTTGGGATCAGTTGGGATACGCCTGCCATTCGGCATAGAAGCCTTCCAGGTCGGTCCTCATGTTGCGCAGGTCGGAAAGCGCCGCCGAGTTCTGCGCCCGGGCCCGGTATTTGGCGAACTGCGGAATAGCGATGGCGGCCAAGATGCCGATGATCGCCACCACGATCATCAGCTCCACCAGGGTAAAGCCCTTTTCGTTTTTTGCGGTTCTGATCCGTTGCAGCATGATAACCTCCTTGGCTGTACTGAAGTTTTCGACCGGTTTTGCCTTCTCTGGCGTCTGATGCTCCAAAAAGAGAATCAAATGGTGTGCCAGAAGAGGTCGGCTTGTGCTGCCGTTGAAAATTTCTTGTTTTTTCACTGCGTTGTTCGTAGCTCTCGCGTAAAGAGCCATGCGGGGATGCCGGTGTGGGGAAGGGGGGATGACAAAATACGGCAGTCTGGGTGACGATAAGGGGCAGGCCGGGACTGGTTGAAGGTGAAAAAAAGTTTAGGGGTGGGAGGCGTTCCGGCCGGGAGAAAATGGCGAGGAACCCTTGCTTGGTTTCCAGGCGAAGTATGATAGAATCATGACACTCTCATCAGGCGCCGTTTCCATAGCTCGATGTCTAACTTGCTGAAGATACGTCGTTCGCGTGCGTTGTGTCGGGGGCGGCGGCCGCGCCTGCCGCCGTTGCGGCGGTTTGTTTCGGTGACCGCTTGGTGAAGATGGCGTGGGTGGTGTGATTTTTGCTGTTTTTGTTTAAGGTGGAACGCGGAAAAGCCAGGGGGCAGGAAGGTAGGCGGCTTGATGATGAAACGATCAGACAACGTGTGGGAGGAGGGTGGAGGGCGGAAAGACGAGACCGGATTTTCGTTGCTGGAACTCCTGGTGGTGCTCGGCGTGATGGCGGTGCTGGCGGCCACGGCCGTCCCTTTGCTCACCGACAATATTCCGCGCTTCCAGCTCAAGAGCGCTGCCCGGGTGCTGCTCGCCGATTTCCAGCGGGCCAAGGTGGAGGCGGTGAAGCGGAACTGCAACGTGGAGATCCGTTTTTCGCCAGGTGTTTATAATCCAGCAGGGGAAGTGGGGTCATACCAGATTGTGGAGATGTGCAACAACACCACCTTGCTGTCCCGCAACATGCCGCGGTGGGTAAGCCTGTATCAGACCAACTTTACGAGCAATACGACCGGGTATCAGCCAGATGGCCTGCCCATCCGCACGGGCAGCGTCTGGTTGCGGAACAACAAATCGGTTTATTACCAATTGGCGCTGTCCGTGGCTGGCAACGTTTCGCTCTCTATGGGGGAGTTGCCATGAGTAAGAGACGTAAGCCGGGTTGGGGGAAAACGGCCGGCTTTACGCTGGTCGAGATGTTGATCGCCGTCCTCATGGCGAGCATCATTGGCGTGGCGATCTTTAACACCACCCGGACGCAGCAGGATACGTTCGTCGCCCAGGACAGCGTGGCGGCCGCGCAGCAAAATTTGCGGGCAGCGTTGCTGTTGATGACGCGGGAGATCCGTATGGCGGGCTGCGATCCAACCGGCCGGGCGGGGGCTGGCATCACAGCCGCCTCCTCGAGTTCGCTTTCCTTCACCTCGGACCTCAACGGCGACGGCGACACGGCCGATAGCGGGGAGAACCTTACCTATACACTGTATACGCCGGCCGATGGGATCCAGAAACTCGGGCGGCGGAATCCGACGGCAACCATGCCGGTGGCCGAATATATCGCCAATCTGGAGTTTTTATACCTGCTCGCCAATGGCAGCACCACCACTGCGCCGGCGAGCAGCCAGTACGATGATATCGTCGCCGTGCGGGTGACGGTGCTCGCCCGCGCTCCGACTGCCGACGCCAAGCTCCAGGACGCCTTGAGCTTCACCACGCCGGGCGGCAGCACCTGGACCCTTCCGACGGGCGTGCGGGGGCGGCTGGCGTCGGTGACCATCCGGTGCCGGAACCTTGGCTTGTAGGGATGATGGCCTCGTAAAAAGGCCGTCATCCGCGCCCCGGAACGGCTTTTTCGATGGACCGATTATGGAGGAGGTAGTGTGAGACGGTCGTTGCCGCAGCGAAACGGCTTCACCTTGATCGAAGCGCTGGTCGCCTTGAGCGTGTTCGCCGTGGGCGTGCTGGCCGTTATTTCCATGCAGGAGAGCGCCATGTCTGGCAGCGCCAAGGGGAGGTGGCTCACCGGCGCGTCAACCGCCGCGATGGACCGGCTCGAGTATGTGCTTTCGCTCGATCCTTCCACGAGCACCTTGCTCGAGGATCCTCCGGCAAGCGGCCCTGGCACCAACGCCCGGAGCGACGGCGTGGACAACGATGGTGATGGCTCGGTGGACGAAGCGGATGAGAACTACACCGTGTATTCCACCGCCTCGGATGGGATCGACAACGATGGCGACGGCTCGGTGGACGAGGACGGCGAGGCCGATGGTTATACGGTGCAGTGGTGGGTGACCTCTGGCTCGCCGGTGGCCAGCGCCAAGAGCGTGCAGGTCGTTATTTCCCACCCGCAGTTGAACAATACGGTGACCTTTTCCCTTGTGTTGGCGAGTTCGCTATGAGCGCTGCTTCTTTCCGGTCCGAGCGCGGTTTTGTCTTGGTGATGGTCCTTGTCACCCTGATGTTGTTGGTCGTTTTGGGGGTTTCCACCACGACCCAGACATCGATCGAGCTGCAGATCGCTGGCAACGACAAGGTGGCGAAGCAGACGTTCTATACGGCGGAGAGTGCGGTTTATCACGCGGCGCAGCTCATTGAAAACGCATCGTCCACCAGCCTGGAGCAGCGGAGCTCGCTGGACTCTGCCTCCTTTGCCCCCACATCAAGCATGACGGCCAGGCCCTATCGGATGTCGGATCTGTTGTCCCTTTCCACGGGCCCTTCTTCGCTTTTCCCTGATACGGACGGCGATGGCTCGTTGTCCGATGCCGAGATCGTGGCGGCGTTGACTGCCATGACCAACGGTGGCGTGCAGACAGGCGCGCCGTATTCCTTTGTGATCATCGACCGTGGGATCGCCACTGGCGCCTCGCAGCGGATGGAAGGCTCCAGCGGCAGCCGGTTGCATGAGTACACGTTGTATGGCCGGGCGGTTGTGAGCAACGCCGGCGCGGCCACCACCATAAAAATTGGATACAAACGGCGGTTTTAATAGTCCGCAGAAAGCGGACGGCTAAAGATGGGAGCCCCTGAGGGGGCGAGGGCTTGCGGCTCCTTGGGGGCCGGGAGGTGCTGTATGGCAGGTCGTGGTAGGCGCATGGCGGGAAGAAAGGAGGGGGCGTTGCGCGTGCGGTTGGCCAAGGCTGGGCGCTGCGGCCCTGTGATGCTAGCGCTGCAGACTCTGTTGGCCTTTCTTTTTTTCGGAAGCGGGCCCTTGGCCGCCGCCACCATAGAGGTCATCGTGGACAACGATACCCCTGGGGTGATGGACGCCTGGACCGGCTCGTGGAGTACGTCGGGCGGCCCAAATCCGTACGGCTCCACCTCTAAGTACACCACCCAGATCGGCGCCACCGCGGTGTGGACGCCCACCTTGCCCCAAGCGGGGCTGTATCAGGTATACGTGTGGTACACCACTATTGGCAATCGGGACGAGCAGGCGCCGTACACCATCACCCATGCCTATGGCACCTCTGAGGTGACGCAGAACCAAAAGGCGAACGGCGGTCAGTGGAATCTGTTGGGAACCTTTTGCTTCGAGGCGGGCACGGCGGGCAAGGTGACCCTCACCCGCCGGAGCGGCACGGTGCATGGCGGCCACACCAACGCCGATGCGGTGAAGTTCGTCTATGTGCCGCCCACAGCCCTGTCGCTGGCCGATTCGCCCCTGGACGCCAAGCTCCAGCCGGCGCCGGCGAATATCATGTTCGTACTCGACGATTCGGGCAGTATGGACTGGGAGTTCATGACGCCACAAGCCGATGGGCTGTTCAACAGCCGGCGCTACGTGTTCGACAATCCGGGCGACAACGTGTACTCCGGCGTGCTCACCGGCCAGTACCGGGGCTGGTGGAAATCCCAGTGGTGGGGCTACAATCGTATCTACTATAATCCAACGGTCACCTATACCCCCTGGCCATCAACGACCACCTACCCGATGGGCGACGCCGACCCGGACACGCCTCGCTCCCACCCGGCCCATTCCTCTCCCACCTTTAACCTGAACGCCACCTATCATACGATCACCGTGACGCCGCCCGGCGCGGTGGTCGTGGACAACAAGGATTCTGGTTTTAGCCGCTCTTCTTACTGGAGCGAGTCCGGGGCGGTGCCTGAGTACAATGGCAGCTCGTACTATACCTATAAAACCGGCATGTGGGCCCGCTGGACGCCCAACCTGTCGCTGAGCGGCAACTACGACGTGTATGCGTTTTGGACCTGCGGCTGGAACGAGAGCGGAAAGTGCAGTTGGTCGCGGGACGAAAGCGCGCCGTACCTGATCGCTTACGATGGCGGCTCGACCACGGTTTCCGTCAACCAGCGGTACAACTATGGGCAGTGGAATCTGCTGGCCGCGAGGCTGCCTTTTCGGGCGGGGACCAGCGGCTATGTAACGTTGGAGCATAAAAGCGGTCATGCGACGACCAGCGCCGATGCGGTGATGTTCGTGCCGTCGGGCGTCTCCATCGCCTCAGGCGTGATCATCAACGCGCATTACTATACCTTTGACGATAAGGACGGCGATGGAGAATTGGATACCGGCGAAAACGTGTATCTCGTCAACCTGACCAATCCGATCGAATATTATTTGGTGAACGACAGTGATGGCGACGAGATGATCGAGTCGGGCGAGTTGGTGGCGGTGGCCGCCGCCGCGGTGCCGAGCACGGTCAAGACGTATGCTTCGCCCACGGCGGCGGACGCCTATACGCAAGAGCGGCAGAACTTTGCCAACTGGTATTCGTATTACCGGCGGCGGGAGTTGAGCGCCACCGCCGCGGTGGCCAGCGTGATCGACGGCGTGAGCGGCGTGCGGATCGGCATCCGGAGCATCAACGGCAAGATCGTCCAGCCGGTGCTCGATATCGACACCTCGTCTGGCGACTATACCGAGCAGTTGCTCGACATCCTTTATTCCTACTCCATTTCCGCGCAAGGCACGCCGTTGCGGCGCGGCTTGCAGATGGTGGGCCAGTACTTTCATGCCGCGGACGGCAAGACCGGCGGGCTTGGCTCGTCACCCATCGCCACGGCGGCGGATGGTGGCGAGTGCCAGCAGAACTTCGCCATTGTCATGACCGATGGGTACTATAACGGTCCCTCGCCTGGGGTGGGCAACGTCGATGGCGACAACGGCGCGCCCTATGCCGATCTCTACGGTGAGACACTGGCCGATGTGGCGATGTACTACTACGAGAACGACCTTGCGCCGACCTTGAGCAACCAGGTGCCAGCCACCGACGAGGACCCCGCCACCCATCAGCACATGGTGACCTACGGCATTTCCTTTGGCGTGATCGGCACCCTCAATCCGGCGGACTATGATTTTGCCAACGGGATCTATCCCACCTGGCCCAATCCCTACGCCCCGCCTGCCTCTCATCGGATCGACGACCTCTGGCACGCCACGGTCAACGGCCGGGGCACCTTTGTCAGCGCCGGCAATCCCACGGAGCTCACCAACGCCATTTTGGCCGTGTTGGAGAACATCGAGTCCCGTTCCGGTTCGTCGGCCGCCGTGGCGGTGAACGGCGATGAACTGTACGAAAGCATTGATGAGGAGATCCGCATGTTCCAGTCGGTGTACAATACAGACGGCTGGTGGGGAGACCTGATCGCCTACGAGTTGGATTCCGACACCGGCGCGGTGGTGACCGATTCGCCGTTGTGGGCCGCGGCCACGGTGTTGGAAAACTTTCTCGACACCAATGGCCACGATCAGCGCCTCATCGCCACCATGCTCCCCAATGGCACGGGGACGCCCTTCCGCTACGCCAGTCTGGACGCCAGCCAGCAGACGCTCCTCTCCGCCGATCCGGCAACGGCCCAGGACATCCTCGCCTTCATCAGGGGCGATAATTCGCAGGAACAGGCAAACGGCGGGTCGTTCCGCGACCGGGTCAAGCGGCTTGGCGATATCGTGCACTCCATGGCCGCCTACGATGAGGCCAACGATCTGTTGTTCGTCGGCGCCAACGACGGTATGCTGCACGCCTTCGATCCCGCCACGGGCGCAGAACGGTTCGCCTACGTGCCCAATCTCGTGTTTTCCAACCTTGCCGCCCTTTCCTCCCCCACCTATGGCCACAAGTACTACGTGGACTTGACCCCCACCGTGGCCCAGATGGGCTCCACCACCTATGTGATCGGCGGCCTCGGCAAGGGAGGCAAGGGTTACTACTGCCTGGATGTCTCCAATGCCGCGGAGATCACCGATGAAACCAAGCTGGCGGCGCGGGTGAAGTGGGAGTTCCCGGCCTCGCTCGATCCCCTGCTGCCCACCACCACGCCGGCCAAGCAAAACATGGGCTACAGTTTCAGCCAGCCCTACGTGCTCAAGTCCAACTACTCGTCGCTGAACAGCGGCACCGACCTGGAGAGCTATGTGGTCATTTTTGGCAACGGCTACGGCAGCGCCAACGGCCATGCGGTGCTCTACGTGGTCAACCCGGCGGATGGTTCGCTGGTGGCGATGATCGATACCGGGGTAGGCGGGGACAACGGTCTTTCCAGTCCAGCGGCCATTGACGTGGATAACGACTTTGACGTTGACTTTGTGTACGCCGGCGACCTCAAAGGCAATCTCTGGAAGTTCGACCTGCGGGATCCTGATCCGAGTAACTGGGGCGTGGCGCATCAGTCCGGCGGCGCGCCGGCGCCGCTCTTTACGGTGAAGAACGCGGTGGGCGAATGCGGCACGCCGGCCATTACCTCCCGGCCGGATATCATGGCCATGTCGGCGTGTGTGGCGGAAGATGGGACCAGCCTACCCGGCTACATGGTGGTGTTCGGCACGGGCCGCTATCTCGGTGATGCGGATTTGACCGACACCACGCAGCAGACGATTTACGGCATTTGGGACTACGGTGACAGCGACGACGCAAGCGAGTTTTTGGGCACGTTCGATCCATCGGCCTCCCAGCCCCTTTCCAACCTGACCGCGCCGATTACCTTGTTGCAACAAACCGATATCTTCAACGGCGAGACCGTGGTGGCCGACTTCACCGCCACGGAGACCGATACGCCCAACTCGGCCAAGGTGGCCTTTTCCGACCAGTCCAGCGGCACGATCACCTCCCGGTACTGGGATCTTAATGGCGACGGCATAGTGGACAGCTATGCCAGTGATCCTGTTTATACCTATTCCACGCCCGGCACCTATCAGGTGACCCTGGTCGTGGTGCGTTCCTATCCGCTGCCCTATGTGGCCAACGCCAAGACCGCTGTTGTCACGGTGTCGCAGCCGTGGGAGGTCAGCGTGGCCACTGACCTTGACGAGGACACTGTCCTCATCGACACGACCTTGGCGGCCAACTTCAAAGTGGACGGGGTGAACACTGCGTCGGACGCCAAGGTGGAGTTTGGGGATATGTCGGAGACCTCGGCCGCTGATATCGTCTCGTGGTATTGGGACTTTGGCGACGGCACGACCAGCACCGAACAATCGCCCACCCATGTCTATGCCTCGCCCGGCACCTTTACCGTGTCGCTGACCGTAACGGACGCCGACGGCCTGACATCCACCAAGACCAAGACCGACTATATTACGGTGAGCCATCCCTGGCGGGTGAACATCGAGCTGGCGAGTGGCACGGCCAGTTACCAGGATATTCGGGTGTTGTCCGACAACACCATCCGCTACTGTCCAGTGGCGGATACCGATGCGGGCCAAGACGCCAATCCAGGCGTGTGCAGCACTGACCCCTCTTCTTCCCATGCCGGTTGGTACTTCGACCTGCCGGATGCGGGCGAGAGGGTCATTTCCGACGTGTTCATCCGCGACGGCCGGGCCATCGTGGTGTCGTTCGTGCCCCAGGCGACCCAGTGTAGCACGGGCGGCTATTCGTACGTCCATGAGCTGGACGCCTGCTCCGGGGCGCGGTTGAGTTCTGCGGTGTTCGATATCAATGCCGATAAACTGATCAACGAGAGCGACATGGTGACGATCGCTGACCCGGACAATTACGGCGAATATATTTCCGTGGCGCCAACGGCCATTCGTTTCGAAGGGCGCTTGCAGCCGCCGGCCATTCTCATGGCGCCGCCCACCAAGACCGAGATCAAGTACTTCAGCACTTCGGCGGGGAATATTGTCACGCAGCGGGAAAAGGGCGAACAGCGAGGCATGTTTTATTGGTTGCAGGCAGACTGACGGGTAACAAGGAGGTTGACGGATGCGAAATATGCGGTGGTTGCTCGCAACAGGGATGGTCGTGCTGGCCATGACCGCCGGAGGCGGCAGGGCGGCGGCGCAAGATGTTGATGAGTTCGGCCTGCCCATCGTCCCTGGCCGCACGGTTGTCATTGAGCGGATGGGCACGGTAAACCGGATCGAGGAGGCCGGGATGGTGGTCGATGACGCCTGGGTGGGCTTTTCGGCCCGCACCCGGTTTTTTTCGCGCAAGAATCAGCCGATACAGCGGGATGCGCTGCAGGAGGGCGACAAGGTGGGTTTTGCAATGGAGGCGGACGGGACTACGGCGAAGGCGGTGTGGAAGCTGCCGTGAAGTATCTGGTCTCAGGGGCGTCGGCGCTGATTCCCCGCAAAGCCTTGCCCGGTAAGGGGCCGCGCCGCAAGGACGACGGCGTGGCAGTTTAACATATCCGAACAAAAAAAGAACGCCGGCAAAGGCCGGCTGGATGAATGTACAACGACAACCGTTTGCTTGAGCTGCTGGTGCGCCAGGGGCTCTTGACCGCCAAGCAGCGCTCCCTTGTGGAGCTGAAAAAACGTCAAGTCCGGCAAGAACTGCTGCGCCGCCGGGAGCAGCGCAAGGGCGGGCAAGGCAAGGAAGGGGCGGATATTTCTCAGGGCGCCCCCGATCTTATCGATGTGATTTTGGCCCTGCGCCTGGAACATGCGCAGACCGGCAGGCCCCTCACAGAAGAGGATCTTTTTCAGGCCATCGCACGGGAGAGTGGCCTGCCCTTTGTCAAGCTCGATCCCCTCGACCTGGATATCGAGGTCGTTACCAAGACCTTGCCCCGCTCTTTTGCCCTCCGTCACCTCATTTTGCCGTTCAAGGTGGCGGACGGCGTGCTTTCGGTGGCCGTGTGCGACCCTGACAGCCGGGAGGTGCTGGAAGAGGTCGAACGGGCCAGCCAGCGCCCCATCAGGCCCCATATCACCAGCCGGAGCGATATCCGTAAGCTGCTCGGCGAGTTTCACGGCTTTCAGTCCTCCATCTCGGCGGCTGAGAGCCACCTCGGCGGGCCAGCGGTGGATATCGCCAACCTTGAGCAGTACGTGCGCATCGCCTCCTCAGATGAGGCGGCAATGAGCGACCGCCATATCCAGCGGGCCGTGGACCATTTGTTCGCCTACGCCTTTGAGCAGCGGGCAAGCGATATCCACCTGGAGCCCAAACGGGAGCACTGTCTGGTGCGGCTGCGGATCGATGGCCGCCTGCACACCGTCTATTCCTTGCCCAAAGTGGTGCATCCCGCCATCGTCTCCCGCATCAAGGCCATGAGCCGGCTGAACATTGCGGAAAAGCGGCGGCCCCAAGATGGCCGGATCAAGGTGGATAGGGATGGCAAACAGTCCGAGATTCGCGTCTCCACTGTTCCCGTGGCCTTTGGCGAGAAAGTGGTGCTGCGGATCCTCGATCCAGACGTGCTCTTCCGTGATCTTGGCGATCTTGGTTTTTCCGAACGCGACTTGCGCGTTTTCCGCTCGCTGATCGCCAAGCCCTATGGGATTTTTCTCGTCACCGGTCCTACTGGCAGTGGCAAGTCCACGACTCTGTATTCAACCCTCAAGCAGGTGGCGCGGCCCGAGCTTAATATCGTCACCGTGGAAGATCCGGTGGAGATGGTGTGCGAAGAGTTCAACCAGATCTCAGTGCAACCCCAGGTGGATGTCACCTTTTCGTCGATCTTGCGCAACATCCTGCGGCAAGACCCTGATATCATTATGATTGGTGAGATTCGGGACGGCGAAACCGCAGCCCACGCGGTGCAGGCGGCCCTGACCGGCCATCTCGTTTTCTCCACGCTCCATACCAACGACGCGGTCTCTGCCATTACCCGTTTGCTGGACTTGGGCGTTCAGCCTTTTTTGATTGCCTCCACGTTGATTGGCGCGATGGCCCAGCGTTTGGTGCGGATGATCGACCGCCGGTGCAAGGTTTCCCGGCCCACGCCAGCGCAAACGATCACAGGTTTTGGTTTTCCTGCTGACCAGGATATGGTCCTCTACGAAGGAAAGGGGTGCCGCGAGTGCCGGCAGACCGGCTATTTCGGCCGCTGCGGCATCTTTGAGATCTTTGCCGTGTCTGACAAGTTGCAGAGCCTGATCAGCGCTGGCGCATCAGAGGCGGAGCTCCGCGCCGCCGCCCAAGCGGAAGGGATGACCACCTTGCGCCAGGACGCCTGGCGTAAGGTGGCGGCTGGCGTCACCACCCTGGGGGAGGCGGTGCGGGTCGTGGGCACCGCTGGTTAACAGCCCGTTGAAAAGCAGGCTGTGTGCGCCAAGGATCTGCCGCGCCGAATTTTGTTTTTGTTGGAAGCGCTTGCCTTTTTTCGTGCTTCTCCCTATAGTTTTCTTTTCTCCCATACCGTCACCATGTCCTGATTTGGCTGCCGGCCCGCCTGCCGGGGATGCACCTCTATGTCGCGCAAAGTCGTTGCTACCAACAAAAAGGCCTTCCACGATTTCCATATAGAGGAGACCGTGGAGGCGGGAATCGTGCTCAAAGGCTCGGAGGTCAAGTCGCTCCGCGCCGGCAAGGTGAATCTGCGCGATAGCTACGGCAAGATCAAAGGCGGCGAGGTCTTTCTCGTCAACGTCCATATTTCGCCCTATTCCCATGCCACCTACGATCGGCAGGACCCGTTGCGGCTCCGTAAACTCCTGTTGCATCGCCGCGAGATCCGCAAGCTGATCGGCAAGGTGCAAGAGCGTGGTTTTTCTCTCGTGCCGTTGCGCTTGTACTTCAACGAGCGGGGCAAGGTTAAGGTGGAGTTGGCCCTTGCCCGCGGCAAAAAGCTTTACGACAAACGGGCCGCGCTCAAGAAAAAGCAGCTCGACCGGGAAACGGAACGCGCGGTGCGTGACTACCGCCGTTATTGAGGCGTTGCCTTGTCCTCTGCCTGCCCCTTGAAAAAAAGAAAGAGCAGGGGGTTTACGAAAGGATGGGGGCGTACTATGGTATGAAGTATACGCTTGTTCTTTGACAGTGGGGGTGAAACGGGTTCGACGGGGATACGGAAGCTCAGGCTGCATACCGAGGTTCCTCTCCACCTCGTAAAACCGGGAGGATTAAATATAGTCGCAGACGACTATGCTTATGCCGTGGCTGCTTAATTGAGCCACCGTCCTCCCAGCCTCGCCGGTGGGGCTGGATGAGGGCGCCGACTACACCGGCTGGCCAAAGGCTGTTCCTGCCGGCCGGCGGCGAGATCTCAGCAGGATAGTGGGAGAAGCCCCTTGTCCTGGTGGGGCCATCCCACGATAAACAACCCGTTACAGGACTAAGTATGTAGACGCCTGAAGCGGAGTATTTCCGGACGCGGGTTCGACTCCCGCCACCTCCACCATTTGAAAAAGACAACCCGTCTCTCCGCAGGTCTTCTCCGGGACGACGGGTTTTCTGTTTCTTCCCAGATTCTTTGGCCTCGAAGTCCGAAGTCCGTCCGGTTGGCAACCCATTTTGTATCAATTAAAGCAATGTATTAGGGTGAGAGTTGTTTGCGCGGAAAAGAATGAGTCCTCATTCATTTTTTGGTTGCGACAAATTGCCGCAGGTTGTAAGCTTTTTGCGCCGGAACCACCACAGTGCCCGGGTAACGGGGGCCGGGCGCCGTGATCCGGCAGAAAGGGGGAAACGGCAACTGCTAACCAAAGAGAAGGAGGAACCATTATGCGCAAACGGATACGGATCGCCACCGGACTCGCCGCCGCTGCTTTCGGGATCACGGCCCTTGCCGCAACGGCCCTGGCCAAGCAGTACCGGGCCACCTTCTACGTGGCCACCATGGGCGGACATTTCGCGGTCGCCGATGTGACCATCGACCCGTCGGATCCGCAGCCGATCAAGCTCGACAAGCTCGACCGGATCGTGATCGGCGACTACGAGACCCACGCCACCCATGACCCACGGATCGACGTCACCAACCGGGACGTGATGTTCTGGTCCACCTATCACATCGATCCCAACACCAACCAGACCCACGTGGGCAAGAGCGACCTGCGCACCGGCAAAAAGCTGATGGACATCAATGTGCCCACTCCGCGCGAGGCGACCCACACCCACCACATGTACTGCGCCTCGGCCCAGACCAAGGATTACTATCTGCCGATCTCTATGGCCAACCTGGCCTACATCGACGTGTTCCGCAAATCCGATCTCTACCATGTCCGCACCGTGTTCCTCGAGGGGACCGAGGCGGACATCGGCAAACCCTACCTCTTCTACCACGGCATCAACACGCCAGATATGACCAAGCTGCTCATCACGATCAACGAGGCCGAACGGCCCCAGGGGCCGCCAGTGGGCCGGCTGCACCTCGAGTTGCTCGACATGGAGGAGCTGATCCACGGCAAGGTGAAACTCCTGGCCAAGAACGTGGTCCCAGGCAAGCCGGGACGCACCATGAGTTTCCGGCAGTACTTCTCGCCCGACGGCAAGTATCTCGCCAACTCGGGCGCGGACCGTATGTACCTGCTCGACGGCCAGACCCTGGAACTGCTCGACGTGGAGATGCTGGCGCCCAACGAGGAGAACCACGACGACATCTTCACCCCGGACAGCCGCTACGTGATCGCCACCTCGCGCACCAAGCTTCCCGAGGACACAGCCGCCTCCCTGAGCCTCAAGAACCCGTTCTGCCAAACCGAGGTTTCAGGCAAGGATCTGGGGCCGGACAACTTCATCATGGACGGCCAGCTCAAGCTCTACGATGTCCAGGCCAGGAAGTTCATCGGCCAGCCGACCTCGGTGTGCATGCCTTGCCATAACGAGGAGGGGGTCGAGGAACACGCCGTGCTTTGTGGCATCGACGCCAACTGGAAGTAGCCTCCTCGCTCGTTTCTCAAGCCTTGATGCCGGCGGCCGGTCGCGGCCGCCGGCCCGCACTCTCCTTTGCCCCCCAACGCATCCGCCGTCATGGGCCCATTGCCGCCGATCATCTGGAAGAACCTTGTCCGCACGCCCTACCGGACCACCGTCCTCTTGGTGGCCGTGGCCGCGCTTTCAGCCTTGCTCGCCTTCGCCCTGCTCTTCAACCACGCGGTGCAGAGCGATCTCGACACCACGACCCGCAAGCTGGGGGCCGATATCGTTATGGTGCCGGTGGAGGCTATGGGGCCGGCCCAGGAGTTCATCCTGGAATCCAAGGAGAAGACCTTTTACATGGACGCCGCGGTCTTCGGCAAGGTCAAGGACCTGCCGGAGATCGAGGCCGCCACCTACCAGATCTACCTGAATACCCTGGCCTCGGGCTGCTGCTCAATCATCGACGGCCAGGTCGTGGCCATTGATCAGAAGACGGATTTCATCGTCCGGCCGTGGCTTGATCATCCGCCCCCCCTTGGCCGTGGCGAGGTATACGTGGGCAGCTACGTGTACGAGTATCTCGGGCTCATCCAGACCCCGTCGCTCTTTGGCCGCAAGGTCAAGGTGGTCGCCCATCTGCCGCCCACTGGCACCGGCTTGGACCACGCGCTTTTCATGCGGGTCGAGGACCTGGACCTAGTGTCCGAGGAGGCGCGGGGCGCTTACCGGCCCGGCAGGATCTCCATCGTGTTCCTCAAGGTGCGCAAAGGCTACGACGTTGAGCGGGTGGCCGACAAGATCCAGGAGATCACGCCCACCATCGGTATCCTGACCCGCGGCACCCTGGGCGGTTCGATCCGCGAGATCCTGGCCGACATCATGGGTATCTTCACCGTGACCATCGGTTGCTCCACCACCTTGGCTGTGCTCCTGGTTTGGTCCGCCTTCACCGCGATCAGCAACGAGCGGCGGCGCGAGGTGGGCATCCTGCGCGCCATCGGGGCCCGGCGGCGCCACATCTTCCTGCTCTTTCTCGGTGAGGCGGCTGTGATCGGCGCGGTCGGCGGCACGGTGGGCGTGGGGGCCGGCGTCGTTCTCCTGCGTCTGGTGGGCGGTCGGTTCCACGTCTTGGCCAATATCGGGGCCATGATCGGCTGGTCTGCGGCCACGGCGGCCTACGCCGGCGTGGCCCTGGCCTGCGGCATCCTGGTCTGTCTGCTCGGCGCCCTGCCGCCGGTCTGGCGGTTGGCCCACATGGAGCCGATGGTGGCCGTGCACGGGATCTCTTGATCACGGGAGCGGCCCTGTACAGCGGCCCGGCGGTTTCTCCCCTGTAATCTTGGCCACCCTGTAACTAGACTCCCGGTCTGTGAGGTCGCGACTTCGGCATACAGAGGAGTAGGCCCCTGACCAGTTGCTCTCCCCTCACTCCAGAGTTTTCTTGGACATCGAATTGAATTGGGATAATGTGGGGGTGATCAACCAAGACCGAGTGCTCGAAACCCTGGGGCGTGCGGCCCCTGGCAGGATGCGTCATGGAGCGGATTGTTACGGTCGAAGGCGGCGTTCCCCTGAAGTTGTGGCTTGACCGGCTGGACGCGGGGACGATGGAGCAGGCTGAACATTTGAGCCGGCTGCCCTTTGTCTTTCAGCATGTGGCGATCATGCCTGACGCTCATGTGGGCTACGGCATGCCCATCGGCGGCGTGATGGCCCTGCGTGATACGGTGATTCCCAATGCCGTGGGCGTGGATATCGGCTGTGGGATGTGCGCTCAGCGCACTTCGTTGTCGCGCCTTTCGCGGGAACAGTTGACGCGGATTATGACCGAGGTGCGGCGTCGCATTCCTTTGGGCTTCAAGCACCACCGCCGGCCGCAACCCCGCGATCTCATGCCAGCGGCCACGGGCCCCTTGCGCGTTGTTGAGCAGGAGTATGAGCGGGCCTTGCACCAGCTTGGCACGCTTGGCGGGGGCAACCACTTTATCGAGATCCAGCAGGGATCGGATGGCCGGATCTGGCTGATGATCCATTCTGGGAGCCGCAATCTCGGCTACCGCGTGGCCAACTACTACAACAAGGTGGCAGCCAACCTGAATCAGCGCTGGAAAGAGGCGGCCCCTGCCGCATGGCAACTCGCCCATTTACCGTTGGAGCATGAAGTGGGCCAGGCGTATCTGGCCGAAATGCAGTTCTGCGTTGCGTTCGCTTTGGCAAACCGGATGTTGATGATGGAGCGCCTGAAAGAGGCGGTGTTTTCTGTGGTTCCAGGCGTGACCTTTGACACGTTCATCAACATTGCTCATAATTACGCTGCGGTGGAGGAACATTTCGGCGTGCCGGTGGTGGTGCATCGCAAAGGGGCCACCCGGGCTGAGTCCGGCGAATTGGGCATCATTCCTGGCTCGCAAGGGACACCGAGTTATATCGTCCGCGGCCGCGGCAATCCGGAAAGCTTTCGCTCGTGCTCCCACGGCGCTGGCCGTCGGCTGGGCCGTAAACAGGCGCAACGCCAGCTTTCCCTGGCGGCAGAGAAGAAGCGCCTCGACGCCCAGGGCATTCTTCATGCCATTCGTGGCGTGCGTGATCTGGACGAGGCTGCGGGCGCGTATAAAGATATCGGCCGGGTGATCGCCTGTCAGCGCGACTTGGTGGAAGTGGTGGTGGAGTTGCGTCCCCTGGCCGTGATCAAGGGATAAGCGCCTCTGCCAGCGCGGCCGCTGCTTCCTCTAGCCGCGAAGCGGTATGATGGAGCGTGATGGTGAAACGGAGCCGGGCCGTTCCTGGCGGCACGGTGGGCGGCCGCACGGCGGTCACATAGAAACCGCGTTGACAAAGGGTTTGGGCGGCAGCAACGGCCGCATCGTCCCGGCCGACGATCACGGGAACGATCTGGGACGGGCTGGAGGTCTCGATACCGTGCCGCGAGAGGGCCTGTTTAAACCATTGGCTGCGGCCGGCGAGTTCTGAGCGCAGGGAGGGGTCGGCGCGCACCACTTCGATGGCTGCCTGCGAGGCGGCCGCAGTGGCCGGCGGCAGGGCGGTGGAAAAGATAAAGGTGCGGGCCCGGTTGATGAGCACATCGATGAGCATTGGACCGGCGGCGACAAAGGCGCCGTAACTTCCTAGCGCCTTGCCAAAGGTGCCCAGCACGAGATCCACCTCGGCCGACAGGCCCATCTCTCTTACCCGCCCTCCTCCTTCAGGACCATAGAGGCCCACAGCGTGCGCCTCGTCCACCATGAGGAGAAATCCGTAGCGCTTTTTGAGGGCGACGATATCGGCCAATGGGGCGAAGTCGCCGTCCATGGAGTAAACCGACTCCACAACGACCAAT
Source organism: Deltaproteobacteria bacterium (assembly GCA_015488275.1). GTDB lineage: Bacteria > Desulfobacterota > Desulfobulbia > Desulfobulbales > S012-135 > S012-135. The sequence goes on from WFOD01000287.1 coordinate 19,321, forward strand.
GCCGGGCGGCCGGAATGTTGGCGGAGGAGCGCCTCCAGGTGGTCGCAGTCGTTATGGCGGAAACGGAGCATCCGGGCCCCGGCCAGCCGGCAACCGTCGTAAATAGAGGCGTGGTTCAGGCGATCGGTGAGCACCACCCCATGCCGGCCGATCAAGGCGGGGATGATGCCGGTGTTGGCCAGATAGCCGCTGCCGAACACGAGGGCCCGCTCCTTGGCGACCAGTGCCGCTGCCGCCTGTTCGAGACAGCGGTGCGGCGGCAGGTCGCCGCTCATGAGGCGAGCCGCTCCCGCGCCGGTTCCATACCGTTCGATGGCGGCTTGCGCGGCGGCCGCCAGCCTGGGGTCATGGGCCAGGGCGAGATAGTCGTTGGAGGCAAAGTCGTGAAGTTGCCGGCCCTGCTGTTCTGTGACCCGTCCAGGGGCGGGACGATCGATAACGGGCAAACGCCGAAAGCGGCCCGCTGTGCGCAACCCTTTTAGCCAAGCTGCGAATGACTCCATAGTTCTTGCACTGCGGCCACCAAGCGGTGGTCGGCTTCGGGCATGCGGCCGCGTTGGGTGAGATAGCCGCCAATCATCATTGCGTCGGCGCCGGCCATGCACGCCATGCCGAGGAGGTCGGTAAGGGCGGTCTCCCGGCCGGCGCAGAGGCGCAGGGGCGTTGAAGGGTTGATGAGCCGCCACAAAGCGATGGCGCGCAGGATCTCCGTGGCTGTCAGCGGCGGCCGCTTGGCAAGCGGGGTGCCGGGAAGCGGAATGAGGATGTTGAAGGGGACGGAATCCACCTGTAGTTCCCGTAACGTACAGGCCAGGGATATGCGGTCCTCTTCGCTTTCTCCCAAGCCGATGATGCCGCCGGCGCAAACCTCGAGCCCCGCATCCTGGGCTGCGCGAATGGTGGCGATCCGTTCCTCAAAGGTATGGGTGGAGACGATCTGCGGGAAAAACTCCCGGGATGTTTCCAGGTTGTGGTGGTAGCGGTTGACGCCAGCCTCCTTGAGGATGAGGAGCTGATCGCGGTTCATGATGCCCAGTGAAGCGCACAGGGTGATGTCCACCTCCCGCCGGATGGCGGTGAACGCCTCGGCAATGCGCTCCACTTCCCGGTCCGTGGGGCCGCGGCCGCTGGTGACGATGGAAAAGCGATGCGCGCCGATCCGCTTGGCCTCCCGGGCGGCGGCCACGATCTCCTCCGTTGTTTTGAGGGGGTAGACCGGCGCGTCGGTGGCGAAATGGGCCGACTGCACGCAAAAGGCGCAGTCTTCGCTGCACTTGCCAGATTTTGCGTTGATGATCGAGCAGAGGGAAAAGCGCCGGCCCCGGTTGTTCAGTTTGGCGGCCAGCGCCTCCTCCATGAGCTTAGGCAGGGGAAGACGGCGCCAAGCTTCGATGGTGTCGCGGCTGGGAACAGCGTTGTTGGTCGTCATGGGGAGGCTCCTTGCAACACATTTTCGTTGTGATGGTTGCCGGACGGCTCGGCGAAAGAGGCGAGCAGCGTCCGAGTACGGGCAAGCACGGCGGTCAAGCCGCTGCCTTTTGGTTGCCGCGCGGATTTGCGCGACGTGAGCGCATGGACCAGGAGCAAGCGGCTTTTCCGCCGCCGCTCACCGTCGCTTGAGCCCAAAGACCCCCCCCTTGGTCTTGCGGGCAAAGGCCGGCGTCCGTCCGCCGGGCCGGTATTTACGGCCGGTTTTGGCCGGTTTTTTTGCTTCTTGCGGTGTGGTGGATTGCTGTTTCTTGCGGCGCGCCTTTTTGGCGGGCAGCGGGATCACCTCGGCCTTTTGTCCGCCGGCGCCTTCCCGGTAAAGCTGAAAGAACTGGAGCCCTTGCTCAAAGTAGCTCTTGCGCTGGAGTTTTTTCGGCCAAGAGCCGCGGTGGCTGTGTTTTTCAAAGGTGATCACGTTCACGAGCAGGCCGGTGATCACTTCTTTGTCCATCCGTTTGATGTTGAGCCGGACGAGGAGATCATCGAGCGCGGCGCGGACCTGCCGGGAATAGGCGAAGAACTCCGCCCCCTTGCGCTCGGTCAAAAGGTCGAGCCGTTTGATGGCGTACGGCAAGAGGATAAGGGCGAGGAGCATGGGCTCAGGCAGGGATTCCGGCTGTTGCCGGTGAAAACGGTCGATAATTGCTCCGAGACGAAGCAAGAGACGCATGCTCTGCCCATCGGCCGGCAACATGTCGCGATAGCAGGGAAAGAGGCGGTGAAAGACGCCGCTGTCCACGGCGAGGCGCAGCCAACGCTCCACGGTGGTGCCTTTGAGGTCTTTGAAGAGTTCGTCCCGCAGGCGGGACACAGGGCAAAGATCGAGAAGATGGCACAGCTCCTTGGTGGCCGCCCAGGTTTCCGTTTCTATGGAGAAGTCGTTGCGGGCCGCATGGCGGATCACCCGCATGGTGCGCACCGGATCGTGGGTAATGCGCAGCCTGGGGTTGCCTATCAGGCGGATGACGCCGTTGCGCAGATCCTCCATGCCGCCGGTGTAGTCGATGACCGTAAAGTTTTCGATTTCATAGAACAAGGCGTTGATGGTCAGGTCGCGGCGGAAGGCGTCTTCCGCAGGCGTGCCAAAGGTGTTGTTGGAAGGGAGCACCGCGGTGTCCTCGGTCTTGTCGTCGTATTCGCTGCGGGTACGGAAGGTGGACACCTCGATGACCTTGCCGCCTTTGAAGAACACCTGCACCAACCGGAAGCGGCGGCCGATGATGCGGCTGTTGCGAAAGATCTTGCGGAGTTGGCCAGGGCGGGCATCGGTGCTGATATCAAAGTCTTTGGGCCTATTGCCCAACAGCAGGTCGCGCACGCCGCCGCCCACCAGGTAGGCGATATGGCCGGCGTCGCGCAGGCGGTACATAACTTTGAGGGCCTCGCGGTCGATATCCTTGCGGGAGATCGGGTGTTCGCTGCGTGGAATGATCGTTGGCTCGGGCAGCGGCTCCGATGAGGTGGATGTGTGCATAAGCGATTTTGCCGTGCGAAGCGGCGCTGTTTTTTGGTATGGTTGAGGGGTCGTCTGAACCGGCAACTGTAAAGGGGAAGGTCCGTGGAGCCAGCAATGAAGCAAAAAGACGTGGAGAGAGCCAGCGCGCCTCCCAAGTTTCAGGGACGGGAGTACATTGTGGTCCTTTTCCTGGTCACTTTGCTGCTTTTGGGCCGTCTCCTGTGGCCGTTCCTTTCCATCCTGGTGCTCGCCTTCTTGCTCGCCGGCATCTTTCAGCCGGTGTACACGTTTTTCCGCCGGTGGCTGTCGCCTAACGTGGCGTCGCTCGTTACCTGCGTGCTCATCGTGCTGGTGGTGTTCGTGCCGCTCACCTTTTTTGTGGCCTCGTTGTCTTCCGAGGCGTATGGGTTGTACCAGAGCGGGAAAAACGTCAATCTCGGGGTGAAACTCAAAGAGTTGATGCAGGAGAACGAGCTTCTCGCCCGGATACGCGCTGTGCTCGACGGATACGGCGTGTCGATTGCTCCGGAAGACATGAGCGCCTGGATCGCCGACGCCACCCGTTTTGTCGGGCTGTTTCTCTACAATAAGGCGAGTTCCTGGGCCGCCAATATTATGACCTTTCTCCTTGATTTTTTCATCATGATCTTAACGATCTTTTTTCTGCTCATCGATCACCGGCAACTCCTCGACTATTTGTTGCGGCTCCTGCCCCTTCCCTCTGCCCAGGGGCAGCGCCTGCTCGACAAGTTTCAGGAGATCGCCGGCGCGGTGCTGATTGGCAACGGCGTGTGCGGCCTGATCCAAGGCACGTTGGGAGGGGTGCTTTTCGCCCTGTTTGACCTCGGCCCTCCCATCCTCTGGGGAGGGGTGATGGCTATTCTCGCTTTTTTGCCCATCTTTGGCATTGGCTTGGTCCTCATCCCCGTGAGCGTGATCATGCTGCTCAAAGGCCGGTTGGGTCTGGCGATTGGCGTATTCGTTTTTTATCTGCTGCTCTCGTTTTCTGTGGAGTACGTGCTCAAGCCGAAAATGGTCGGCGAGCGGGTACAGATGCATACCTTGCTTGTTTTTCTCGCCATCATGGGCGGGTTGTCTGTTTTCGGCTTTTTGGGCATCATCTACGGCCCGCTCATTGTCACCGCCTTCCTGACAATGGCCGAAATGTTCATGATGACTAAAGAGGCAACGGCCTCCAGTGAGGTAGGTGGTGGCGGTGAGTTCGCCTGCGATGAGGGAGATTGCTGCTCCGGATGACGGGCAGAAGATAATGGTCGGGGCGAGAGGATTCGAACCTCCGACATTCTGCTCCCAAAGCAGACGCGCTACCAGGCTGCGCCACGCCCCGACCCGAGTGGCTGGCGGAACTTCAGGCCAGCATCAGTGTTTCGTTCGTAATTTGATAGCATTAGCATGGAGGCTTGGCGCCGTCAAGCGAAAAGGGCTTTGCCGGGTAAAACCCTTGACGCCTGCTTCACCTTTTGTTATAGTAGGGATCGCCTTTAACGGAATGAGTGCTCCTCGGTAGCTCAGTTGGTAGAGCAGGTGGCTGTTAACCACCCTGTCGCTGGTTCGAGTCCGGCCCGGGGAGCCAGATTTCAATCCGCCAACTTGAGGCGGTTCTTTAGTTAACGCAGAACCCCGACGGCTGACCCGCTCGGGGTTTTGTTTTGCCCCGTGTCAACGTTTTGCCTGCCCTCACCCCTCACCCTTTCGTGTTTTTTTGCCGGCCTTGCCAGGCCCTTTTTGCGGCTATGGCTAGGCGCTGCGGTTTTTCTGTCCGGTGACCGTTGCATAGCCTGCTCTGGAAAGCGTCATGCTCAAAATCATCAGTGTTGTGGGGGCCCGTCCCAATTTCATGAAGATCGCCCCTATCGTGGCGGTCATGGATCGTTATCCCATGGCGATCGATCATCTTCTCGTCCATACCGGGCAGCACTACGACGAGAAGATGAGCAGGGCCTTTTTCCATGCTTTGCGCTTGCCCAAGCCGGATATTGATCTGGGCGTGGGCAGTGGCAGCCATGCCGAGCAAACGGGCAGGATCATGATCGAGTTCGAAAAGGTCTGTTTGCGGGAGCGGCCGGATCTTGTCCTCGTGGTCGGCGATGTCAACTCCACGATGGCCTGCGCCATCACCGCTAAAAAATTAGGGATCAAGGTGGCGCACGTCGAGGCTGGCCTGCGGTCGCGCGACATGGCCATGCCGGAAGAGATCAACAGGCTGTGCACAGACGTGCTGTGCGACTTTCTTTTCACCACCGACCGCTTTGCCAATGAAAATTTGCAGAATGAGGGGGTGCCGGCAGACAAGATATTTTTTGTTGGTAACGTGATGATCGACACGTTGCTCAGACACAAAGAGGCCGCCAAGAAGCTCTCGCTTCGCCGCGAACTTGGCCTCAAGCCCAAGCAGTACGCCACCCTCACCTTGCACCGGCCGTCCAATGTGGATGACAAACAGACCCTTGAGGGCATTCTCCAAGCGCTGACCGCCATCGCCAAGGAACTGCCCATTGTTTTTCCCATGCATCCCCGCACGAAGAGCAGGGTGGAAGGGTTCGGCCTGGGCGGTTATCTCAACTTTGGCCAAGAGGTTCGCGGTATTTGGTGTACCGAACCGCTGGGCTATTTGGAACTGCTTCATCTGAACATGGAGGCCCGCATGGTGTTGACCGATAGCGGCGGGCTCCAGGAGGAGGCCACAGTGCTCGGTGTGCCGTGCATCACGTTGCGCCACAATACAGAGCGGCCGATCACGTGCACGGAAGGGACTAACAGGATCGTGGGCAACGCCCCCCAAAGTATTGTCAGCGCGGCCCGCGCGGTCGCCGTCCAGCCGCCGCGGAAAGCGCGCATCCCAGAAAAATGGGATGGCCGGGCTGCGGAGCGGATTGTTAGGATCTTGCTGGATAGGCTCGGAAAAGCCTCTTCATCCTCCTGCGCTTGAAAAGCGCAAAAGGATCCAAAGGCAGCCAGCCGCATACGCGCCTGCGGCCAAGTCGTCGGCCATGATGCCGAGGCCGCCGTGCAGCCGCGTGTCGAGCCAGCCCACGGGAAAGGGCTTTACGATATCGAACAGCCGGAAAAGGAGAAAGCCTGCCGTCCAGGTGACAAGGCTGGGCTCAAAGGGCGCCAAGGCGACCAGCATTCCAGCGATCTCGTCGATCACCACGAGCCCAGGATCAGGCCGGTCGAGGATTTTTTCAGCTGCGCCGGCGCTCGCCACGCCCAGGGCAACGGTTACCGCCAGGGCGATCCCATAGCCGGTTGGGGAGAGACGGCTGAAGAGCCAATGGAGGGGCAAGGCGGCAAGCGATCCCCAGGTGCCCGGCGCCACCGGCAGGTAGCCAGCGCCAAAGCCCGAGGCGAGAAACAAAAAGGCGCGTGGCGTCATGTTTCTTCTTCCTGCATATTCTCACGGTTGGCCGCAAGCCGTGTCACCTCGTCGTAAATCCGGCGCAGCGGCACGTTGTGACGCCTGGCAAGATGTTGGCACGAGTCGAATTCCGGCCGCCACTCGATACCGTTTGGGGTCTCCACCTCCTTGACCTCCACTTCCCCCCAGGCGCAGCACACCGTGCGTTTCCGGCGCGGCAGGGTCCACCGCTGCGCGCGACGGCGGCACAGGCCAATGGCCGTGGTCTCCCCTAGGATCAGACGGCAAAGATCAGTGGCGCTGGCTGGATCGGCCAAGACCCGTAACAGCCAGCCAGGCCGGCCTTTTTTCATGGTCGCGGGGAGCCAGGCCACATCCAGTGCCCCTGCCGCCAGGAGCTGTTGGCCGACATGGCCGCAGATCTCGGCCGGGCAGTCGTCAATAGTGGTTTCAATGATCTCTACGGTTTGCGCTTCTTTGGTTTCGCTGCGGGCCTCGCCCAGGAGCAGCCGCAGGATATTGGGCCGACCGTCTGGCCGCTGTTGGCTTCCGGCGCCGCAGCCCCAGCGCGCCAGACGCATGGGGGGAATGGGGCCGAACGCCGCGGCCAGTTGCCGCGCCAGGGCCGCGCCAGTGGGGGTCACCACTTCCATGCGCACGCCGCTGTCTTCCACAGGCACGCCGTCGAGCAAGGCGAGCACCGCTGGCGCGGGCAGGGGCAGGGGGCCGTGCGCGCTGCTGATCCAGCCGCGGCCGAGGGGCAGGGGACTGCACACGACTTTCTCGACACCCAAGTGGTCAAGGCCGGCTATGACGCCGGCAATATCCACCAGGGTATCGACCGCGCCGACTTCGTGAAAGTGCACTTCGTCGATCCCACACCCATGTACTTGGGACTCGGCTGCGGCCAGCCGATGGAACACAGCGAGCATCTGCTCTTTGATAGTGTTGGCGAACGCGGCCCGGCCGATCTGCTCCCTGATCGCCGCTAAGGTGCGCAGTGGTTGGCCGTGCGGGGCCTCGACCACGATGCGGGTGGCGGCCAGAGCGCCCACGTTGCCCCTGGTGATGGCCAGGCGTACGTGATCGAGCCCGAGCCGGGCGGGAATCTCGCGGACAAAACCGGCCTCCAGGCCGGCATCCACCAGGGCTGCGAGCAACATGTCGCCAGCTACCCCGGAGCAGCAATCGAGATAGGCGAGCAGGCCCATGCGTTAATCCTCCTCCACGTGATAACGGCCGAGGAGACGGCGGCGCAGCAAGTAGCAGGGCACGAAGATCACGGCGCACAAGAGCAAGAGGAGCCCAAGCTCGGCAAAGTTGCGTTCGTACACCTTGGCGCCGTTCAGGGAGAGGAGCAGGGTGCCCGGCATCCGGCCTACTGCGGAGATGAACAAAAACACCGGCAGGGGCATCCGGCTCATGCCAAGTATATACGAAAAAATATCCTTGGGCAGGCCGGGCAAGAGAAAGAAGACAAAGGGCCAAACAAAATCGTTGCGGTGTACCAGGCGGTCGAACTGTTCATAGCCCTTCATCCGCTGCAAGCGGGGGCCAATGAGGTCGGCGAAGGAGCGGCCGATGGCAAAGGCGATCCATGATCCCAGGGCCAGGCCGATGGTCGAGTACCAGAAGCCCGGCCACAGGCCGAAGAGATAGCCGCCCAGGATGCCGGTGGCCTCTCCTGGCATGGGGGCGAGCAGGATCTGCAGCACCTGCAGGCCGATAAAAACGAGTGGCGCTGCCGCGCCGTAGTCGAGCACCTTGGCGCGCAGGGTTTCGCCGTTGTCGAGCAAGGCGTCCACCCGCGCCAATAGGCGCACCGTGTCGAGATCGGCGAGCCAAAAGAACGCTGTCGTCCCGGCAACGACGAAAAGAAGCAGAACAGCAAGACGGATGGCGTGTTTGGCGTTAGGCAAGGCAGGTCCCTGGCGGCAGGGGATGGCCCTGGAGAAAGGCCGCCACGGGCATCCGGCGGCCGCCTTCCCGCTGGACTTCCCGGATGAGCAGTAATCGGCCATCGCCGGCCGCCACGGCCAGCCCCTGGCGACCGGCGCGCACCACCGTCCCTGGCGCGGTTCCGTTTGCCGTCTCTTCCAGGGGGCAGGGGGCGAACAGGCGCAACCGCTTGCCCGCCACAAAGGAATAGGCCGAAGGCCAGGGATCGAGTCCGCGGATCAAGCAGCCGATTTCAGCCGCTGGCCGTTGCCAGTCGATGTGGCCGTCCTCTTTTTTGAGCGGCGGGGCAAAGGTGGCCTGGGCGTCGTCCTGGGGAGTAGGGGAGAGGGTGCCGGCCCGCAGGCGGTCAAGGGCCTCCACCAGAAGTTGGCCGCCGAGTTTGGCCATTTTGACCGCCAAGGTTCCGGCCGTATCGTCCGGCTCGATGGGAAGCGAGCCAGGCAAAAGGATATCGCCGGTATCCAGCCCTTCATCCATTTGCATAATGGTGATGCCGGTCTCGGTTTCGCCGCGGATGATCGCCCACTGGATCGGGGCCGCGCCGCGATATTTGGGGAGAAGCGAGCCGTGAACGTTGATCGTGCCTAACGGCGGCAGACGCAAGAGCGGGCCCGGCAGGATGCGGCCATAGGCGCAGACCACGATCAGATCCGGGGCAAAGGCGGCGATCTCCTGCTGGAAGGCGTCGGTCTTGATCGCTGTAGGCTGCAGCACCGGCAAGCCGGCCTCCAGGGCCACTTCCTTGACCGGCGGCGGCGCGGGTTTGCGGCCCCGGCCCCGGGGCCGGTCCGGCTGGGTGACCACTGCCACTACCTGCTCGCCGTGGTCGAGCATGGCGGTGAGGGACGGCACGGCAAAGGCCGGCGTGCCCATGAATACGATGCGGGGATATTCGAAAGACATGGCTTGTTTCCCGTATCTGGTTGCAGGGGACCCCATACTGTGGCGTCATCGGCACCCTTGCGTAGCTCCAAGCACGCGGCGCGTGCTTCTTCCCTGCATCTGGGGCGCCCTGCAGCCAGATATCCGGTCCGCAGGTCCGCAGCCCCGGCATACGAAGGAGCGATCCCGTGACCAGTCAGTTTTTTCCTGGTCACGGTCAGCGGCTGCCGGCCCGTTCTTGCTCCCGCAGGATTTTTTTGAGTTTTTTTTCATACATCGACCGTTTGAGGCGACTGATCCGGTCAATGTACAGAATGCCGTCCAGGTGATCAACTTCGTGTTGCACCACGCGGGCGAACCATTCCTCGGCCACAAAGGAAAACGGCCGGCCCTCGAGATCCTGAGCCTCCACCCTGATTTTAGCGGCCCGTTTCACCTTGGCCGAGTATTCGATCACGGAGAGGCATCCCTCGGTGTCGATGATTTCGCCTTCAGGATCGAGGATGCGGGGATTGACGAGCACTTTGAGATCGCGGCCTTCTTCTTTTGGCGTAATATCGATGACCACCACCCGCAGGGAGACGCCGATCTGCGGCGCGGCCAGGCCCACGCCTGGCGCAGCGTACATGGTGTCGGCCATGTCCGCCACCAGGCGGGCAAGCTCAGGGCCAAATTCACGCACCGGCTGGGCCTTTTTGCGGAGCCGGGGGTCAGGATATGTCAAGATCGCGCGCACGGTCATAACAGGTTTTCCGGATCGATATCCACGGCCAGGCGCACCCGCCGGGAACGGCAGGCGGCCGGCGGCCGGTGTTGGACGAGGCGGCAGGCGCGGTGCAGGGCCGCCACTGTACCGGCCTGCACCACGAGCTGCCAGCGGTAACGGCTCCGCAGGCGGGCGAGCGGCGCCGGGGCTGGGCCGAGCACCCGCACGCCGTCGAGTCCTTGCAGCTTTGCACAGACCTCCCGGGCCGCGCCAGCCGTTGCCCCTTCGTCCACGCCTTCGAACGCCAAGCAGGCCATGCGGGCAAAGGGCGGATAGCCGAGCGCTTTGCGGAACGCCGCCTCTTGGGAATAGAAACCGTTATAATCGTGTCGGCGGGCACATTCAAGGGCGTAGTGGTCGGGCCGAATGGTTTGCACTACTACCCGGCCTGGTTGCGCGCCCCTGCCTGCCCGTCCCATTACCTGGGCCAGAAGCTGGAATGTGCGCTCGCCGGCGCGAAAATCGGGTAAGCCCAGGCCCGCATCGGCCCAGACCACGCCTACCAGAGTAACGCCGGGAAAATGGTGCCCCTTGGTGATCATCTGGGTGCCGACCAGGATATCGATTTCGCCTTCCCGGACCCGTTGCAAAAGGGTGTGGAACTTGCGACGGTCGCGGCTGGTGTCGCGGTCGAGGCGGCCGATGGCGGCGGTGGGAAACCGGTGGCGCAGCTCTTCTTCCAACCGTTCGGTGCCAAAACCCACAGCGGCAAGACCGGTGCCGTTGCAGGCGGGGCAGAGCGTGGCCGCAGGCAGGAAGTAGCCGCAGTAGTGGCAGATCAGCCGGCCGGCGCCCTTGTGAAGCGTGAGGGAGACCTGGCAGTGCCGGCAGCTCACCACGGTGCCGCAGTCGCGGCACACCATGAAGTTGGCAAAGCCCCGCCGGTTGAGAAAGAGCAAGATCTGCTCGTTTCTTTTCAGGGTCGCGGCAATGGCGTCTTGCAAGCGGTGGCTGAACAGGGGCGGATCGCCATTGGCGGATCGCAGCTCCTGCCGCATGTCCACGATCTCCACCTCTGGCAGGGGGCGGTCTTCGATGCGGTGACGCATGACGAGGAGGCGATACTTGCCCCGTTCCGCGTTGCGGAAACTCGCCAGGGAAGGGGTGGCGGTGCCGAGAAGCACCACTGCCCCTTCCCGGCTGCCCCGCACCAAGGCTGCATCGCGGGCGTGGTAGCGCAGCCCGTCTTCTTGTTTGTAGGCTGGATCGTGCTCTTCGTCCACGATGATGAGCCGCAGGTTGGCCAGCGGCGCAAAGAGAGCGGAACGGGCGCCGATAACGATTGGCCGCTGGCCGGCGGCCACTAGCCGCCACTGGTCGTAGCGTTCGCCAGGCGGCAGACCGCTGTGCAGCAGGGCGACGCGGCCAGGAAACCGGGAGTGGAAATGGGCCTCGACCTGGCCGGCCAGGGCGATTTCGGGCACCAGCACGAGCACGCCGCCGCCTTGCGCCACCACCTGGGCCGCGGCCCGGAGATATACCTCGGTTTTGCCGCTTCCTGTGACGCCGTGCAGAAGAAAGGGCGCAAAGCCGCCCTGGCGCAAAGCGGTGGAGATCTGGGTCAGGACCTGTTGCTGTTCATCGGTCAGCGCAGGAGGGATCTCCTCTTTGTGCGGCGTCAGATCGAAAGGATCGCGCTGGATTTCGACCTCCTCGATCGTCACAAGCCCTGCTTCGGCCAAGGCGGGAAGGGCGCGCCGGGCCGAGGGATAGCGGCGGCAGAGTTCTGGCCGCGCCACCGGCCGTTGATCGGCCGCCAACTCGCGCAATATCTCTATGGTGCGCTGGGCGCTGGGTTTGAGGGAGGCGGGAGGATCAGCGCCAGGGGAAAGGAGCAGGCGCACGCCGGCCACCCGCTTGACGCGCACCCGTTCCAGACCGCCGGGCAGGGCCTCGCGGATCACCTCGCCAATGGGATGGCAGTAGTAATCGGCAAGCCATTGGAAAAATCCAAGCAAGGAGGGGGGAAAGAGCGGTTCTTCGTCGAGGATCGCGAGGACCTCCTTGAACTCTTTTGTCGGACAGTCCTCTGGCGGCCGGGCGAGCAGGTCGGTGCAGTAGCCGGTTACCTGCCGGTGGCCGAGGGGCACCCGGCAGCGCATGCCCACCGCTATCCGGCCGGCAAGCGGCCCTGGCACCAGATAGGTAAGGGGCTGGGAAAGTGGCGCGGGGACCGCTATCTGGGCGTAACGGCTCACACCACCTCGGCTACTTCCTTGATATAGGCGCGAAACGCGTCTTTCAACTCTGGATGGCGCAAGGCGTAAGCGACCACGGCCTTGAGATAGCCGAGCTTGTCGCCTGCGTCGAACCGGGTGCCCTGGAATTCGTAGGCATACATCCCCCGCTTTTTGGCCAGGGCCTGGAGGGCGTCGGTGAGCTGGATTTCGCCGCCGTGGCCTGGTGTGGTGTGCTCGAGCAGGCCAAAGATTTCGGGCATGAGAAGGTAACGGCCAATGATCGCCATGTCCGAATCCGTGGTGCCGGGCGCTGGCTTTTCCACCATCCGCTCCACGCGCAACACCCCGTCCCGCACTTGCTCGCCCTCCACAATGCCGTATTGGTGCGTTTCCTCCATTGGCACCCGCTGCACGGCCACGATGGCCTCTCCCACATCTTCGTACAGATCGAGCATCTGACGGCAGCAGGGCGTGGTGGAGAGTACGAGGTCGTCACCGAGCAGAACGAGAAAGGGTTCGTTGCCCACCACATTGCGGGTGGTCCAGATGGCGTGTCCCAGGCCCAGCGGCTTTTTTTGGCGCACGGCAACGATGTCAATAAGCTCGGAGATGTGGCGGACTTCTTCGAGGAGCTTTTTTTTGTTTTTGCGGGAGAGAATGGTGTCCAGCTCAAAGTCGTAGTCAAAGTGGTTTTCTATGGCCTGTTTGCCTGCGCTGGTTACCAAGATAATTTCCTCGATGCCCGAGGCCACCACCTCCTCTACGATGTACTGGATGGTGGGCCGGTCCACCACGGTGAGCATCTCTTTGGGAATCGCCTTGCTGGCCGGCAGAAAGCGGGTGCCCATACCGGCCACTGGGATCACGGCTTTACGAACTTTGGATGGCGCCATTGCTCTGTTTCCTCCATGTTTTCCCTATCAGTCCGTGGAAAAGCCGTCTCTGGCTTTTTCAACTATCGGTTGGCCAAAACGAGTTTCGGCCAACCTCTCGAATTCCGCAGCCCTTTCAGAGCCACGGAATTCGGCGGCAGATCCATGTGCCGCGCGCAGCCCGTTTTTTTCAACGGGCTGCTATGCTACGATACGGTCAAATACAAATACCCCATCATACTCGCAGGCCGTTATCGATGCACCCCCTTGAGAAAAAATTCCAAGCCGTTGTTCGTGACAACAACCTGTTCCTTCCTGGAGACCGGGTGCTGGTGGGGTTTTCCGGCGGGCCGGACTCCACAGCGCTCCTCCTGTTGCTCGCCGGTTTACGGTCGGTTTTTTCGATAAGTCTTGCCGCCCTTTATGTCAACCACGGCTTGCGGCCTGCGGCGGCTACCGCGGCCGACGAAGAACACGTGCGCAACGTGTGCCGCGCCCTTGATGTGCGCCTTACGATCCGGCGCCTCGATGTGGCGCGGGTGGCGCGGGCGCGGCGCACCGGCATCGAGGATGCGGCGAGAGTCTGCCGCCACGCCGCCCTGCGCACCACGGCTCAACGGCTCGCCGCCAGCCGTATTGCCCTGGGCCATACGGCCGACGATCAGGCCGAGGAGTTGCTGTTGCGGCTCGTGCGCGGCGCGGGACGCGGGGGGCTTGCCGGTATGCGGTTTATCCGAGACGGTCTGGTGGTGCGCCCCCTGTTGTCGTTCCGCAAGCAGGAGCTACTGGCCTTTCTCCGCGATCGGGGCGTTGGTTTTTGTCACGACGAGAGCAACAACGATCTCTGCTTTGTCCGCAACCGTATCCGGCGGCGGCTCTTGCCCTTTTTGGCGGCAGAGTTCAATCCCAATATCACCACCACCCTTGTTCATACCGCTGATATCCTGCGGCAAGAAGATGAGCTGCTCGCCCGCTTGGCCGGTCAGGCGGCCCAGGAGATCGTGCTCCGCCCGGCGGATCGGCCGGAAATCCGCCTGCGCCGCCGGCGGCTGCTGGCCACGCCCGTGGCCCTTGGCCGCCGCGTGCTGGAGCAAGTACTTATTGAGCTTGGTTGCCCGCCGCGCTTTGAGCACGTGGAGGCTGTCCGCCGGCTCGCCTTGGCGCCGCCGGGCAAGCGTCTTCATCTGCCTCGCGGCCTGCGGGTCCGTGGTGAGCGGGATGTGCTCGTTTTGCTGTATCCCCAGGGGCGCCGCCGTGTGCGCGGCGACCTGGAGACGGTTTTCTGAGCCGCGTGCTGCGAGGTTTTCTCTTTACGTCATTGGCTTCCTGTGGTAAAAAGCTGGCTGTTGTCGAGCAGCCCGTTGAAAAGCGGGCTGATAAGGGCGGTTAGCTCAGCTGGATAGAGCGTTGGCCTCCGGAGCCAAAGGCCACAGGTTCGAATCCTGTACCGCCCACCACGGAAGATCAAGGGGTTGTGTCACGCGGCACAACCCCCTTTTTGTATATTGGTCACAGGGGTGCTCCTTCGGCTGTTAGCGGCAAATAGAGTTGTCCGTCTTAAAGCTTGCAAATTGTCTGGATCGATTCCTGTGAAGCCTCTTTGGTTCGAGCAGGGGAGGAAGAAGCGGCGTGCTTGGTGAAAGCTCTAGAGTTTTGTGCCGGTCGAGCAAACGTTCCCGAGCATTGTAGCATAGCGCGCCAGCAGCCTGGGACCGTGAAAGACCGCCAGGGCGCCGTCCGGATAGCGGTGCGCCCGGACCTTGACCTTCTGTAGCGCATGCGGTGCTCGCTCGTTCGGGGAGGTCTGGAGCCTCATCCGCTCGCATGAGACGCGGTTAGCGTTACCCACGCGCCGTTCATACTGCTCGTAGGGGAGGTCTGTAACATCCTGGTTGAGCAGCGGCACAAAGGCCCAGCCTGTTGCGCCGGTGGTTGGGTGGACTCCCGATTGAAGGCGGGATGTAGATCTCGTGGAGGTAGCGGTTGGCGCTTTCCAGCTCCTGCGTCAGCCGACCTCTGCGCTACTCCCCGTAAACTTCTTCGAATCGCGTATCATGCGGGTCTCCTGTAACCATTGTCTCCGGGTCTTTTGAGCCGCCTCCTGGCTACCCACTCAACCAAGACTTGTCGGCTTCAAGATGCCATCAAAAATCTTGCAGCCAGCCCGCGCACAGTGTACACTGTCGGCCGTCCGCAGCCAGTGCGGCGCGGGCACCCATTACATAACAGCCCGTTGGGAAGCGGGCTGTGGTCGAAAAAAGCCTGGAACGGCTTTTTTGACGGACTGCTAGAGGCTTGGGGCTGTAGCTCAGCTGGGAGAGCGACGCGTTCGCAACGCGTAGGTCGGCGGTTCGATCCCGCTCAGCTCCACCACTTCGATATGACAAGGGCGCTTTTTTGCGCCCTTTTTCTTTTTTTGCCGGCGGGTTGCGTGATACAATGAATACCGTTTTTCGGAGGTCGTTCTTGCAGGCCGGGACCGCGGAGGGGAGAGACGCGGTATGCCGGCGATGCAGTGACTGCGGTTCGTGAGAGAGGGGGGAAACGGTATGCTCGAACGGTTCAGCCTGGGCAAACGGCTTGTGGTCCTAGTGGTCTTTTTCGGTGTGGTGCTGGTGTTGGGCATGGTGGCCGGATTCGCCATGATCCGCCATGTGCAGATCGGCGGCCGGCTGTACGCTGGGATCGATCTGGTGCAGCGCCAGACCGATCAACTCGCCCGGCTCCGCATGAATCTGAATTTTATTAACGGCATGTTGTACGCCATGCTGGCTGAATACGACGAAGATGATGACGAAACCGTGCGCCGGGTCCTCGCCCGGGGCGAGGAGCTTCTGAGGGCCCTGGAGGCCCAGTTTCAGGGCAAGGAGGGAGAACGCTTTACCTGTCTCTCCTGCCACGGGCCAGAGTACTACGAGGAGCCGCACGAGCTCAACACCTCAGCCCTGGAAGCGTGGCGGCAGATGCGCGCCGTGATCGTCGATACCCTCTTGCCATTGCTGGCCGAGGAGGAGAGTGAAGAGGCGCTGGGCGTGCTGGAGGGCGAGTACTCCGACTGGTATGTGGAGATCATGGTCGCCACCAAGGAAGAGGTAGAGCAGCTCCGGGATTCGCTCGCCACCGTGCAAGAGGCGGCGAACGCCACCATTGCCTCGGTGCAGCGCCTTTTTCTCTACAGCGGGGTGGGCGTTATCCTCCTGGCCAGTGTGTTCGTCTTTTTCTTTATCCGCTCCCTGGTCCGCGGGGTAAAGGCAGTGACCGCAGAGCTTGGCGACAGCGCCGATCAATTCCAGCAGACCTCTGAAGCCGCCGCGCAAGCATCTCGCAACATCGCTGGCATGGCGGCGGATTTGGCCGCCGGCTTGGAGAAGACGGCCACCTCCTTGGGGCAGATCAACGCAATGGTACAGCAGAACGAAGAGGGGACCGGCAAGGCGCGGGACACGGTGCGTCACAACGAGGCCATTGTCCAGCGGGCCAACAGCGCCATGCAGGACCTGCTGATGACAATGGAAAAGATCAAAAAGGACAGCGACCGGATCGCCACGATTATCCAGGATATCGAGGGGATCGCCTCTCAGACCAATCTATTGGCCTTGAATGCCGCGGTGGAGGCGGCCCGGGCCGGCGAGCACGGTCAGGGGTTTGCTGTGGTGGCCGACGAGGTGCGCAACCTGGCCCAGCGGACCGCTGGTTCGGCCCAGAACTCTTCCGCCCTGCTCGTCGCATCCCTGGCCAATGTGGACGAGGGGCTCGCACAGGTCGAGGTGGTGGCCAGAGAGTTGTCGGCCATCACTGAGAGCACGGGCGAGACCTGTCGGGTCCTTGAGGAGATCGCTACCGCATCGCATGAGCAGGCGGTCGGGGTGGAGCAGATCAGCGGAGCCATCCAGCAGATGGAGGGCGGCACCAAATCGCTGACCGGACACTCCGATCTGCTCGCCAGCACTGCCGAAATTCTGCTGCAACATACTGGCGTGCTGCGGCGCAACATCGGCCATCTCGTCGCCCTGGTCCAGGGGCGCGGCGCGGCTGCTGGGACCTCTGCCGTAAACGCGAACGATACCGCCGCCGGGTCTCCTATCCCAGCCCCTGCCTCTTGAGGTGCACCTGGAGCACGGCGATAGCGGCCGGGGTCACACCTGAGATCCGCATGGCCTGGCCCAGGGATCTGGGCCGGACGCGGGAGAGCTTTTCCACCACTTCGGCGGACAGGCCGGGCATGGCCGTGTAGTCGAGATCGTCGGGCAAGCGGCAGTCCTCCATCCGGCGGAAGCGGGCCACCTGTTCTTCCTGGCGGGCGATATAGCCCTGGTACTTGACCTGCACCTCGATCTCCCGCCGGGCCTCTGGGCTTGCGCCGAATCGCCGGCCAGCGAGCCGCTCCACGGTATCGAGATCCACTCCCGGCCGCCGCAGGATGTCGGCCAGCGTGGCCGGTTGGCGCAAAGGGACCAGGCCGAGATCCTGGAGCCGCTGGTTGGTCTCCCGGTCCGGCCGTAGGGAGATGGCGGCGAGCGCTGCTGTGCCTTCCTCGATCTCCCGCCGTTTGGCGGTGAACCGCTCCCAGGTTGCGTCGTCCACCAGGCCGATCCGCCGGCCCAGATCCCGGAGCCGCAGGTCAGCGTTGTCTTCGCGCAAGAGCAAGCGGTACTCGGCCCGGGAGGTGAAAAGGCGATACGGCTCCTTGGTGCCACGGGTGACGAGATCGTCGATCAACACGCCGATATAGGCCTGCGAGCGGTCGATGACGATTGCCTCCTCGCCCCGGACCCGCCGGGCGGCGTTGACACCGGCCACCAGACCCTGGGCCGCCGCCTCTTCATAACCCGAAGTGCCGTTGATCTGGCCGGCGAGAAACAGCCCGGCGAGGCGCTTGCTCTCCAAGGTGGGATAGAGCTCAAGGGGATCGACGTAATCGTACTCAATGGCGTAGCCCGGCCGGATGATCTCCACCCGCTCGAGACCAGGAATGCTCCGCAGCATGGCGCGTTGCACGTCCAGCGGCAGGCTGGTGGACACGCCGTTGGGATAGACCTCCACCGTCTCCAACCCTTCGGGCTCCAAAAAGATCTGATGGCGTTCTTTGTCGGGAAAGCGCATCACCTTGTCTTCGATGGAGGGGCAGTACCGTGCGCCAATGCCGGTGATGACGCCGGCGTACATTGGCGAGCGGTTGGCCGCTTTGCGGATGATTTCGTGGGTCGCCGGCGTGGTGTAGGTGATGTGGCATGGCCGTTGGGGTAACTGCGGCCGGGGCGGACTGGAAAAGGAGAACACAGCCGGGGGATCGTCGCCCGGCTGGAGAGCAAGGCCCGCATAGTCAATGGTGGTGCCGTCCAGCCGCGGCGTGGTGCCCGTCTTCATTCTCCCCATCCGAAAGCCGATTTCCCGCAGGTGTTCGGGCAGTTGGAGGGAGGGGGCGTCGCCCATGCGGCCCGCGGGCCACGACTGCAGGCCAATGTGGATGCGGCCGTTGAGAAAGGTGCCGGTGGCGATCACCACGGCCCGGGCGCCAATGGTCTCGCCCAAGGAGGTGCGCACCCCTACCACTTCCTGGCCGCGGAGTTCGAGCCGGTCCACCACCGCCTGCCGGATGACGAGGTTGGCTTGGCGTTCGAGCACAGACTTCATCCGCAGGCGATAGCGCAGCCGGTCCGCTTGGGCGCGGGAGGACCAGACCGCCGGGCCCTTGCTCGTGTTGAGCCGGCGGAACTGGATGGCCGTGGCGTCGATGTTTTTGGCCATCTCGCCCCCCAGGGCGTCGATCTCGCGCACGAGATGGCCCTTGGCCAATCCCCCTACCGCTGGGTTGCACGACATGGCGCCGATGGTATCGGCGTTCATCACGCACGCCAGGGTGCGGCAACCAAGACGGGCCGCGGCCAAGGCCGCCTCGCAACCGGCGTGACCGGCGCCGATCACCACCACGTCGTAGGTCGTTGCATAACTGGTCACAGGATATCCCTCACATCTGCCGGCGTCGCGGCGTTTGCAGGCTGGGTATACGGGCTGTTATCGGGAGCGAGAACGGTTGAGGAGGCCGGCCGCGTCGAGCAGGTGGCGGGGCAGGTCATCGGCTGTTGGCGGAGCTTCCGCCTCTTGCCGCCGCTGCTGGGCAAAGATGTCGAGCAGCCGGTTGGCCAGGGCCTTGCCGAGCTGTACGCCTTCTTGGTCAAAGGAGTTGATGTTCCAGACAAAGCCCTGAAAGGCGATCTTGGCCTCGTACAGGGCCAGGAGGGCTCCCATAGCGCGGGGCGTGAGGCGGTCGGCGATGAGGATACAGCTTGGCCGGTTGCCGGCGAACCGCTTGTTGGGGTTGTCGTGCGGCCGCCCGGTGGCCAGGGCCAGGGCCTGCGCCAGGATGTTGGCAAGGAGTTTTTCCTGCGATGTCGTGCCGTCCACCTCGGTGTCTTCGCCGTACTGGCTTTGCCGGAAGGCGATAAACTCGGCCGGGACCACGGTGGTTCCCTGGTGAAGGAGTTGGTAGAAGGCGTGCTGGCCGTTGGTGCCTGGTTCGCCCCAAACGATGGGGCCGGTTTGGAAGGACACGGTCTGGCCCAGCCGGTCGATGGACTTGCCGTTGCTTTCCATGTCGCATTGCTGGAGATGGGCGGGAAAGCGGTGCAGGGCCTGACTGTACGGCAGCACGGCCACGGTCTCCATACCGAGAAAGTTGCGGTTCCAGATACCGATGAGGGCGAGGAGCAGGGGAAGGTTGTCTGTGATCTGCGGCCGGGCCGCCACTTCGTCCATTTCGTGCGCGCCGCGCAGGATCTCGACAAAGGCGTCGTAGCCGAGCAGAAAGGCGAGCGGCACGCCGCCCACCATTGAAGTGGCCGAATAGCGGCCGCCGATGAAGTCGAACATGAAAAAGGAGCGCAGGTAGCGTTCGGGATCGTCCATCGGACTTCCCTTGCCGGTCACGGCCAGGATGCGGCGGCGTGGATCGCAGCCGGCCTGGAGAAAGAACCGGCGGACCAACTCCTCGTTGGTGCGGGTCTCAAGCGTTGTGCCGCTTTTGGAAACCACGCAGGCCAAGGTTCGGGCCGGCTCCACCTTGCGCAGCACGGCGGCGGCGTCGTCGGGATCCACGTTGGCGATAAAGTGTACGCGGCGGCCCGGCAGGGCAAAGGGCTGCAAGGCCAGGGCCAGGGCCCGGGGGCCAAGATCCGAGCCGCCGATGCCGATGCAGACCAGATCGGTGAACGGCTCGCCCGCCTCGTTGAGCAGCGCGCCAGAGGCCAGGTCCTGGGTGAACTCGTGGAGCCTGGCCAACTGCTGTTTGGCCAGTTCCGTGGCCTGCGGATGCTTGGGCGTAGCAGAAAAGATATCGCGGCAGGCGGTGTGGAGCACGGCGCGGTTTTCACACTCGTATCCCACGATCCGGTTCATGACCACGCCGCGCCGCATCATGTCGAACTGCTCCACGGCCCGGCGCTGGTCGGCAAGCTCCTGGAGGGCGGCGAGCGTCTGGTCGTCGAGCCGCGCAAAGGCGTAGAGCAGATCAAATCCTGCGCCTGAGGCGCGGTAGCGCTGCAACCGCTCCGGGGTGAGCAGACCTGGGGCGGTGAGATCGCATGGCCTGCTGGCCAGCTCCAGGAGGCGGCGGTATGCCGGGGTCGTTCGCCAGTCTTGCAGGTAGGTTTCCATAAGGGTGAGAGGCCTTCGTTGGTTTTGTCCGCCGGGCGGCAAAAGGGGAAGCAAGAGTATCTGGTCACAGGGCACCCCATCTGCGGCGTCATCAGCACGCTTGCGTAGCTCCCAGCACGCGGCGCGTGCCTCTTCCTTGCATCTGGGGCGCCCTGCAACCAGATACCCGGTCCGCGAGATCGCGACTTCGGCATACGAAGGAGCAACTCCGTGACCAGTTCCAAGCAAGACGGGTCAAGGCCCGCCGCCCGGCAAGGTTCCAGGGAAATAACGACAGTTTTGCCTTGACAACCGTAAGGTCTCGCAATACGCTCCTTGGATATATCTATTTGCACGCACTATTGCAGGAGCGGCAACGCCTGTCAAGCCGGTGGAACATTCCCTGTCCGGTTCCGGCTCCATCCTGGAGGTGACTTGATGACGGCCGTGGTGGCGGAGCACCAACTGTATCGCGCCTGCGAGATCCTGTTCGGCAGCGAGTTGCGCCTGTCGCGCGAGTTTCTCGAATACTTGCAGCCAGCAGGGGTCAAAAGCGCTTTCCGGCGGCGGGCGCGGGAGACCCATCCCGATACTGCGGCGGCTGGTGACCAGGAAGCGCAACAGCGCTGCTCTGTGCTGTTTCACGACGTCAAACAGGCCTACGAAGACCTGCTCGCCTATCTCGACGCCCGGGAGAAAGGCTACCGGCTCTGTGGCCCAGGCAACAACGGCCACTCTCGAGGGCCGGCTTGGGCGGCGGCCGAGCCGGGCGACGGCGCGACGCACCGGCACCGGCCGGAGCGTAACGGCAAGGGCCACGCCTGGAGCGGAGGGAGCGCGCGCCGTTTCAGGCGCGCCGGGGAAAAGGGCTGGCAGGAGCGCTTGCAGCGGCGTTACCAAGGACCTATGCCCCAGCGCCCCTTGTTGTTCGGTCATTTCTTGTACTACGCCGGTGAGGTCTCCTGGCGCCAGGTCATCCAGGCCCTGGTCTGGCAGCGGCAGCAGCGGCCGCGCCTGGGCGAGCTCGGCCGCCGTTTAGGTTGGCTCTCCGAGGCCGATATCCTCCAGGTGCTCGATCGGCGTCTTCCCCTGCGGCCGTTCGGCGAAGAAGCGGTCCGCCTGGGGCTGCTCGACGAGCCCCGTTTGCGCGTCCTCGTCTGGCAACAGCGCCGGCTCCAGCGGAGATTCGGCGATTATTTCGTTGAGCACGCCATCCTTTCCGGGCCGCGGGTGGAGACGCTTGCCGCCCGTCACCGGCAGCACAACCTGCGCTACGCCCGTACGCGGCAGCAGAGCGGGAGCTGCTGAGCGCAAGAAGGCCCGCCACTCCCCGTCGCCTCCCTCTTGCATTACTGGTGGAAGTCTGCCTTGTTTTACAACAATATCATCTACCTACTGGTCGTTATTCTCCTCTTTTCGGCCAGTACTGTGCCGGAAACGCCCCAACTCCCCCCTCTGTGGAGCCTGGCGCTGTTCGCCGCCAAGCTGTTCGCCTTTCGGGAGGTTTGCAGGGCCCTGTTTCGTCCTTTTCGCGCCACCTCACCGCCACGCTACTTTGCCGCTGAACAACGTCTCTCCATACTGGCCATCGTCATGGTGGCGGTGGACATCTATCTGCTGGACTGCCAGTACTACATTGCCCGCTTGCCGTTCGTAGGCCTCCTGCCCTCTCTGGTGGACGGGGTGGGCATGGCGGTGTTTTTCTTTTATCTGGCGGTGATGTGGGCCGAGGCGGTGGACGCTTACGGCGTCGTTTTTGGCCGCCGCTATTCCCGCGGCCGGTTCGTGCTCAACAGCCTGAAGGCCAACGTGCCGGTCGTCCTGCCTTGGTTCCTCCTGTCGCTTTTATCCGATCTTTTGCGGTGGTTGCCCATCTCCTGGCTGGGCCGCTTTCTCGACACCGCTTGGGGCGAATGGGCGGTGCTCATGCTGTTCTTCCTCGTCCTTGCCGTGTTCTTTCCGGTCATCGTCACCCGGATGTGGAACTGCACGCCGCTTCCCTCCGGCGAGACGCGGCAGCGGATCGAGCGTTTTTGCCGCCGCCAGGGGGTCCGCTACGCCGACATTCTCCTTTGGCCGTTGTTCGAAGGGCAGGTGCTTACCGCCGGCGTGCTCGGCATTGTTGGGCGTTACCGGTATCTGCTCGTAACCCCCGCCCTGTTGCATACCGTGACCCCAGAAGAGGTGGAGGCGGTCATGGCCCACGAGCTGGGACATGTGAAGTACCGCCACATGTACCTCTACCTCTTTCTCTTTTTGGGGTTTGGTCTTCTTTCGCAGGTGGTGAGCTATCCAGCCCTGTCGCTCCTGTTGGATTCAGACCTGTTTTACTGGTTTGTGGATATTGCGGACAAAGAACCGAACTCGGCCCTGACCCTGGTGACCACTGTGTCGATGATGGGGCTGCTCGTGGTCTATTTCCGTTTTGTGTTCGGTTTTTTCATGCGCAACTTTGAGCGGCAGGCAGACCTGCACGCCTGGGAGGTGATGGGCAGTGGCCGTCCTCTGGCCTCGGTGCTCGAAAAGATCGCTGTGTTGAGCGGCGATATCCGTGATCTGCCGAGCTGGCACCATTTTGGCATCGGTCAGCGGGTCGCGTTTCTCGAGCGGTGCGACCGCGATCCCCGGGCAGCCGCCGGGCATCACCGGAAGGTACGGGCCGCCCTTTTCGCTTACTGCGCTGTGCTCGCCCTGGCCGGGGCGCTGCTCTTTCAGATGCCCAGCGATCTTTTGGAAGGCGCGCCACGGGAGAAGTTCGCCGCCGCTGTGCTCCAGCAGCGGATCGAACAGGAGCCGCAGAACTATGTCTGGCGTCTTTTGCTCGCCGATTTGGAGCAGAGCCGCCACCGCTACGCCGAGGCCATTGCCGCTTACGAGGAAGCGCGGCGGCTGGCTCCTGCCAATGCCGACATCATGAACAACCTTGCCTGGCTCTACCTGACGGCCGAGGACCCGCGTTTCCGTGACTACGACATGGCCCTCATCCTGGCCCGTGAGGCCGCCCGCCTGAAGGCCGCAGGCTATATCTACGATACCTTGGCGCTCGCCTATTGGGAGAACGGCTATCCCGAGTTGGCCATCAAGGCAGAGGAGCGGGCCCTGGCCCTGGACCCTGCCAACGCAGTGTACTACCGCCAGCAACTGGCAAAGTTTCGCCAGGGGGAAGAAGAGTGATGTCCTCCAAGAGGAGAAAAGGCCCTTGTCTTTTTGGCCGGCTCTGTTTATATATTAACCCGTGCTGGGCGATTAACTCAGTGGTTAGAGTGCCATCTTCACACGGTGGAAGTCGCAGGTTCGAATCCCGCATCGCCCACCATTTCGTCAGAACAAGGAGCCGAACGGTCGGCTCCTTTTTTTTTGGTACGCCAGGCATGGCGCGCAGCGCCGTGAGTGCGCACCAAATAAAAAAGCCCGCAAACCGTTGTGGCTTGCGGGTTTTGTGGACTTCCTTGGAAGCCCTTGGATGTAAACATGGTGCGAAGGCCACACCCACTTTCGCATGTATCACCTTGAAATTGAATAGTTTTTATTTAGAAACCTTAAAAATTGCCCCCAAAGTTGCCCCCAGATGATCGCCGCTGGGAGGCATTGGGGAGCGCAAAATACCTGTTCACCCCGCCGCGCCAGCATGGCATTTGAGGGATAGGGGGTGGCGTTTTCTGGGGCCGCAAAGGTCTAGACCGGCGGCCCACCCAATTTTTTTCCGGCGCAGGTTGGTCCCCAAGCGATGGCAAACTTGTCGAAAAAACATTAACTTTTGCTAAAATCAGGCAAAGAATTGATTACAAACTTATTAAACTCCGGCTGGCCCCTTGGTCCCACCGATCACCGGGAAGACCATGCCGCACCGCTCACACCGCCAGCCGTCCTCAACGGCCGTGTATGTCGCGTTGCCGCCACCTACCGCACCCCGTTCCTTTCGCCCGCACCGTCCGTCGGTCAGGGGCCGCCTCTTGGCGTTCCCCGCACCGCTTCAGGTCCGCCGGCAGCCGCCGCCACCCCTCACGCCAGGGGCCGCCGGGCAACGGTCGGACACAACCGGCACCAACACCAGGGATGATCTCCAGAGCGTTGCAGCCATGACAGCAGGGCGGGACAGAGGCCGGCTCGTGCTGGTCTGGTACAGGTAATTTCCCTCCTTCGGGGGGCGAATCGGGCGAATTGGGCGAAAACGTTTTGATTTCAGCACGTTGCCTTGGGCGAATGCGGGGCGAATCGGGGCGAATTTCGGGCGAATCATCGAAAAGTTCGGCCAGCAATGCCATTACCCTGCTCATCTCTCCATCTCCCGCGTGACAGCGAAAACGATGCCTTCGTTTTCTTCCACCAGGCCCACCTCACCCAAGACTGCCAGCGCGGTATCACGCCGGGACTGGGATCGTAGATGCTTGGGCGTGACGAGTTTGAGCATGGCGCTCTTGGGGTATTGCAAGCCTGGCCGACGCAACAGCCATTCGTACAGTTGCAGCGCCCACACTCGTCCCTCGTCGTCATCCTTGCCGTCGAAGACGCGCAGCCATGAATCGAGGGAATACGTGGCTAAGGTGATACCGTTCCTCATTGCCCCTTCGTCGATTTCCCGTTGCCCGTCGAAAACGGACAACACGGCGGCAATGCGTAGTGCTTGTTCTGTAGCGCGAACCGCGAACGGTTTGATGAGTTTCAGTATCCCCTCCTCGGTTTTGGCCTGAACCTGCATCTTCTCGTAGAATCTGCACGCCAGCGCCAGCGCCTTCTCCGTGGGACGAATCACGGGAAGGCCAGAGCAGTCTTCTCCAAGCTCACGGGCCAAGAATTCACGGCACTGAGACCAAAATTCACGGATCGCTGAAAAGCTCTCAGGTTTAAATGGCCGCGCCTTGAGCGGCCCTGTTGGGGCCGGGCTAGCCAAAAGGAAGCGGGGCCAGAAGCCAACCGTTGTCAACAACGGGTCATGGATTGCCTGATGGGCGATGTCCGGCTGGACAAGCCAATGGATCGACAATCGGCGGTCGTAAAGCTGGAGACGGCCGTCCTTGCCTCGCGCAACGGAAAGCTCGCCACCGTCCCATAGCGAGTTGAAATTACCAGCCGTCTTCCCTCGCTGCTCCTCGCTCATGCCGTAGCCGGCCAGCATGACGGCAGCTTCACTCGTGAAAACGCCTTGTGACGGAAGCCCCTCTTTGAAGCCGCGTCGAATTCCCTCGACCGTGCCGTCTTTCAACACCCGGTAAGGTTCACGGGGGAAGACGATTGGCGAGTCGTCTTGCCGCCGGCCGTTGTTTCGCCGTTCTTGAAGGATCGCCCGATACCGGCGTCCGTCTTTCCGTTGCTGTTCCGTAATCGGCCGCAGGGCCGCTTCTTCTGCTGTACTTTTCCCTTCGCCGCTTTCAGCTACGGTCAGACAGTACAGCGACAACGGTTTGGTGCCGGCCAGCGTTTCTACGTTCGCCACGCTTTGCGTCAGGAGCGCCACCGTTGCAAGCAGGCATTGGCCCGCGATCTCCGCCGGCACCTGCCCATTGGTGACAAGCACCTTGCAAGCACCGGCAAGCGGTCCGAGGGCTTCGACTGGGTATGGGGGGCGATCCTGGTCTGTGACGCCCCGGAAGAGAAGCCGCCGCGCCTGCTTGAGCATAACGACAACTTCATTTTCGCCCAAAATTCGCCCCCTTTCGCCCGTGTTTCGCCCGCCAGAATTCCTTGCCCTGCTTGGGTTTTCGCCCAATTCGCCCCTTTCGCCCCTACGCCGGCCAAAACCGGCCTCCTGCAACGCCTTGGCCGCCGCCTGAAAGTCGCCGCCGTGCTCCAGGTACGAATACACCGAAAAGGCGGAGTGCGGGCCGGTCGGTATGCTGGCGTTCGTGGAGAAGACGAAGAACCAGCCATCCTTTAGCGTGGCGCTCGTTCCCTTTTCCTTTCCTGGCCGTGTCCAATGAGCGCCGCCCGGTCCATGCCTGCCGGTGGGCTTCCACCCGTGTCGTTTCAGCAAGGCCGGCAGCACGTCGCGCCATCTGGCGTTGTACTCGTCGCCAGGCCGGCCGTGAGGGGTGGCGCTCACTGGTTGTCCGGCAGCTTCCACTGGCTCCTCGGTGAAGGATTGCGCCAGGACGTGGAGTAGCCGCCGTTCTTCAGCCGTAATGACGGGGCACTTTGTCAACTCCCCAGAGATGGCGCGGTAGCCGGCCGTCGGGACAGTCAAAAAGTAGCCGCCCTCGCCCCTGGTCTCGATTAGGGTCCGCTTTCCGTCCTGGTCGCGGCCAACGGCTAGTTTCAGGTTGCCGTCCACCGGTTTCGCGCATCTGTACACCAGATGGTAGCCACCGGACGGTGTTCCCACCTTGACGGTCAGCTTGGCCGCCAAGTCGGGGTCGATCTGCTCCAGGGCCTCCAGGAAGGGCTGGAACAGGGTAGGCTCGTCAAAATCGAGGCATTCCAGGTTGCCGGAGACCTTGCCCCCGATCACGGCAAGGCCGCAGCCGTCACGAAATAGGCGGGCTACCTCCCAGAGAGCCATCGGCTCGGACTGATATTGTCGCCATGAGCGGACCGCCGGGGCCTTCGGCTTGTCGTGATGGGTGGGCGGAAAGACGGGGAGGACCGAAAAATCAGCCTCTAGCAGCCTAGAGGCCGCCTGTTGGACCAAAGGCGCACTTCGCCTGTTCCCCCCCGGTCCGGGGGCCTGTTGCCGCAGGCATGGGGATACCTCCTCACGCCTTGCGGGCTTCGGCAATGGTCTGGTCCATCCATGCCTGGATCTCGCTTTCCAGCCAGACGACAGTGCGGGGGCCGATAGTGATGGACTTCGGGAAGAGGCCGCGCTTCATGCGT
The DNA here is from genome assembly GCA_015488275.1 of Deltaproteobacteria bacterium. Taxonomy (GTDB): domain Bacteria; phylum Desulfobacterota; class Desulfobulbia; order Desulfobulbales; family S012-135; genus S012-135. The sequence goes on from WFOD01000287.1 coordinate 46,745, forward strand.
TCATAGATAGTGGTGCGGGCCAGGCCAGTGATGACCATCACGTCCTTGATTCGCAGGAAGCGACCGGTAGAGGTGGGAGGATGATGTCGGAGAGAATTTGTGTTTGTGGGCATAAGTCACCTCTTGTTGGAGTTGACGGTTTTGCCCACGTGGAAGGGAACGCTCCACACCACTACCGTCAAATCTTTGTCAATTGACAAAGCAACGATGGCATCGTAGTGTGATAGTGTTGGCATTGGCCCTCCACATGGGCCACTAGCCCCGCCCGCCCGGAAGTTGCAGCTTCCAGGGGTAAACTGGACGGGGCTTTTTTTATGCTGTATCCGCATAGATACTCTAGTATTCTGTTTTTAGCAAGGCAAAATCTGTTGCGGGAAAGCGACCGTGGCCCAGGAAAATATTACATTTTTGCAAGAATACGAAGTAGGGAAAGTTTTTCGCGCCCGGCCAACGCTTGCGCCTCTGGGACCCGCATTACCCCCACGCCTAGCAAGGACCCGCTTCGGCACGTCCGTTGCTTGCGCTTGTGGTGTCAAGCAGGTGACACACAATTGACGCCGCCAGGCACAAAAAAACCCCGCTTGGTTACAGGCAACACGCTCAGTTCTGAGCCCGTTACCTGTCAATTGCCAAGAGGGGGCTGGTACGCCGGCCGGCAGTGAAACTGTATAGTCCCCGCCTGAAACATGAAATCTATGGGCAGGGGGTCAGCCGGCCGCTCTGAAGGGGACTACCTTTGGGGGCTTGCTGGCCGCCAGCTGGTCTAGGTAGTCGGCCCAGGTCTGCATCATCTTCCGTCGGTCTGCCAGATACTCGGATCGGTGATAGGCGGCCCGCACCTTGTTCCGTTCGGCATGGGCAAGCTGGCGTTCGATCACGTCCGGCCGCCAGCCCATTTCATTCAGGATGGTGGATGCCGTGGCCCGGAAGCCGTGCGGGGTTGCCCGCTGGTGGTAACCCATGCGGTACATGGCGTAGAGCAGGGTATTCTCGCTCATGGGCTTTTCGGGCTTGTTCTGCTGGGGGAAGACCAGCCGGCCATTGCCGGTCAAGGCATGGATTTCCTGGAGCACTGCAACGGCCTGTCGGCTCAAGGGAACGATGTGCTCTTTTCTCATCTTCATCCGTTCGGCCGGAATCCGCCAGGTGGGGGCATCTCCCTCAAGCTGGAATTCCTGCCATTCGGCGGCCCGTAATTCGCCGGGCCGGACAAAGGTCAGCAACAGCAAGCGCAGGGCCAGCTTGGTGAGAAGATGCCCGTCATAGGCGTCCAGCCTGGTCAAGAATTCGGGAAGATCGGCTTCTTTCAGGGCCGGCCGGTGGGTCACCTTTCGGGTCTTGAGAGCGCCTTGCAGGTCGGCCGCCGGGTTGCGGTCGCAGTAGCCGGCGGCAATGCCATAACGGAACACCGCGCCGCTACGCTGTAACAGACGGCTTGCAACGTCCAAGGCTCCACGGGCCTCCACCGCCCGCAGCGCCTGGAGCAGTTCCTTGGGGGAGATTTCTGCAAGCGGTCGATGCCCGAGAACCGGGAACAGGTCTTTCTCCAGGGATTGCAGAACCCGCTTGCCGTGCTCTTCGGTCCAGCGTCCAACCTGCTTGTCGATCCATTCCCTGGCGACACGCTCAAAGGTTGTGCTGGCGCGCTTTTCCTCGGCCAGCTTGCGGGCCTTTCGTTCTTCGGCCGGGTCGATGCCGGCCTTGAGCAAGTCCTTGGCCTTGTCACGCTCCTTCCTTGCCTCGGCCAGGGAAACCTTGGGGAAGACGCCCAGACTGATTCGCTTCTCCTTGGGGCCGATCCGATACTTCAGCCGCCACCATTTGCTCCCGCTGGGGGCGACTTCGATGTACAGGCCGCCACCGTCGAACATCTTGTAGGGCTTTTCTCGTGGTTTCGCGGCCTTGATCTCAACGACAGTCAGCTTTCCGGTACTCATTGGGGCAGCTCCAGGGGGTAAGATTCCCGGTTATACACTGCGATGATTCCCAGGAATTGTTGCCCCCATTTTTGAATCTACTGCCCCCAAAGTTGCCCCCATTTGTCCCCGGATGTCAAGGGGTTTTTTTGGACGTTCTCGGACAAGAAAAAACCCGCAAACCGTTGTGGCTTGCGGGTTTTGTGGACTTCCTTGGAAGCCCTTGGATGTAAACATGGTGC
>WFOD01000288.1 GCA_015488275.1 Deltaproteobacteria bacterium
GATCCGGGCCAGCGAGCGGACGAGCGTCGGCCGCCCCGGCCCGAACAACTCATGGTGGGAAAAACCGGCCCGCTCGCTTACGTAGCGTAGCGCCGCCAGCCATCGCCGCCGCAGCCGCCGCGCGGCTGGAGCGTCGTAGAGCAGGATCTCGCCAGCAAGAAAAAAACGCTCTTCGGCAACACGGGCCGCCAGCGCTGTGCCAGGGTAGTAAACCAGGGGGCTGGCCACCACATCGAGCAGATGGCCGGCGCGGACAAAGGCCAGGTTTTCGGCGGCCTCCTCCTGGGTCTCTCCCATACCATAGATAAAGTAACCGAACGGCCGCACCGCATGCCGCCGCAAGAGGGCGGCGGCCCGTTTCACCTGCCCGGCATCCAGAGGCTTGGCCAAAAGGCGCTGCAGGCGCGGGCTCACGGTCTCGACCCCCATCTGTACCTGATCGCAGCCCGCGGCGGCCAATTCGGCGGCCAACTCCTCGTCGAGAAAACGCACCGATCCCTGGCAGTTCCATAAAAAGGGCAGACCGGCCTCACGCATCAAACGGCAAAAAGCGCGCAGATGCCGCCGGTCGGCCAGAAAATTTTCGTCACGAATGGAACAGTAGATGGCGCCAGTGGCCTGGTGGAGATCGCGCAAATAGCGAACCAGCAACTCGGGACGGTGACGCCGGATCCGGCCGGGCCACAGGGCTTGGGAAGAACAAAAGGCGCAGCGGAAAGGGCAGCCGCGCGAGGTGATGAGCACAGCCAAATTTTCTGGCCGCACATGCCGGCAGTGGGGCAAGACCTCTGAGGGCAAAAAAAAGTAGCGATCAATATCGGCAAGGGGAACAGCGGGCCGGCCGAGCACCCCACGACCGTTGCGCCGGTACAGGCCGCTTACGGCCGCAACCTCTCCCCGCTGGCGCAACACAGCGTCGAGCAGGGCCACGGCGCTCTCTTCCCCCTCGCCCTGGAGCACGAAATCAACGGCCAGCACCCGGCGTAAGACGGCCTCGGCCAGTACCGCCAAAGGACCGCCAAGCACCACCGGCGCACGGGGATGGAATCGCTTGGCCAGGCGGGCGAGGATGAACGCCTGGTGATGGGCGCCAAAAAAGGCGGAAATCAGCACCGCATCCGCGGGAATCGCCCGTATCCGCCGGGCCAGCCGACGCGACGGCACATGGGAAAGGTTGTAGAGGCGGGCCCGGAATCCCGCCTGGCGCAGGCTGTGAAGGAGAAAAAAAAGCCCCACCGGCACAAAGGAGGCAAACGCATCCCGCCCTTCGCCTTGCGGCCCGCGGTAGAGCAGGGCTATGCGGTAGCGTGATCGCCGCATCCAGACCTCTTCAAGGGCTGAGGCGGGAGGGGACGTTCCCGCCCGAAAACGTCGTGCGCCGGGGATCGGTCCCAGCAAAAAAAATGCGAAAAAAAATGCAACCTCTTGCCTGCGGCGTTGTCTTTACCATAACGCTGCAGGCCAGGCCAAGCTGCAGATACCGTTTTCCTCCTCTCTCTCCATATCCCTCCCCATGAAAAACCCCGGCCAGTTCGCTGGCCGGGGTTGTTTTTTCCGCCTGCGGCCTCCTGCCCGCGGACCGCGATACGGAACGCTCAACCGCACTGCACCTCAATACACCGGGGTTTGGCCGGGGCCTGCTTGGGCAGTTCCAGCGTCAAGACGCCGTTGGTCATCCGGGCGCTGATCCGCCCTTGATCGATGGCCTCGGAGATGGTGAACCGCCGGAGATAATGCCCCCGTTCAAACTCCTGCACCAACATTCGCCGCCCGTCCGCCGGCTGGTCGGGCATGGCGGCATCGATGGTCAGGACCCCATCCTCAAGGCTGACCTTGACGTTTTCCCGCGGCACTCCCGGCAGATCGGCCCGCACCACCACCGCTTCTGGCGTCTCGTAGATCTCCACCGCCGGCACGAACTGCCGGCCGCCCTTGGTCCGCTCGCCGGCCGTCCGCGCCTCCTGTTTGCGTTGCACCCGCAACTCGCCCATCTCGTACCTCCTTTTAACAGTCCGTCAAAAAAGCCGTCCTGGCGTCACCCCGCCACTGTGATCTGACGCGGCCGGGCGCTCGCAGCCTTGGGCAGGACCACGGTCAGGACGCCATCCGTGCACTTGGCCGTCACTCCGTTGGCGTCCACCCGCACCGGCAGGTCGATGGCGCGGCTAAAGCGGCCATACTCCACTTCCCGCCGATGGTAGGAGACCTGTCCCCCGCTCTCGGTCGGCCGCCGCTCTCCCTTGATGGTCAAGGTGTCCCCTTCAAGGGCGATCTCCAGGTCGGTCGGCGCCAGCCCCGGCACCTCGGCTTCCACATACACATGGTCTGCGTCCTCGCTGATATTGACCGGCGGATAGACCGTGGGCCGCTCCAGGCCTAGTCCGCCCGCCAGTCCTCGGGCCAACCGCTCCATCTCCTCCTGCATCCGCTCGAACTCGACCCACGGGTTACGGTAAAAGGGCCGGTCCCCGAATCGCACCACTGTCATGATCGTCTCGCCTCCTGTCCTGAATGTGCTCTACCTCTGGCCGCCGCCAGAACGACAGCCGCCTTGCCCGGGCAACACCTGTTGCCAAACGGGCTTTTGCCCAGGGCCCTATCAGCCCGTTGAAAAACGGGGTGTGTTCGGTTCTGGCCAACCGTGGTCGGAAAAGCCAGGAATGGCTTTTTTTCGACGGGCGGCTCTAGTTCTTACGATAAATCCGATTCCTTGCCTGTCAAGCAACGCCCGCCTGCTGGCCGTTACCTGCCGCGCCAAACGGTGAAGGCCACAATGGCGGCTAAAGAAAATATATGGTATAGTATTTGATTCTCTTGCGGCGACGCCAAACCGTAACCGCAAAGGCAATTTTTACTGCGTCCCCTTGCCGCCCGGTGAAAACCGGCTGCCAGCCACGGGGACGGCAACCAATACGGGAGCATCACCCTTAACCTTTATTTCAAGGAGGACAACCATGCGACTCATTCTGTTGGGCGCCCCGGGCGCTGGCAAGGGCACGGTGGCCAAAATGTTGACCAAGATCGACGGTTCGGTGCAGATCTCCACCGGCGACATCCTGCGCGGCGCCGTGCAAGCAGGCACCGAACTCGGCAAGCAGGCGGAAGAGTATATGAAGCGCGGCGACCTGGTGCCAGATGAGCTGATCATGGGAATCATGGAAAAACGGCTGCAAGAACCGGACTGCGCCAAGGGCTTTCTCCTGGACGGCTTTCCCCGCACCATCCCCCAGGCCGAAGCCCTTAAAGAGCTTCTGGCCCGGCTGGACATCAAGCTCGACATGGTGGTGAACATCGACGTGCCGCGGGAAGTGATTCTCGACCGGCTCACCACCCGCCGCACCTGCTCCAATCCCGAGTGCCAGGCGATCTACAACGTCAAGAGCAACCCGCCGAAGCAAGAGGGGGTATGCGACAAATGCGGCAGCCCGGTGATCCAGCGGGACGACGAAACCGAAGAGGCCATTAACCACCGCCTGGAGACCTACAACGAAAAGACCGCCCCGCTCATCGGTTTTTACGAAAAGGAAGGGCTGCTCAAGACCATCACCGGCACCTCGAGCGAAGTGGTGGTCAAGGAAATCACCGCTGCCTTGGGGCTGTAGAGAGGCTTGTGGCGCATGACCGCTCTGGTGACGATCATCGGCGGCGGCCTGGCGGGCTGTGAGGCAGCCTGGCAGGCCGCCCGCCGTGGCTGCCGGGTGCGGCTTTTTGAGATGAAGCCGCACCGGTTCAGCCCGGCCCACACCATGCCTGAACTTGGCGAGCTGGTGTGCTCCAACTCGCTGCGGTCAGCCGATCCGTTTTCTGCCATTGGCCTGCTGAAAGAGGAAATGCGGCTGCTCGACTCCCTGGTGCTCGCCGCAGCCGACGCCACCAGGGTGCCGGCCGGCCGGGCCCTGGCAGTGGACCGCCAGCGGTTCGCCCACGCCATCACCACGGCGCTGGAAGGACTCGCAGCGGTGGAGATCGTCCGGCAAGAGGTAACCGAACTGCCGCCCTCTGCCGACGGGCCGATCGTTCTCGCCACTGGCCCCCTTTCCTCTGACCGCATCGCCGCCTCGCTCGTGGCCCTCACCGGCCGCGACAACCTGGCCTTTTATGACGCCATTGCCCCCATCGTCAGCGCCGACTCCCTTGACCGCACGGTTGTCTATCAGGCCTCCCGCTACGACGACGGCCCTGGCGATTACCTCAACTGCCCGATGAGCGAGGCAGAGTACTTCGCCTTCATCGAAGCGCTGAAAAACGCCCGCACCGTGCCGTTGCGGGATTTCGAGTCAGCGGCCTACTTCGAGGGCTGCCTGCCCATCGAGGTGATGGTGGAGCGGGGCGACCACACCTTACGCTTTGGCCCGATGAAGCCGGTGGGCCTGCCCGATCCGCGAACCGGCGACGAACCCTTTGCCGTGGTCCAGCTCCGCAAGGAAAACCTGGAGGGCAGCGCTTATAACATGGTGGGGTTCCAGACCAAGCTGACCTATCCAGAACAGGAGCGGGTCTTTCGCATGATTCCGGGCATGGCGCAGGCGGAGTTCCTCCGCTTTGGCTCGATCCACCGCAACACCTTTGTTTGCGGTCCTGTGGTGCTCACCCCCACCCTCCAGTGCCGCCAGCGGCCCGATCTGCTGCTGGCCGGCCAACTCACCGGCGTGGAGGGATATGTGGAGTCAGCGGCTATGGGCCTCTGGGCAGGGATCGTGGCCAGCCATCTCGCCCGCGGCCTTGTTCCGCCGCCCCCCCCTCCCCCCGACACGGCGCACGGCGCGCTCATCCGCCACGTCACCGAGACCGATCCCAAGCGTTTTCAGCCCTCCAACGTCAACTTTGGCCTCTTCCCCCCGTTGCAGCGCAAGACGCGCAAACGCGAGCGGGGACGGGCGCGCCACGAGCAGGCGATCCAGAGCCTCACCGCCTGGGGGCAGCGGCAAACTGATAGCGCCTCCTCCTTCCGATAGTCAGGAAGCCCGCCACTGGGCGGAATTCATGGCAAGACGATGCGGCGATCGGCCGGCAGGTCTGGGTTGGCGCGATAGAGCAGCAACGTGCGGCCCAGCACCTGAACGAGCGCGGCAGGCGCCCGCTCGGCCAGCAGCGCCGCGGCCTGCCGCCGGTCAAGGGGGCAGTTTTGCTGCACCTTCACCTTAACGAGTTCGTGCGCCGCAAGGCTTGCGTTCAGAGCGGCGAGCACCGCTGGCGTCACCCCTTCCCGGCCGACCATGACCGCAGGTGTCAGATGATGGCCCCGGGCGCGGAGAAAACGGACCTGACGGCTGGTCAACCGGCCGCCGGTCCCGCCGGTTGCCTGCTCCTGTCGCGCGGTGTCGTTATCCATGCAGCTCGTACCTGATCCCAGGATTGCTCCTTTGTCTGCCAAGGCCACGACCTTGCGGGCCATACAGATCCCCCTCTCGCCAACATAAAGCCACGCCCGAATGGCGCAACCGGCCGGAAAAGGGCTCATCCCCCCCGCTGTTCAGGGGCCAGGAGCGCGGCGATACGCTGGTGGACGACTTCGGCCAGCCGGTCCCGTTCCTTGACGGAAAACGAGGCGCAGTCAATGGGCTCGCCAATACGCACCACGATCCGGCCCGGCCGGGCGAGCAACCGCCCCTTGGGCAACACCCGGTGGCTGCCACTGATGCCCAGCGGCACGATGGGCACCCGGGCCTTAATGGCCAGGACCATTGCCCCGCCTTTAAAAGACCGCAACTTCCCGTCCGGGCTCCGGGTGCCTTCGGGAAAGATGATCACGGCCGCGCCGTCGGCGATCCGCCGGGCCGCGGCGGTAACGCTCTTGACCGCCTCGCGGCTCCTGCCCCGGTCCACAGGAATGTATCCAGCCCGCTTCATGGCCGGTCCGAAAATGGGGATGCGAAACAACTCCTTTTTGGCCAGCCAACGGAAATCGTAATCAAGATAGCCTTGCAGGGCAAAGATATCGAACTGGCTGGAGTGATTGGCGGCGATGATGCACGGCCGGCCGGCCGGCAAGCGCTCGCGGCCGTGGACCTCGACCTGCACGCCGCACAGCCGACAGATCACCCGCCCCCACCAGGCCGGAAAACGCTGGACCGCAGAGGGGCTCATGCGAAAAAAGGTCATCCCGGCCAGGGCCGCCAGGCTCACGGCGATGGTCAGCGGCGGGGCGACCAACAGGGTTGCAACAGCGCCGACCCGGTACAGGGCGGTGGCAAAAGGGTGCATGGCGGTGGTCCAGGGGCTGGCGTCTCGCAGGCTTGTCGATTGACAATCACCGGGCAAACAGGGTATCGGTACTCCCTGCCGGAAGGTCCCATCGTAACAGTCCGGGTTCTTTTTTTACTCGAAACCCCAGGCCAAATGCAAACGATAATCACACACCGCGGCCGCCCCCCCTTGTCGCCGACACTTGCCGCCACGCCGACCGACACCGACGGGCGCGAGCCCATTGCTGTCTCTTATACACA
>WFOD01000289.1 GCA_015488275.1 Deltaproteobacteria bacterium
CTTACCCCAAACCACGGACAAGGCCTTGCGCCGCCATCTCACAAAACGCCTGGCCGCCCTCACGGCCATGCAGACCCTGGAGCGGGCAGTGAAGGCGTTTCAGGCCAAACATGGCCGATTGCCCAAGGATCTCGACGAGTTGACGCGATACGGCATCATTGAACGCATTCCGTCCGATCCCTATGGCGGCCGGTTCTACATGCTGCCAAACGGCCGCATCTACACCACGAGCAAGTTGGTGCAAAAACAAAAGCAAGCTTCTCCCCAGGCCGATGAGTAACGAGCGGCGCGCCTATCTGTTCCTCTTCTTCCTCCTCCTGAGCTGTTTCTATCCCACGATTCAGGGATCGCCGGCATCGCTCGACGACTACCGGATGCTCATGGATCTGGAGCTCCGGGAGCAGATCGACTTGCCTTCCCTTTTTCGGCCCAACAGCGGCCTTTACTACCGCCCCCTCATCCTGCTCTCTTTCTGGCTGGACAAGCTACTTTGGCGGCTGGAGCCAAGCTTCATGCTCCTGGAAAACGTGCTGCTCCATCTGGGTTCGGCACTACTGCTCTTTGCGGTTGCCAGGCGCCTTTTCACCTCCCTGCCCGCCGCTTTTTTCGCTGCAGCGCTTTTTGGCCTCCATCCTCTGGCCACGGAATCTGTCAACTGGATTTCGGGCCGCACCGACCTACAAGCGGTCTTCTTGCATCTCGCCGCCACGTGGCTGCTGATCGCTGGCCACAAAAAACAGCAGCCCGTGCTCTCGTTATCCCTTGCCGGCGCTATTCTGTTCTCCATAGCCGGCGTTCTCTCCAAAGAGATGAGCGCCAGCTTCATCCTTGCCAACACGTTGCTGATCGCCCATCTCCCCCAACAAACAAGAGAGGGACAACCTGCCTGCCGGCAGGCAACTGGTCACCGGGGCGCTCCTTCGCATACCGAAGCCGCGGCCTCGCGGGCCCTTTGCTTTGTTTTGCCCTTCGCCGTCCTGGGTATGGGGCTCATCCTCTACCGTTACTGGAACTATGGCCACGCCCTCCGCGAGGTCTCCTTGTTTGCCAATCTGCATGCCCCCCCCGCCGCCCTTGCGGCCGATACGCTCACCGCCCTGGGGTTCTACGGGAAAAAACTCCTCATCCCCGCGCCCCTCAACTTTGCCATCGCCCAGATCTCCCCGGCCTATCTCTGGCCCGGCCTCCTCATCACAGGAGGGACGGCGCTGGCCCTCCGCCAGCGGCATACCCCAACGGCGCTCTTCTTTTTGCTCACCATAGTACAGATCGTTCCAGCCCTCGCTCTCGCCCTCGCCAAACCTGCCTGGACCCCTTTTGCAGAACGGTACGTGTATCAGGCACTGCCGTTTTTCACCCTGTTGCTGGCAGCGACCGGCGAACGCCTCGCCGCCAACTACCGATCCGCATGGGGCTGGGGCGCCACGGCGCTCCTTGCGGTCAGCGCTTTTGTCACCACAGAACGCAACCTGCTCTGGCAGGACAAGGTGGCGTTTTTCGAAAAAACCGTGGCCGTATCTCCGCAGTTCGCCACGGTGCGTAACGAACTGGCGGTGGCCTATCTCCAGCAAGGACGCCAGCAAGAGGCCCGGCGCCAACTCGAAAAGGGCATCGCCCTGGATCGCATCTCGCCCTCGCCCCGCAACCAGGTGCTTTACGCCAATCTCGCCATGATCGAGCTTTATCAAGGCAACCGCGAAAGAGCCTACCGCCTCGTAGCGCCGATCATCTCCAAGGGAAAAGAAAAGGCAAGCGACCAAGTCCTATTGACCTACACTTCTATCATCGAAGCAGACCTGTCCAGGGAGATCCCAGAAAAGCAACGCGCCCGCCTCCTTGCCGAGCTGCAAGACGCCTACGAAGCCCTAGTCCGCAAGACCGGCGACGCCTTTTATCTCTACCAAGCCGCCAAAACGGCCAGCAGACGGGGAAAAGATAGAGAGGCGGCGCGCCTGTTCGCCGCGGCGGCCAAAAGAGCGCCCAGCAACGCAAGCTACCGCCGGGCGGCCTTACGGCTGGCGCAACAAAAAACGGCGGCTTCTCCATCGAGCACCGCCGTTCCTTAATGGCCACGCCTATCCGGCACGTCCCTGTGCCGCACCCAGCCCGTTTTTCAACGGGCTGTTAGGAGGCAACGACTGCGGGCAACGAGACGGAAGCGTCGTGCGCCGCCTTGTACACGTCACACTTCCGGCAGTTGGCCATCTTCTCCCGGTACGAGCCCTGCTCCTGGCCGCCGCAGAGCGTGCCAGTGACCATCCAGCAGTTTCCACCATCGTTGGGATAGGCGGGACAGGAGTCCCGGCGGTCTGGCGGACAATTTTTCATTTCCCAGCACACCACCGCAGGACGGCCCTCGGGCGTGGCATCAACCGGGATCGCTCCCCCCTGGTGCGCCGCCTTATACACGTCACACTTCCGGCAGTTGGCCATCTTCTCCCGGTACGAGCCCTGCTCCTGGCCACCGCACAAGGTGCCGGTAACCACCCAGCACTGATTGCCTTGGTCTGGGTAAGCGGGACAGGAGTTCCGCCGGTCTGGGGGGCAGTTCTTCATTTCCCAACAGGTGACATCGGCGGTAGGGACCTCGATCTGGGCAAGCTCTCTTTTTTTGCCGTGCACCAAGGAAACGAGGTGGGTAACCATCACCCCCATCTGCTCCGCCTCGGCCGACAGTTCGGCCGCCGCCTCTGAAGCCCGGACCGCGTTCTGTGAGACGTCTCGGGTCGCCTTCTCCATAGCGACCGATGCGCGGGTGATCTCTTCGATTCCTTGCGCCTGCTCATGGGTGGCCTGAGTGATGGCCGCGTTCTTTTCCCCGATCCCTGTGGCAGAGTTGACGATCCGATCGAAATCCGCATTTACCCGCTTCAGCGCTTCTGCGCTTTCAATGATCCGTTGAATGGTCTTGTCGAGCAGCTCGCCGGTATTCTTGGCGGCATCCGCCGTACGGTTGGCCAACCCTTTGACCTCTGCGGCCACCACGGCAAAGCCGGCTCCCGCCTCACCGGCCCGCGCCGCTTCAACCGCGGCGTTCAAGGCAAGGAGATTGGTCTGAAAGGCGATGGAGTCAATGGTATTGATAATCGCCCGGATGGCGTCCGCATCCTGCTCGATCTCCTCCATCGCCCGTGTCAGCTCCATAAGCGCCTTGAGCGATTGCCCCGACCGCTCGATATTTTCGTTCATCAGCGCCTCGGAGCCAGCCGTGAGTTCTGACGTCTGCTGGCTCATGGCCCCGATCTGCTCCAACGAAGCAGCGGTTTCCTGCACAGTGGCCGAC
>WFOD01000290.1 GCA_015488275.1 Deltaproteobacteria bacterium
GTATGACCATAGAGCTTGCCCTCGCAGATGGCCTGGGCCGCGGCCAGGGCCAGGCGGCCGTTGTCGATGATCTCCCTGGAGACCAGGGTGATGGCCCGGGCGCGGTTGATCTCCCTGGTCAGCTCCTCGCCGTCCAGCTCCTCGTCGTTCAGGCGCTCGATGGCGGCAAATAGGTGGTTGTTGAGGTCGCTGATTTTGTTTTTCATGGGGCGTTAATCCATTTTTGTTGTGTTTTGATCGTTACCAGAGGTTCATCTGTTTTTCGTTCGCATCCTCCTCGGCCCGTCCGAGGATATAGTATGCCTGGCGCTCGCCGATGCCGTATTTGCGAGCCAGATCCACCACGGTGATGCCGCCGGCGTCGTATTCGGCGCGCATGGCGCGGTCGCGCAGGCGGCGGATCAGTCGATGTCCACCGTAGAGGCGCAACGGGGTGCCGCCGGCGGCCTGGGCCACCCGGAGGGCGTCTCTGACCCCGACGATTTCGGCCAGGAGGCGCAGATCGCCGTTGAGGTCCTCGATGGCCGGTAATACGCTATCAGGTAGTTTTACGAAGTCGATGTCCGCCATGTGATGAGCCTCCTCTCGTTCTCATACGGCAGCAACCGGCCGTCCACGAGCCAGTAACGGACCAGCCAATGCCCGGTCAGGTCTCTGATCTGCCATTTTTTCAATACCTCGATCAGGTGGCGCTTCTCCGCGGCAGAGCACCACTCGAGGCGGTCCGTGCCGGGGTGGCCACGGCGCGTGGTCATGCGCTTGACATATCTCGCCAGGGCGAGCTCGGACGGATTCTTGACCAACCCGGCCTTGTGCATGGTGATCCACAGGGCGCGGATTTTCCGGGACTGGTCGTCATTGGCGGTGATGTTAGACCTGCCGGACCGTTTCCGGGCCCGCGGTTTCCAGCCCTTGGCCCTGAAGTGCGCCAACAAGGCGCCGACCTGGCGGGAGTTCAGCTCCTTTGACGAGGTGACCTTGAATTTCCATGCCAGGATATCCCGGTAGGTCTCGTCATCGAGGCCGAGTTCCTTTTTGGCGATATGAATTTTGGCGTATTCGGCCCGGGTCGGCATCACTCCACCTCATCCTGTCCGGGCTGGGTCGCCCCTGCATCTTCCGGCGTCGCATGGGGCGCCCCTACACCGTATTTATCGCGGATATGTTCGGGCAGGCGGGCGATTTCGGCGGGGGTAAGGTCAGCGAGCATCTCCTCCATGCTCACCGGCTCGCTCGTTCTCGGGGCCACACCGGCCTGCTCGGCGGCGTGGATCTCGTTTTCGCGTTTGACCGCTTCGGCCTCGGCCAGGCCGTGGGCCACCTGGCGCAGGTAGTTATGGTTTCGTAGCGGCCGTTTGATTGCGGACCTGCGCTCCACCATCTCATCCATGGCCGCGGCCCAGATACGGGGCGGGCAGTCGCGGTCGATGCGGCCCTGCACCGAGACATAGCCGGCTGCGGCCAGGGCGCTCACCTCGCCCACCAGCCGCAATACCCTCTTCCAGCTGAGCGCGCTCTTGCCGGGGCGAAACAGGGTGAGATAGCGCAGGGTGGCGAGGTGCATGGGGGGCGGTAGTTTTGCGATGGCCATGATCGCCTCGCGGGTGACGGCGTCGTTGGCCCAGACATCGGCCGCGGCCACGGCGCCGCATGATGGACAGATCAATTTCATTTTTTTCCTCCTGTTTTATGGGCGACGCATGCGTCGCCCATACGGCTGCTCGTCAGGATGAGGCCACCACGCCCCACCGACCCGGCTGGCGCCGGGTTTCGCTTGGGTTACAGGGCTGAGAGATCGAGCCGCAGGCTCTGCCACTCGTCGTTCGGCGAGGCGCGGTAGCGGAACGAGAAATACCGCTTGGTGGCGACAACGGTCACCGCCTTACCGATCAACTCCATGGCCTCCTGCCACTCCCTGTCCTTGATCTCCAACTTGCGCAGGCCCAGGATACGTTTGACATCGAGCCGTCCTTTGCGGTCCACCTTGAACGCGTCGAAAACCACGGTGCGCAGGCGTCCGTCAGCCCCATCGCTCCACCTCTCCAGGCAGTTGTCAATCTTACTTTTGGCGTACTGCAGCCGGTCGTCGAACTCGATGAATTTGCCGACCTTGAGATCCACACGGCGGTCGCCTGCGAATGACGACAGGCTGTAGTTTCCCTCCTGATTTGGGGGGATGTTGTACTGGGTTCTGCGCCGCTCGACATAGTCCATCAGCTCAGATTCGAGCATTTCCTTGAGCTTGAGCAACCGCTGATGCTCGATCTCGGCGGCGCGGAACAACTTGTTGACCACGCGCTCGCGGTCCTTTTCATGTTTTGGCACATATTTGGGCGGCACCCGGCTTCCGTCGGCAGCGATCCAGTTGCCGCGCTCGTCCTTCCTTGTCGTTACGCCCATTACGCCGCCTCCTGGTCAGTTGGAGTGA
>WFOD01000291.1 GCA_015488275.1 Deltaproteobacteria bacterium
CCTCCCATCATGCGCGTCAACTGCTGGACGAGCCGCCGCTCGGGCCGGATCTCGGGCGCGGCCAGCGGCACCAACGGCATGGAGGTGGGGATGGCGTCGTACCCCACAAGACGGGCCACCTCCTCGATACAGTCCACCTCCCGCTCGATATCGACCCGAAAGGAGGGCGGTTGGACCATGAGCAACTCTTCATCGTCCTCTGCCGGCCGACAGGCGAAACCGATGCCGGCAAGCAACTCGGCGACCCGATCGCGATCAATGGCGATACCCAGCAGATCCCGCACCTTCCCTGTACGCAACCGGAGGACCGGCGGGGCGGGAATCTGCTCGCCGCCCACATCGAAACCATCGGCAAGCACGCTCCCGCCCGCTGTCTGGACGATCAGTTCAGCGGCCCGGGCCAGGGCGCGGGGCGCAAGTTGGGGGTCAACGCCGCGCTCGAACCGGTAGGAGGATTCTGTGGAAAGCCCCAGCCGCCGGCTGGTGCGGCGGATGCTCACCGGATCAAAACAGGCGCTTTCCAACAGGATGGAAGTGGTCGTCTCCGTGACCTCGGAATCCGCGCCGCCCATGACGCCGGCCACGGCCACCGGCCGTTGGGCGTCGCAGATACAGAGCATGTCCGCCTCGAGCCGCCGTTCGCTGCCGTCCAAGGTGGTGATCGTCTCGCCAGCACGGGGATAGCGGACCACAATGGCCCGGCCGGCCAAGCGATCGAAGTCAAAGGCGTGCAACGGCTGGCCAAGCTCGAGCATCACGTAGTTGGTAACGTCCACCACGTTGTTCACCGGCCGCATACCGGCGGCCAGCAGCCGGTGCTGGAGCCAGGCAGGAGAAGGGCCGATACGCACCCCTTGGACGAGGCGCGCCGCGTAACGCGGGCAGGCGGCCGGCTCCTCCACAGTCACCGAAAAACGGTCGCTGCCGGCAAAATCGCCGACCGTCACCTGCGGCGGCTGGAGCGGCTGGCCCGTGACGCCGGCGATCTCCCGCGCCACGCCCACGACGCTGGCGCAGTCTGGCCGGTTGGGGGTAAGATCAATCTCAATGGCCGTATCCACGAGACCGAAGTACTGCCGCAAGGTCGTTCCCAGCGGCGCATCGTCCGGCAGTTCCACAACGCCGCCGTGATCCTGGCCCAGGCCGAGATCCCGCGCGGAACAGAACATCCCCTCGGAACGCTCGCCGCGGATCTTGGCCTTGCGGATCACCCCTTCCGGCAACTCGGCGCCTGGCAGGGCAAGGGCAGTGACAAGACCGGGCCGGGCGTTGGGCGCGCCGCAGACCACCGGCACCTCCCGGCCGCCGCCGCAATCAGCGGTGCAGACCACCAGCCGATCGGCGTTGGGATGCTTCTCCACGGTCACGAGCCGGGCCACCACCACCCGCTCGAGCCAGGGAAACAGCTCCTCCACCGCATCGACCTCCAGACCGAGCATGGTCAGCCGCTCGGCGATGGCCGCTGGCGCCAGGTCGCAATCGACGTATTCTTTCAGCCAGTTGACAGTAAAGCGCATCAGAACTGCCGCAAAAATCGCAGGTCGTTGTCGTAAAAGAGGCGCAGGTCGTCGATTCCATACTTGAGCATGGCGATCCGCTCCACGCCAAGGCCAAAGGCGAAACCGCTCACCTGCTCAGGATCGTAGCCCACACTGGTAAAGACCGCCGGATCGATCATCCCGGCGCCAAGGATCTCGATCCAGCCGGTCTGCTTGCACACCCGGCACCCCGTTCCCCGGCAGATCATACAGCCGATATCCACTTCTGCGCTCGGCTCGGTAAAAGGAAAAAAGCTCGGCCGGAAGCGCAGCGGCACATCGCCATCGAACACCTGGGCGACAAAGGCGCCAAGCACACCCTTGAGATCGGCGAACGACACCCGCCGATCGACGAGAAACCCTTCCACCTGGTGGAACATCGGGGTGTGGGTCACGTCCGAGTCGCAGCGGTACACCTTGCCCGGGGCGATCATCCGCAACGGCGGCTCCCCCGCCTCCATCGCCCGGATCTGCATGGGCGAGGTATGGGTGCGCAGCAGGACCGAGTCGGCGATGTAAAAGGTGTCGTGCATGTCCCGCGCCGGGTGGTGCGACGGGATGTTCAGGGCCTCGAAGTTGTAAAAGTCGAGCTCCACATCCGGTCCTTCGGCCACGGTGAACCCCATCGCCTCGAAGATCCCGCAGACCTCCTCCATCATCCGGGTGACCGGATGGGGATGGCCGGGCACGGTCCGGCGGCCAGGCAGGGAGCAGTCCACCGCGGTCCGCGTCTGGCGCCAGCCTGCGAGCTCCTGCTTCTTCGCCGTGTACAACCCCTCGAGTTCGGCGCGGATCTCGTTGGCCAAGGCGCCGGCCCTGGGCCGCTCCTCTTTGGGCAGCTTGCCCACGCCTCGGAGCAGGGTGGCGAACTCGCTCTTGCGGCCAAGATAACGGATACGGAACGCCTCAAGCGCCTGGGCGTCCTTTACGGCGGCCAGGGCGTCGAGGGCCTCTTGCCGGAGGCTTTGCAGCTTATCCAACATTATGCAGGGAAGCCGTTGGTCACTCGCCGCTGGTGGCGGTCTCCACCACAGCGGCGAACGCCTTGGGATCCAGGGCGGCCAAATTGGCCAACACCTTGCGGTCGAGCTCAACGCCGGCCTTTTTCAGCGCCCCCATCAGCTTGCTGTACGACAGGCCGTGCTGCCGGGCGCCAGCGCCGATACGCACGATCCACAGCTTGCGGAAGTCGCGCTTCCTCTGCCGACGATCGCGATAGGCGTAACACAGGGCGCGATCCACCGCCTCGACCGCCGTGCGGTACAGACGGTGGCGTCCTCCCTGGTATCTGTCTCTTATACACATCTGACGC
>WFOD01000292.1 GCA_015488275.1 Deltaproteobacteria bacterium
GGCTGGGAAAGTTCTACGACCGGGTGGCAGGGGTGGGGTACAATGAAAGAAGAACCTCTTTAACCTGTTAGCATTCCGGCTCTTGCGGGGCGAGTGAACCGTTATGGCAGCCATCTCTTCTGGATACGATGATCCGTTGGTCGGGGCGTTGGCCCGCGAGCTGCACGGGGCCCTGCGTTTTGGCGCTGACCGGATGCGGGCCGTTGTTCCCCTGCCGCCAGCGAGCAAGGCGGACAACGAGAGCCTTTGTCTTGCCATCCAACTGGTGCTGGAGCGGGATTTCAAGCTGCACTTTCCCCCCGAGCAGATGCGCCGTTTGCGGGCGGGAGAGCCGGTGCAGTTTGTGGAGGGCCGGCGGAGCGATGGGCTGCCCTGTCGGCGGGTGGCGATCCTGCTCGCCGCCGAGTTCCGGCGGCTCGAGGTGGTTGGCGTTGATCCGGAAGATGGGGAGGACGGTTGGTCTGAGCTGCGGTTCGCCTGGCAGCGTCAGGCCGGCATGGAAGACGAGCGGGGCAACATCGACTGGAAGCGGCTCAACACCTTTCCCCATGTAAAGGCAGGCTCGGTGTTGGCCGTGTTGCACCCCCATACCGCCGGCCGGCCGGGAATCGACGCCGGCGGCCGCAAGGTGAAGCAGCGTGTCGGCCGTCCCCTTAAAGTGCGTTGGGACGATAAAAGCATTGCTGCGAGCGAGACGCCGGAAGGCCTGACCGAACTGCGCTCCCGCACGGCGGGTATTGTTGAGTTTCTGTTGGCCCGTCCGGGTGATCCGCGGACCCTGGCCAAGTTGGCGATCACCGATACGATCACCATCAACGGAGATGTTGATTACCGGATAGGAGACCAAGGCTCCCACGAGCAGGAGGAGCTTTCCTGCCATGCCAATATCGTGGTCACCGGTGATGTGCTTGGCATCTTCTCCCTTCAGTCAAAAGGGTTCATCCATGTGCGCGGCGCCATCGAGGGCAGGCTCGTGGAGGCGGCCGAGGTGGAGGCCGGGGTGATCACCGCCCACACCACGGTGCGGGGGCATCGTTCGGTGGTGGCCGATAACGTCGTGCGGGGCACGATCGAAGGCGGGGAGGTCGTCATCCGGCGAAATGTCAACGGGGCGATGGTGCGCGCCTCCTCCTGTGTGCGCCTTGAGGCCACCACCGCTGTTTTGGGCGCTACCTTTTTTACCCCTCGCCTGATCGCGGAAGGCGCGCGGTTTACGGGGCGCACCCGTATCGTGTTGGGACAAGACATCTTTGACCAGGAGCCAACAGCGGTGCGGGCCTTGGCCGGAGCAGCGGCGGAGCTGGAAAAGGGTGAACCTGGACTGCGGCGGGCCGTGACTGCGGCGGCGGAACAGCTTACCGCCCTGGAGCGGGTCGTGGTGCGCGCCTGTTCCTCGTTGCCGCCGGCCATTGCCCAGCCCTTGAACCGGATGAAGCAGGCGTTCGTCACCGGTGTCCAGCGGCCAAAGGGGCCTTTTCCAAAGGCGTTTTTTCAACTGTGTAGGCAGTTGCAGGATGCGCTGGCCGATCAGGGCGTGCACCCCACGGTGCATGGCAAGGTGGACGTGTTTTTGCGGAGTGTGGCGCCGCTCCAGGAGGAGCTTTGCCAACTCGCCCAGCGGCTGCAACAGCAAAACGAGGCAGAGGAGCAGCTGGCGGATCTGCGGCGGCGGGCGGCCGCCCTCGAGGTCTGTTGCCAGCGTATCCAACTCGGCCCGACCGCGGAAATCGTGATCGAGGCTGGCGGGACCGAGGAGGTGCTCACCGCTTCCAACCTGCCGGATCAAGACTTCGCCTTCGCCTATCAACCTCCCTCTGATCCCCATAGGATTGCTGGCGGCCGGCTTGTGCGTGAAAGCCCGGCCGAGTCTTTTTGAAGGCCGCGACGGTCGCTGGCGTTCCGCTCTTGGCTGGTTTGGGCCAACCGTGGTCAAAAAAGCCGGAGCCGGCTTTTTTGCCGGAGCGTTGGGAAAACAAACCCTGTAATTTGCTCCAGACTCCTTGCCCCGCCAACCTATCCCTGCTACCTTGGGGATCAAGTTTTTTCTCCTTTGACCGATACGTTGGATATCATCTGCTCACACCGGAAATATGCTGCCGTAAGGGGGAGGTATGCGCCTGCTTACCCAGTACGCCGATCAGTTGTGTTCGTTGCTGGCCAACACCGTGGTGACCAACACCTATGGCTCTGTGCTGTCGGTGGACGAGGGAGCGGCTAGTGTGGTCGCTCTCTTGGTCAGCGCTCGGGAGTACGGCCGCAAGGTGATGGTGGTGGGCAATGGCGGCAGTGCGGCCATCGCCGCCCATCTGCACAACGATCTGTGCAAGGCGGTGGGAGTGCGGGCCCTCTGCTTTGCCGATGCCTCGCTCATGACCGCCCTGGCCAACGATCATGGCTACGAAGCCGCGTATGAGCGGGCGGTTCGCCAGTGGGCCGAGGACGGAGATGTGTTGGTGGCCATCAGCAGCAGCGGCGAGTCAGAGAATATCCTGCGCGCCGTGCGGGCGGCCAAGGACTCCGGCTGTGCGGTGGTGACCCTCTCCGGCTTTGCCGAAGGCAATCGGCTCCGCGCGCTTGGCGCGGTCAACTTTTACGTACCGGTCGCCCATTACGGCCTGGTGGAGTCGGCCCATGCCATTTTGGCCCACTTCTTTACCGATGCCGCCCAAGGGCGGAAAAGCGAAAAACGGCCGGAAAGACCGGCGAGGCTTCGCCTTGTGCGTCCCACTCTCGCCCCAGGGGAGGGAGCGCTGGGCCGGCGCTGGCGTGACGCGCGATGAAACGGCTCGATCTCGACCAACTGGCCCGGGAGGTAAAGCGGCTGCGGGCCGAGGGCAAGACCATCGTTCATTGCCACGGGGTCTTCGATCTGCTGCACATTGGTCATATCCGGTACCTGCGGGCGGCCAAGGAGTACGGCGACGTGCTGGTGGTTACCGTGACGCCGGACGAGTATGTGGACAAGGGCCCTGGACGGCCGGCGTTCAACCAGGACCTGCGCGCCGAAGGCCTGGCCGCCTTGGACTGCGTGGATTTCGTCGCCATTAACCGCTGGCCCACCGCCGAAAAGACCTTGCGTCTGTTGCGTCCTGACTTTTATGCCAAGGGCTCCGAGTTTCGGGATATCGACAGCGACATGACCGGCAAGATCGGCCGGGAGGCGCGGGTGGCCCGGGAGGTAGGGGCCGAGCTGGTTTTTACCGATGAGATCGTTTTTTCGTCGAGCAACCTGATCAACCGTTACCTCTCCAGCTTTCCGGAAGAGACCAAGGAGTACCTGGCCCTTTTCCGTTCTCGGTACGCGCAAGAAGAGATTTTTCAACTGCTCGACCGGATGGCCGAGCTCAAGGTGCTGGTGATTGGTGACGCCATCATTGATGAATACCAGTACTGCAGCGCGCTGGGCATCTCTTCCAAAGATCCGACCTTGGCGGTACGCTACGAGAGCAGGGATACCTTTGCCGGTGGCGTGCTCGCCGTGGCCAACCATGTGGCCAGCTTTGCCCGCGAGGTGCAGCTCGTCACCCTGCTTGGCGAGTACGACCGGCACGAAAAGTTTATCCGTTCCCGGCTGCGGCAAAATATCACCCCCTTTTTCATCACCCAGCCCGGCGCGCCCACCGTGGTCAAGCGGCGGTTTGTGGACGGCTACTCCTTCACCAAGTTGATGGAAGTGTACGTGATGGACGACGCCGGTCTGCCGGCCGATGAGGATGCGGAGTTGGCCGAGTGGCTCGCCGGCCAGCTTTCCCGTTACGATTTGGTGATAGCGGCCGACTTTGGCCATGGGGCGATCAGCGGGCGGCTGTGCCGGGTGCTGGAAGAGCATTCGCCTTTTTTGGCGGTCAACACCCAGGCCAATGCCGGCAACCGCGGGTTCCACACGATTAACCGTTACCAGCGGGCCGATTTAGCCTGTTTGGCAGCGCATGAGATCCGTCTTGCCTACCAGACCCGCCAGGGCAACGAACGGTTGCTCGCCGAGCGGGCGGGCAGCCGTTTGGGCTGCCGGTACTGTATCGTCACCCTCGGCCGACGAGGGTGTTTGGTGTGGCAGCCGGGCAATATCATTGAGGCGCCGGCCTTGGCCCAGGACGTAGTGGACCGGGTGGGGGCTGGCGATACCCTTTTCGCCGTAGCCGCCTTGGCGGCCCGCCTCGACGCTCCGGCCGAGATCGTCGCCTTTCTGGGCAACGTGGTCGGGGCCGAGGCTGTACGGATCATCGGCAACCTGCGGCCCATCGACCCCCTGGGGGTGAAGAAACACGTCACTGCCCTCTTGAAGTGAACAAACGAGTTGTTGCGTGCCAGGTGAATGGGCTATGCCCTCCCGTTATCCGCTTTTCGACCGTAGCCGTCTGTCCCTCGCCTCATTGGCGGAACGGCGCCACGACCTTGACCTGTCGGTCTTGCTTCCCCTTGCTCCCGTACCGGTGACCGAAATCACGCTGGCCACGGTGGCGGAGCGCATCCAAATGGCGCGGGCCCAGGATCGGGCCGTGGTCTTGATGATGGGCGCGCACGTGCTCCGCGCCGGGGTGCAACGTTATCTCATCGATCTGATGGCAAGGGGGATGCTTTCCTGCGTGGCGATGAACGGCGCCGGCGCGATCCACGACTTTGAGCTGGCCCTTATCGGCGCCACCACGGAGAGCGTGGCCACCTATATCCGTGAGGGGCGGTTTGGGCTCTGGCGGGAGACCGGCCGGCTCAACGAGATTGTCGCCCAGGCCGCTGCCGAAGGCCTCGGCTTTGGCGAAGCGGTTGGGCGGGTGATCGAAGATGAGGGATTTCCCAACCGGGAGATCAGCGTCTTGGCCGCGGGCTACCGGTTGGGCGTGCCGGTGACCGTGCATGTGGGCATTGGCCAGGACATCGTGCACGAGCTGCCCAACTGCGATGGCGCGGCGGTAGGGGCTGCCAGCTACTGTGACTTTCTGATTTTCGCCAAAGTGCTGGAACGACTGGCCGGTGGCGTGGTGATGAACTTTGGCTCTGCGGTGATGGCGCCCGAAGTTTTTTTAAAGGCGCTGGCAATGGTGCGCAACGTGGCGGCGCGGCGAGGGGCAAAGGTTGAGAACTTTGTCTCCCTGGTGTGCGACTTGCTGGACCTGCCAGGGGACTGTTCGAGGGAGCCGGTACGCGACGATCCTCGCTACTTCTTCCGCCCTTGGAAGACCATGCTTGCGCGCACCGTGGCGGGCGGCGGCATGGGCCTGTACGTGAAGGGGAGCCATCGTCTCACCTTCCCCCAGCTATGGAGCGCGATCGTTTGCCAGCAATCCGCTGCTGGTTCGTGAGAACCTCGGCATTTTTTGGAGAAGGGATTATGAGGGCCTATGAAGAGCTGTGGCGTTTTGCGGATACGGGGAACTTTGCCGCTGTGGTGGCGATGTTACGTGAGGGCGGATGCGCCGAAGGAGAGCTGGGGGCAGAGGTTATCCGCGCCGGCCAACAAGCCCTGGCAGAAGGACGCCTGGCAACGGCAAGGCGACTCCTCGCCTTTGTGGCAGAGGCGACGGATCACGCCGAGGATGCGTATAGGCTCCGGCGAATCGTTGAGGAGATCGGCCGGCAAGAGGCGGAGGTGGGTGTGCGGACGGCGCGGGGGAGAAAGGAGAGGCGAGAAAGTGACGTCAGAGAACTCAGGGAGGGGGCGGAGCGGTTTGTCCGGTTACAGGATCTGGCGGGGCTGCTGGCCTGGCGCGACAGCATGGTAGGCGTCCTGTCCGTGGAGGAGCGTGCAGAGCTGCACCGGTTGGTTGACGAGATGGTGCAACGCATGGTGGAGGATGCTGCAGAGCACCGGGAGGGCCTTTCGCGGCTCCAGGCCAACCGGCGGCTGCTCCCCGATATCCTGCCATGTTCTGCGCCGTCCTTGGAGCGGAAAATACACGAGGTGGCGTCTGGCCAGCGTTTGCCGGGCCGCATTCGCTTTGCCGGCAGGTATTTTGTCCGGCGCAATGGCGTGTGGCGCAGCGACGTTGCGCCAGAGGCGTGGGAGAGGAAATCACGGTCTGCGGCCCTTGAAAAAGCACACTCTGCTGCTCTTGAAAAGAATATACGCACCCTTGTTGTGTGTGGGGAGGAGGATGGGTTTGCCGGATGGCTGGCGGGCCTGCGGAGCGGCGCGCTTAACGTGACCAAGTTCGATCTGTTTTTTGTGGTACGCGAGGATGACCTTGTTGATGCAATGTATTTGCACGA
>WFOD01000293.1 GCA_015488275.1 Deltaproteobacteria bacterium
ACCGTGGTTGAAAAAGCCAGGGATGGCTTTTTCAACGGACTGTTAACAGCGGTCCAGTCGGCCGGATTTCCGGTCAAGGCCCTTTTCGTGCCGCTGCATTTATCAGTCCGTGCTGCGGAATTCGGCGGCACGTTCCTGTGCCGCAACTGGCCATTTTTTACCAGAATTGTTGTTCTCTGCGGCCGGGCAAGGGTGGTGATCTGGACGAATGCCGTGCTTTCGGGTAGGATGACCTTTGGCAGTGAACGCTTCGTGACGTGTGGGCTTCTGGGGGCCATTTTCTCCGTCCATGCCGCGTCCAGCTTGCATCCTCGCTGTCTTTTGTTTCGTTGGGTGTCCTGTTCTCCGGTTTTGGTGGGTTCGTGTTTTTCTCAACGCAACTACTTGAGAATACATCGAGATGGTGAAGTGGTCTAATAAAGTAATGCGGCGCTATGCCGGCCAGTCATTGGCAGGAAGACTTGTGGGATTGGCGCTTTGTTGCGCCTGTCTTGCGGGCGGTTGCGCCCCGATGGTGGCCGGCGTCGCCGGCACCACCACGTATAAGGCGGCGTCGGATCAGCGCACCGTTGGGCGGATGATCGACGACACCACCTTGACCGTCAAGATCAACGGCCGGTTGGCCGAGGATGAGAGCCTGCCGGTCCACAAAATAGATGTGGATGTGCTCAAAGGGCATGTGACCCTGACCGGCGTGGTGGCCACGCGGGAGCAAAAAGAGCGGGCGGCGGCCATTGCCGCCAGCGTCAAGGGCGTGGCCGGAGTGACCAACAACCTGCAGGTCGGGGTGAAGACCATTTCCCAGGCCATGCGGGATACCTGGCTCGGCTCCAAGATCAAGGCCCGCCTGTTGGCCGATTCAGAAATCCGCGCCCTGAATATCGATGTGGATGTGGATCGGGGCGTGGCGACCCTCACCGGTCTTGTGGCTTCTGAAGCACAGCGCGCGCGGGCCTTAGAGATCGCCCGCACCACGGAGGGTGTCGTGCGGGTGGTGAACAACCTCAAGGTGGAATGAGCCCTATCCTTACCTTCGTATCCTCCCCCCTATCAGTCCGTTGAAAAAATCATTGGACAAGCGGTTTTCTTTTCGCTAGATATATCACAACATGTTGTGTGTCTTTTGCTGTTGACAACAACATGTTGTGTTTTTTTTGCGCGAAAACGCTGGGTTGGGCGCCGGCCTCGCAGGCCAGGGACGGCTGGGAGGCGGGGTGCGCTGGGGAGCGCTGCCATGCGGGGACCACGGCCCGTTTGCGCCGGATTGGCCGGAAGGCCGGAGAGTCTTTCCAGCGGACTGAGAGACAAGAGCAAAACAGGGGAGGCTTAGATGGTGTCTGTGCGGAGCAAGAAGAAAAACGTGCTGCCCATGCCGCGGGGTCTGCGGATTCCAGAGTTCACCGACAACGCGCTGACCGTGTTGCGCCGCCGATATCTGATCCGCAACGAACAGGGGGAGGTGGTCGAGGAGCCCATCGACATGCTGTGGCGGGTGGCGAGCACCATTGCCGCCGGAGAGCTGCAGTACGATATTGGCGCGGATGTGGAGGCCCTGGCCGGCGAGTTTTACGAGCTGTTGGCCTCGTTCGATTTTTTGCCCAATTCGCCGACGCTGATGAACGCCGGCCGGGAGCTGGGGCAGCTTTCCGCCTGTTTCGTTTTGCCGGTGGACGATTCGATGGAGTCGATCTTCGAGGCGGTCAAACAGACGGCCTTGATCCATAAGAGTGGCGGCGGCACGGGTTTTTCGTTTTCCCGCATCCGGCCGGCGCGCGACGTGGTGCACTCCACCAAGGGTATCTCCAGTGGTCCGCTATCCTTCATGAAGGTCTTTGACGTGGCCACGGAGACCATCAAACAGGGGGGCACCCGGCGGGGAGCGAATATGGCCATTTTACGGGTTGACCATCCCGATATCATGGACTTCATCAAGGCCAAAAGCGATTTTTCCATCTTGCAGAACTTCAACCTGTCGGTGGCGGTTACCGACGCCTTCATGCAGGCGCTGGAGGCGGACGAGGAGTACGATCTCGTCAACCCCCGCACCGGTGAAGTGGTGCGCCGGCAAAGCGCGTTAAAGCTCTTTCGCCAGATCGTCAAGCAGGCATGGCTCTCCGGCGAGCCCGGCGTGGTGTTCATCGACCGGATGAACGCCGACAACCCCACCCCCGAGGTGGGGAGCATCGAGTCCACCAACCCTTGCGGCGAGCAGCCGTTGTTGCCGTACGAGTCGTGTAATCTCGGGTCGATCAACCTTGCCCACATGGTGCGGGACGGCGAGATCGACTTTGCCAAGCTGGAGCAGACGGTGCGCAAGGCGGTGCATTTTCTCGACAACGTGGTGGACGTCAACCGCTATCCCCTGCCAGAGATCGAGCGGATGACCAAGCAGAACCGCAAGATCGGCCTTGGGGTGATGGGCTTTGCCGACATGCTCATCCAACTCGGCATTCCCTATTCTTCGCCCGAGGCGATCGCCACGGCGGAGAAGGTCATGCGGTTTATCGATGAAAAGGCCTTTGAGAAGTCCTGCGAGCTGGGCGAGGAGCGGGGGGCCTTCCCTAACTTTTCCGCCTCGATCTACGGCAAGCGCGATCCCGATCAGCCGGTGCGCAACGCTACGCGCACCACCATTGCGCCCACGGGCACGATCAGCATCCTGGCCGGCTGTTCCTCCGGCGTGGAGCCCCTGTTCGCCGTTGCCTATGTGCGGCGGGTAATGGACGATGACGAGCTGTTCGAGGTCAACCCCTACTTTGCCAGCCTGGCCAAGGAGCACGGCTTTTATTCCGACGATCTGGTGCGGCGGCTGGCGCACAAGGGCAGTGTGCAGGGGTTTTCCGAGGTGCCGCTCAAGTACCGCCGGCTTTTTGAAACGGCCCATGATATCACGCCCAAAAACCATATCGATATCCAGGCTGCGTTCCAGAAATACACCAACAACGCGGTGAGCAAGACGATCAACTTTCCCCACGATGCAACGGTACAGGATGTGGAGGAGGCCTTTCTCCTCGCCTACCGCTCGGGGTGCAAAGGGCTGACCATTTACCGCGACGGCAGCCGGGACGCCCAGGTGCTCAATATCGGCAAGACGGACAAAAAAAAGAGCGCGCCTGCCAGCGGCCAGCCGGCGTTGGTCAAGCGGGACCGGCCGGCCATGCTCTTTGGCCGCACCTATCAGATGATGACCGGCTGCGGGCCGATGTATATTACGATCAACGAAGACGAAAACCACCGCCCCTTCGAGCTCTTCAATACGGTGGGCAAGGCTGGCGGCTGTGCGGCGAGCCAGTGCGAGGCCATCGGCAGGCTGGTCTCGCTTGCCTGGCGTTCCGGCATGGCGCCCGAGCCGATCATCAAAGAGCTTATCGGTATCAGTTGCCATAAACCGGCTGGCTTTGGCGAGAACCGGGTCACCTCGTGCGCCGACGCCATTGCCCGCGCCCTGCGGCAGATGCTCGAGGCCAACAACGGCGGCCGGCGGGACGCCTCTCTGGCCGACGACGCCAAGGGGTTTGGCGCCTGTCCTGAATGTGGCGGGGTGGTGGAGCACGAGGGGGGGTGCCACGTCTGCCGCTCGTGTGGGTATTCTGAGTGCGCCTAGCAGCCCGTTTTGCAACGGGCTGCTAAGGGGCTGTCAGGGAGGCCAGCGCTTGGATAAAGGTGGTGATGCTCTTTGCCCGCCGCAACGGTTTGTGGCGGTGGGCGAGGAGAGGATCGTTTATTTGGCTGACCACGGCCTTCATCTTGCCGAGTACCTGCTGTTCACCGCAAAAGATCTCTTGGTAGCGGGGCAGAAGAGCGCCAAGATAGCGTTGCAGCTCGACCAGGCGTTCGTGGGGGCTGGGATGCGGTGGCGCTTCTTTGCGGATGCGGGCGAAGAGCAGCGGGTCGGCAATAGCGCCGCGGCCGAGCATCAGGCCGGCGGCGCCCGTCTGGTCGAGGACGCGCCAACCCTCTTCTGCAGTGTGGATATCGCCGTTGGCGATGACCGGCAGATGGGTGGCGGCCACCAGCTCCCGGGTGATGGTGTGATCGGCCCGGCCGTCGAAGCGCTGGCGCACGGTGCGGGGATGGATGATGAGAAAGTCGATGCCAGCCGTCTCCAGGATGGGCAAGAGGGAGAAGATCTGGCGGGGATCGTCGTAGCCGGCGCGGATCTTGACGGAAAACGATCCGTGGACCGCTTGTCTGAGGCGGGAGAGGATCTCGGGCAGGGCCGCAGGATGGCGCAAAAGGGCGCCGCCGGCCGACCGGCCGGTCATGCGGCCAAAGGGGCAGCCAAGGTTGAGGTTGATGTGCTGGACGCCCAGATCCTGCGCCTTGCGGGCAGCGGCGGCCAGGGCCTCGGCGTCGCGGCCGATGAGCTGGACCACGAGCGGCACGGGATGGCGTGCTGCCATTTCCCGCACATCCCGGTCTGCGATCGGTTTGCGGGAGCCGGGACGCACCCGGACGAATTCCGTGAACAGCACGTCGGGCCGGCCGATCTCTGTGATCAGCGTGCGCAGCGCCCGGTTGGTGAGGCCCTGCATGGGAGCGAGCATGAGGGGCTGGGGGGCGCGCCAGGGAAGTATATCGTCCTTGACTGTGCCGTTCACGGAACTCTATAATATTGCAAAAAGATTTTTGTAACGAGGCGTCAGGGCCAATGGCACGGCGTGGTAGGAAACGCAACGCCATGCGTCAACTTCGTCTGCTGGCGGAACCGCTGGCGGGGACAGGAAGACAGTGGGCAAGTCCGGGCAGTGCGGCGACGAACGGGCGACAGTGCTTCTGGTTGATGATTCGGCGATCAATACCAGGATGTTGGCCCATGCCCTATCGGAGTACAATACTCTCGTCGCCAGCAATGGGCCCGACGCCATCAATCTCGCCCTCACCCATCATCCAGATATCATTCTTCTCGACGTGCAGATGCCGGGGATGGATGGCTTTGAGGTCTGCCGCCTCTTGCGGCGGTCGCCCAAGACCAAGGACATCCCGGTTATCTTTCTCACCGGCCTCATGGAGCCCGGCAGCGTGGCCCGCGGCTTTCAGGCGGGAGCGGTGGACTATATTACCAAGCCTTTTGAATTTGCGGAAGTCAAGGCGCGCCTCGCCACCCACCTCGATCTCTGCCGCACCCGCCGGGCCCTGGCCGTTCAGAACCGGTTGCTGGAGAACAAACTGCGGGAGCAGCGGCTCAATATCGAGCTTGCGCGCCGTATTCTTGGGCTGGTTAACGGCGTCTGTCCCCGCTACGTGGATCTTGCCGACGGCCTTGCTCTTTTTTGCCTGCCGATCGCTGTTCCCTGCCGGGTAGAGGGCGGCGATCATTACTTTGTCCGCACCCTGCATTCCCAGGAGGCTTCGGCCCAGACGGTGATCAGCGTCAAGGACCAGTCCGGCCATGCGGTCAACTGTATCTTGCGCTCCATTGCCACTGACCTGTTCCATAATGCGATTTTGAGCCACCGGCCTAGCATTCCGATGGAGGATGTTTTGGCGCGGCTCAACAGCGCGTTGTGCGGATCCGGCTTTTTCAAGGGCGACGATTTCTGTACCGGCGTCACCGCGGTCATCGACCACCGTGACCTGACGCTGCGTTACAGCTCCGCCGGCCACCCGCCCATCTTCCTTATTCGGGAAGAAGAGGTGCGGCCGTTGCCAACCGGGCCGAGCGAAGGGAATCTGCCCTTTGCCGTACACGCAGACCTGCCGTTTCGCAGCGGCTCGGCGCGTCTTGTTCCTGGCGACCGGCTGCTGTTCTATACCGATGGGGTGCTCGATCTTGCCGGCCAGCGCCGTGGAGCGCCGTTCAGGCACCCCGACTTGGCTCGGTTGCTTGCCGAGTGCCTGGAAAAAGGCCATCGGCGGGCCAGCGATCTCGTGGCCGCGCTCCTTGCGTCTTTGACCCCCTATCCCCCGGCCGATCCGGCGTTTAAGGAGGCGCTGCCCGACGACTTTACCCTCCTGGCGATCGAGGTGGAGGCCATACAGGGAGAAGAGCGACAGGCCTTTGTGCCTGCGGCCTTTTCTTCCATTGATGCTTTGATCGAGGCGGTGCTCGATTTTATCGGCATTGCCGATGAGCAATTCGCAATGGCGGTGCACGAGGCAGTGCTCAACGCCTGGCGGCACGGTAACCGGCAGCAGGCTGATCTCCCAGTGGAGATCGCCGTTTGGCGGGGCAACGACGACAATGTGGCGGTTCGGGATCAAGGTTCCGGCTTTGATTCCTCGGAGATCGTTGACCCCACGTCTGAACTCGCCCGCGTCCGTGAGTGTGGCCGGGGGATCTTTATCATGCGTAAGTTCGCCGCCGCGGTGCGGTGGCGTAAACAGGGCCGGGAAGTGATCCTCTCCCGCAACCGGGGCGTGCTCCCCGTTGCGCCGTGGTCGAGCAGCTTTTCTTTGTGGCGGTGACGGGCATGGCGCGCCGATGTTCTCTAGCCCGTTGCAAAACGGGCTGAGTGCGGTACATGGATGTGCTGCCGAGCTGCTGGAATTTGCAAAAGTCAAGCAATCCGTGAGGGTGGGAAAAGCTCTGCATTGCCCAGCCGTGGTGGAAAAAAGCCAGGGACGGTTTTTTTCGACGGATTGTCCAGAGAAGAACATGATAGAATGAGGCTGATCGTGTGGTCTTGGAACAGAAAAAAGGGCCATGCCTGGGCTTTACATGGCCTTGGGAAGGAGGATATGTGATGGGAGTAGAGATTGAGGTGGCGCGTGAAGGAACGCGGGCGGTTGTCACAGTGCGCGGAGCGATAGATGAGGGCGGGGCAGAGGTCATGCGCCAGCACTTTTCCGAGCTGCTTCAGGGTGAGACTGCGGAAGAAGTGGTGCTCGATATGGCCGGCGTCTCCAGGATCGGCAGTTCTGGCATCGGAAAAATCCTCTTATTTTATAAGAACTTAGGTTTGCGTGGCGGCCGGCTTGTGGTGCGCAACCTGGAGACGCATCTGTACGAGCTGTTCCGAGAGTTGAAGCTGGATACCCTGTTTACGGTCCAAGGAAAACAAAGATGATGGCCGCGGAAAAGGCCATCATCCGCGCTCCAGGCACGGACTGTTCGCGATTCCATCAAACGAGCATGGAGCGCGCCTGCTTTGCCAGCAGGGGGATGACTCTGTTTGCCTTGAGAAAAAAAGCTGCCGGCGGCGCCAGGGAAGCGTGTGTCGGAGGAGCGGAGTATGTAAGAGGAGGGATTTGTTGTTGCACCAGGGGTTGAAAGGAGGAAGGAGATGCTGCTGGATAGACTTACTTTGGGAAGGCAGATCGAGGGGGCGTTCGCCCTTCTGCTGTTGCTGACCGCTGTCTTGGGGTTAGGGGCGGCTGCGGGGGTTGATCTCGACGGCGGACAGGCTGCGGGCCGGCTGCGCGCAGGGATTCTGGCCGCCACCATAGCGGTGGTGGCGGTTGGCGGGGTCCTTGCGTTTTTTACCGCCCGCCGGGTGGGGGGGATCCTTGCGCGTGTGGCGGACGATATCGAGGCCAACGCCGTACGGGTGGCAACGGCCGCTGGCACGATCCGGTCGGTGAGTTCGGCGCTCGCCGCAAGTGCCGTGGCCCAGTCGGCCACTGTGCAGGAAACCGCTGCTTCGTTGGAGCAGATCGGGGCCATGAGCCAGCAGAC
>WFOD01000294.1 GCA_015488275.1 Deltaproteobacteria bacterium
CGCAACCTGGCGGTCAACCTCGCCCGGCGGGGCGCGGCCGTTCCTGGCCGGGAGGCGGACGTTGCCGCCGGGCCGCCGGCGATGGGGCGCCCCAAGGGCGCGGCCACTTCCAGCCGCCCCCGGCCCGACGAGGTGGCCCGCTGGCGCGAGCAGCTCATCGGCAGCCTCACCTATCATTCCCTTGAGTTTTCCCAGCAACGGGTAGTGGCCTTGGTGGGGGCCACGGGCGTGGGCAAGACGACCACCGCCGCCAAGCTGGCCGCCTGGGCCGCCTTGCATCGGGGACGGAGCGTGGCGCTCGTCTCTATGGACTGTTACCGGATCGGCGCCACGGATCAGCTGCGCACCTATGCCCGCATCATGCAGGTGCCCTGCGAAATCGCCCTCAAACCGCGCGACCTCGCCCGCGCCCTGGAACGGCACCGCAAGCGGGACCTGGTGATCATCGACACCAGCGGCAAGAGTCCCTACGACGAGCGGCATATTGAGGAATTGGCCCGCTGGTTCGGCGCTGATGAGCGCATCGAGCCCCTGCTCACCGTGGCCGCCACCACCAAGAAGGAAGACCTGGCCGCCACCTTTGACGCCTACCGGCCGTTGGGCGTGCGGGGGCTGGTGCTCTCCAAACTGGACGAGACCAGGGCGTATGCGGTGCTCTGCCAGCAAGTGGCGGCCTCCCGCTTCCCCATCGCCTGTCTGGCCACGGGCCAGCGGGTGCCCGAGGATTTTTTGCTGGCGTCGCCAGAGACAGTTGGTAAACTGTTTCGCGATGGCTGGCCGCGCTTTATCGACTGGCTGCGGGCGTCGCCGGCCCGCATGCCGTGGCAGTGATCGCGGCCGGGTGAGAACCGGAATCAGGGGCGGCGGGATGTACGTAATGACGGCCTGGTAACAAGGGCGTCATTTTACAAGGTCCAGGGACGGACTTTTTGCGATGCCATCAAGATTGCGCCGCCAGACGGTAGTGAGGAGCCCCTTTTGATGAACCAGGCAGAGACTCTAGAGGCCATGATGGCGGAGCGGCGGGCGCGCCGCCATTTACGCACCACGGGCACCCGGGGCCGTGGCCGGCCGCCGCGGGTGTTGTGCATTACCAGCGGTAAGGGTGGCGTGGGCAAGACCAACATCACCGCCAACCTCGGCTACTGTCTTGCCCGCCGGGGGCAGCGGGTGATGGTGCTGGACGCGGATCTCAACCTGGCCAATATCGACGTGCTCCTGGGCCTGGCGCCGCGCTACAACCTGCAACACGTGTTTTCCGGCGAGCGGCAGTTGGCCGATATCCTGGTGGACGGCCCAGGCGGCTTCCGTATCCTGCCCGGCAGTTCTGGCGTCCTTGAACTCGCTTCCTTGTCCGAGGGGCAGAAACTGTCGTTTCTCGAAGCAATGGAAGACCTGGGGGCGGACCTCGACTTTCTGCTCGTGGACACAGCGGCAGGCATCAACGACAACGTGGTCTACTTCAACCTGGCGGCCCAGGAGCGGATCGTGGTCCTCTCTCCCGAGCCCACCTCGCTCACCGATGCCTACGCCCTTGTCAAGGTCCTGTCCAACCGGTATGATATCAAGAGGTTTCGCATCTTGGTCAACGCGGCGTCCGGCGAGCGGGAGGCCCTGGGAGTGTTCCGTAAGCTGAGCGCGGTGGCCGACCGGTACTTGGACACGATTTCCCTTGACTACCTCGGCTTTCTGCCCCGGGACGAGCATCTGCCCCGGGCTGTGCGGGAGCAGCGGCTCGTCTGCGAAGCCTACCCCCGCAGCGCGGTGGCTGGGGCGGTTCGGGCCCTGGCCGACGCCTTGCTCGACGAACCGGTGGAGGCGCAGCCAGAGGGCAGCATCCAGTTTTTCTGGCGCGGGCTGCTGGCCGTATGAGGAGCCGCCCGGCGTAAGGTCGATGAAACCCGCCAATCCGACAGCCCGATACCGCGATTGCGCCAAGGCCTACTTCAACGGCCAAGGCCGTCTCGATCCCGCGCGCCGGGAGGAGCTCATCCTCGCCTATACGCCCCTCATCAAGTACATGGCCAACCGGCTGGCGGCCCGCCTGCCCGCTTCGGTGGCGGTGGACGACCTGGTGAGCGCTGGCATTATCGGCCTGATCGACGCCATCGACAAGTTTGATGTCAATAAAGAGGTCCAGTTCAAGACCTACGCCGAATTCCGCATCCGCGGCGCCATGCTCGACGAACTCCGCGCCCTTGATTGGGTCCCCCGTTCGGTGCGCCGCAAGCTTACCGAACTTGAGCATACCCATCTCGAGCTGGAGAAGCAGCTCGGCCGGGCGCCGACCGACGAGGAAATGGCCGAGCGCATGGGCCTTGATCTCGAGGGATACTACAAGCTGCTCGATGAAACCAAGGCGGTGACCTTTATTGATATCGAAATCCTGCGCCAACGCTCCGCCGACGTGGCGGAAGGCGCTTTTGGCGCCATCCTCTCCGACGACGATCCCTACGCCGCCCTGGGGATGAGCGAGATGCGGGATCTGGTCGCCACCACCATCGCTGGCCTGCCGGAAAAGGAAAAATTGGTGGTTGCCCTCTATTACTTTGAAGAGCTGACCATGAAGGAGATCGGCCTGGTGATGGGGTATACCGAGTCGCGCATCTCCCAGCTTCACAGCAAGGCGATGCTGCGGCTGCGCACCCGCCTGAAGCGGGCGCTGGAGGGATAGTCCGGCCTCTGGTTTTTGCGTTTCCAAATCGTGCGTTTGTGATTACAATAGAAAAGATGTATTATCCAGCGGCACGGAGGCCGACAGCGCGCAGGGGATAACATGGCTGCTGACAAAAACATACGGATCCTGGTGGTGGACGACTTCGCCACCATGCGCCGGATCGTCAAGAACATCCTGACCCAGTTGGGGTTCAAGAACATCATCGAGGCCGATGACGGCACGAGCGCCCTGAAGATCCTCCAGGCGGAGAAGATCGACTTGATCATCTCCGACTGGAACATGCCCAAGATGACCGGCCTCGAGCTGCTGAAAAAGGTGCGCGCCACGCCGGAATGGGCCAAGATCCCGTTCATCATGGTCACGGCCGAGGCGCAGCAGGACAACATCATTCTCGCCGTCAAGGCGCGGGTGAGCCAGTACATTGTCAAGCCGTTCACCGCTGAGACCCTGGGCGAAAAGATCGAAAAGGTCTTTCCCTGATTTCTGTTTGCCGTTTCGCACCTGATCCCATCCCCGTATGGCCGACGAGCCCCGCACCCCTTCCTCCCCTGACGAACCGCAGGGAACCGACTGGGAGGAAGCCTTCCAGGCCGACGACTTCGTCCTCTCTCCCACAGAACAGGCTGCTTCCACGCTGATGCAAGAGGGGCTGGCCGACGACCAGGGGCCAGCGCCCGCCGCCTCCCGGCCAACGGCCGGCCGGCGGAAGATGGCTGGCCTGGTCGGCCGCCTGCTCGCCAACCGGCGCCTCTTGCTGTTGGCTGTTGGGGGCCTTGTCTTGCTGCTTGTGGCCGTTGCCGGCGGCCTGTTCGTTTTCCGCCAACCGGCCCAGGTCGCCGAGGAGCCGCCGCCGGCGCCGCAACCGGGCGATACGCCGGCCAGCGCCGGGCAGTCCTGGCCGCCGCCCTCGTCACCGCCAGCAGGCGAGGCCGCTGCACCACCCTCTTCGCCGGCTACGCCAAAGCCGGCGACCGGCCCAGCCAGCCAGCCGATGGCCGCCACGGGCGCGGACCGTCCCCTGGACCTGCCGCCGCCCATGCCGCCGGACCGGGAGCGGCGCAAGATCCGCCTGGCCGGCTTCATGATCGATGTGGCCGATGAGCGTGGTGGCGGCCCCCGTTACGTGGCGGTGGATTGCAGCCTGGTGGTCCGTATGGCGCCCGAAGAAGAGTTCCCCCTTTCCAGGCGGTACATGGTGCGGGACGCCATCTATCAGTTCTTTGCCAACCGGCCTTATTATGAGCTCAAACGTTATGCCCTTGCCCGGGGCGAGCTCAAGCGCAAGCTTCTGGCCTGGCTGCGTAAGGAATGGCCGGACTCTCCCATTGACACCATCGTCTTCCACCAGTACTCCCTGCTCTAGCTCCATTCCTTGCGCCTCTGCCGCGCCCGGCGTTCGTTACCGAGAAGGTATCTGAAGAGGTGATTTTACGATTTTGTGCGGCTGGCGTGCTGTCTTTTGCAAGATTGTCATGAAGACCGCCTTTTCCCATCCCCGTGATGGGTGTGTTGCCTGGTGGTGGCGGCCGATTTGTGCCGCTTTGGCAAAGAATCGTGCCGGATCAGGACGAAAAGATGGCGGAACGCCGCTTTCTGGCCTGTAATTTGTAAGCATAGACGTCGAATTGATTGATGGAAGGCTTTCCAGGAAAGTGAAAGGTTGTTTTCGCGTCGCCAGGGTGGAAGCCCGCTGTGGCGGCGCCTTATGAGGATAGGCTTGCAAGGAGGCGAGACAACAGCGAACAGCGCGCCGGTGAAGGCCGATCTGCGGGCCGGCCGCGCCTCCCTTGAGGAGCTGTGGCGGCGGGGCATGGCCGGCCGGGCCTTGCTGGAGGAGCAGACCCGCCTGGTGGACGAGTTTCTCGTCGTCGCCTTTGCCCGCGCTGGCGTTGCGCAAGGGGCGGCGCTCTTGGCCCTCGGCGGCTACGGCCGGCGGGAGCTCTTTCCCTTTTCCGACATCGATCTCCTTTTGCTGCACGACGACCTTCCCCGGGCGGATTTGGAGCGGTTGGCGGCCGCGGTCTTTCATCCCTTGTGGGACGCCGGGCTTGACGTGGGCCACGGGGTGCGCACCGTGGCTGGCTGCCTGGAGGATGCGGGCGAAGATTTCTTTTTTCGTGTCGCCCTGCTCGACGCCCGCCTGCTCGCCGGCTCATGCCGGCTGTTCGACCGGTTGATGTGCGGCTACCGCGAGCGGTTCATCGATGGCAATCGGCGCGATTTTTTCCAGCGCATGGTTGATCACCGCCGGGAACGCCACCGCCGGTTTGGTATGCATACCTATCTGTTGGAGCCACACGTCAAGGAGAGCCGGGGGGGGCTGCGGGACATCCACTCCATGCTATGGTCCGCGCGGGTGCTCTTTGGCCTTGCCTCCTTGGAAGACATGGAGGCGGCCGGTCTTCTCGCCGCCGACGAGGCCCAGGCGTTCTCCGAGGCGTGGGACAAGCTGGTGCGCATCCGCAACCGGTTGCACTATCTCTCAGGCCGGCGTAACGATCGGCTGTTTCTCGAGCACCAGGAAGAGATGGCCCAGGCCTTTGGCTACCACGACCAGCATGGGATGCTGGCCGTGGAGCGTTTCATGCGCGACGTGCACGACGCCCTGCAGACCGTGGCGGTCACCTCGGACCTGTTTTTCGAGCACGCGCGGGAAGTGCTGGGCGCTGGCACCGATGATTGTGTTGACCGCCGGCTGGAAAAAGGCATCGAGGTCCGCTGCGGTCGGGTGCGGCTGCTGGACAGCGCCCTGCTGGCAGAGCGGCCCCAGATTGGGATGCGTCTTTTTTGGCTCGCCGCCCGGGAGCAGTTGCCTCTGCACTACCGCACCCGCAAGCTGCTCGCCGCGGCCGCCGGTCGGATCGACGACCGGTTCCGCCGGTCGAAGCGGGTGGCCCGCCTCTTTCTCGATCTTTTGCAGCAGGATTTCGCGGCCGAAACCTTGGCCGCCATGTTGGAGACCGGATATCTCGCCGCCTATCTGCCAGAGTTTAAGGCCATCGAATCCTTGGCCCAGCACGACGTTTATCACGTCAACACGGTGGACCGGCATCTGATCCAGACCGTCGCCGAACTGCACCGTTTGCAAGGCGAGGAGCGCCGGGTCTTTCAAGGGCTGTCCTCGCC
>WFOD01000295.1 GCA_015488275.1 Deltaproteobacteria bacterium
AGCGACGGCAGCGGCGGCATCCCGTCCTGGGGCATCATCAGCCCTGACCGGGCCGGCCAGGACACAAGAGCACGCCGTCAGCGCCAGCAACCGCGCCAACAGCCGGAACCGGCGGCCGGAGAAAGACGGCCGGTCACACGCTCCGGCCCACGGAAATACCGGGGCTCCATACCGACGCCGCCTGCGGCCCAACCGATCGTGCCGCTTCATGGCAGGGACTCCGGCGCCTTCTTGGCGTTGATGTCGGCCAGGGCCATGATGCCGCCGTTCAGAGCGAAGACGTTGTCCCGGCCGAGGATGCGGAGGGCGGTGGCGCCGATCACGGCCCGGGGGCCGGAATGGCAGACCAGGACCACCACGCCGTCGGTGGGGAGGCGGTCGAGACTCCGGCCGAGTTCGGGAAGCGGGATGGCGATCCCGCGGCCCGGGACGGCGAAGAGCCGCTCCTGCGGGGTACGGATGTCCACCAGGGTCACCTTTTCCCCAGCGACCATGAGGGCGAGGAGCTGCTTGACCGAGATGCGGATATCCCCCTTTTTCTGCGCCTCCCGGTCGAGCAGGGAGAGAAAATCGTCGGTCTTCTCGAGGAGTGTGGCCCGGCCGAGCCGGCGCGCCAGATCCTCCCTGACCGCAGGTTCCTGGGCCGCGGCCAGGGCCCGGGTGTAGATCCGGACCGCGGCGCGGTAGGCGGCCCGGCCCAGGGCCGCGTCGCCCTGGGCCGCGAGGCCCGGGGGACCGGCGGCCAAGGACGGCGCCCCGGCAAGGATGCACGCCACACCCGCCAGCCAGGCGACACGGCCGGCCCAGCGGGTCCCTCTCCACAACCTCACAAACGATCGCATGACAAACCTCCTTGGCTGACGGCCTCGTTACGAGCCAGGACGGCCTTGACGAGGTCAGTGTTTTACGGCGGAGCCTGGCAACAAAAAAGACCACCAAGGGCGTATCCGCCCCTGGTGGCCTCCCTCCCTTTGTGGTGTCGGCCTTCGTGGTTCAGGCCTTGACCAGCTTGACGTCGGTGTCGTAGAAGGACGAACTGCCGCCGATGGGATCGGTCATGCAGGCGTTGCCCACCACCGGGTCGACGCGCATGGCCGCGTTGGGGCAGAGTCCGGTGCGCCGGCGTGGATCGCCCTTGATCATCCTGCCGTCGATCTTCGTGTCGCTGGCGCCGTAGCCCCAGTGACCGAAGTGCCACGAGACCGCGACCACGCCGGGCCGCATCCCTTCCACGGTCTTGATCCGGCCCACCATGGGCACGTTGTCCCGGTTGGGGAGCCGCCACTCGCCCGTGGGGTTGGTGGCCGAAACCAGCCGCGCCTTGTCGCCGTCCTTGAAGCCATACTGCGCTGCGGTCTCGGCGTTGATGAGGATGAAGTTCTCCGGCAGGATCGCGGACAGCCAGTAGTTGTTCGGCAGGGTACGCGACTGGCCGCCGAGGATCTCCTTGTAGGTGATGAGGCGCAAGGGGAAGCCGCGGTCCTTGACCTCGCGGCCGGCGGCGTCCTTGGCCGGCTCATAGACCGCGACGCCCGAGAACCGCTTGCCGGTCATGGAGTGGCGCTGTGCGGCCACCTTCTCGGCGTAGAGGTTCATCCCCTTTTTGTACTTGTGGACCACGAAGCCGTCGGTGGCAGCGAACTTGCGATTCCAATCCTCCCAACGGCCGCCGCGGTTGAGGATGGTTACAACCTTGGGCCAGTTGGCCTTGCCCGCGGCCCTCTGCCACCGCTTGGGATCAAAGGTCACTTTGGAGAAGTGACGCCGGGCGGCCATAAAGGTCTTCAGCTCGGCGGCCGAGGCGTCGGGCACGGCCTGCCCCTCTTTATCGCCCCACGCGAGGTTGGCCACGAATTTGAGGAAGAAGTCCTCGCGGGTGGTGAAGTCGAGCCCGGGGCCGAACCCGTCCTTGCCCGTGCCGGGTAGCCCGAGCCGCTCGCTGATCGCGAGCAGCACCGCCTCCCAGGAGCAGTGCTGCTTCTCGCCGAAGACCTTCACCACCTCGGTCATGGGCTCCACCGTGGGCTGACGGATCTTACTCGCCCGCTGCGGTACGTCGGGCGTGGTGTGCGGCGTGCCCCACCGCTCCCAGATCGCGGTGTCCGGGAAGATGTAATCGGCGTACATCGAGGTCTCGCCGACCACGATGTCGGTGGCGAAGACGAGCGGGATGATCGCCGGATCGGCCAGGATCTCGAGCGCGGTCTGGCCCGCCGGGGTGGCGAAGCCCGGCGTACCCTTGTGGAGCCAGAGCGCTTGGCAGCCATAGGGGTAGCGGTCCGCAGCCGAGGGGATGATCTCCTGGTAGAGGTTGCCGGTGAAGGGATACCACGGCCGCTTGGCCGGATAGCCCTCGAAGAGGGTCGATTTCTCATAGGCCGATTTCTCGCGCGAGAGCTTGTGGCCAAAGGCGTGGAGCTTGCCAGGGTGCATTTTCTTCATGTTGAACGGCTTTTTGAGCTTGGAGCCGTCCTCGTGCCAGTGGCCGCCGCCGGTGGTCATGCCGCCCTTGTGGTCGATGTTGCCGATGAGCACGTTGAGGGCGATGATCGCCTGGCCGTTGTAATAGCCGTTGGTGTGCTGCACCGGACCGCGGTACATCTCGGCCCCGGCCTTCTTGCCGTGGCTGGTGAACTCCCTGGCCACGGCCTCGATATCGGCCACTGGGATGCCGCAGATCTCGGACCACTCATGCATAGAGCGCGACTCGGCCTCCTCCTTCAGGATGGTGAAGGCGGTCTTGACCTTGACGCCCTTGATTTCGCCCGCATACTCCAGATCGCCGGTCACCGGCTCCTTGCCCACGGCCGCCGGCTTGCCGTTCTTGACCACCACGAACTCGTCGCCGCCCATGCCGATGTCCGTGGCCCGGAGCAGCTTGCCCGGGCCGTCGTCCTCGATCCGCACCAGATGGGTGGCGTTGGACCAGGTGGACTCGCCGGCAGCCTTGGCCGCCGCCTTGTTCGCCGCCTGGAGATAGGCCTGGTCGTAACGCTTGTGGCGGATCATCCACTGGATCATGGCCAGGGCCAGGGCCGCGTCGGTGCCCGGCTTGATGGGCAGCCATTTCCAGGCCTTGGCCGCGGACTTGCTCATCCGCGGGTCCACGACCGCGACCTTGAGCCGGCCCGAGGCCAGGCCGTCCGTGACCTTCTCCGCCATGGCCGGCGGCCCGAAGTTGGCCTCCACGAAGCCGGTGCCGAAATAGATGACGAACTCGGAGTTGGCGGCGTCGGGCTTCATGTGGTGCTTGCCTTTGCCCCACTTGCCCTTCTTGTACTGGCGGGTCGCCTCGTTGTAGGCGATGTGGTGCGACTGCTCGCAGATCGTGGTGTGCTCGTAGAAGTTCACCGAGCCGAACGAGCCCTTGAGCCAGCGCTTGGCCAGTTCCTTACGGCCGTGCTCGATGCGGCCGCACATCATGACGAACTGGTTGTTCTTTGGCCCGAGATCCGGGTGGTCCGGGTCGATGAGCGCGCCGAGGTTGGCGCGGTGCTTGGCCTTGAAGGCGGCGACGCTCATCTTGCCCTTGGCCACCGCCTTGGCGTCGGCGGCCATGGCCTTGGCGACCTTGGCGTCCTTGAGGGCGTAGAGGTCCTTCAGGCCGGGGACGTGCCGGTCCTCGCCGATATGGGCGAAAAGCCGGCCGCCGTTGACGATCTCGTCGATGGCGCGGTCGAAGGGAATGGTCTCCCACTGGTTGGAGCCGCGCGGGCCTTTCCGCTTCAGGACCTTGACCAGCCGGTAGGGATCGTAGAGGGACTGGATCCCGGCCTGGCCCTTGGGACAGAGCTTGGCGTCGATCCGCGCCGCCACCTCGATCGGGGTGTCCTGCGGCAGGTTGGGGATCATGTTCTGGGCCGAATACGGGTTGCCGTCGATCTTGACCGCCACGCCGTCGAGGATCTTCACCTTGATGGGACAGGCGGTGTGGCACTGGAGACAGACCGAGTAGATGACGTTCTCGGCCCGGGCCAGGGGGTAGCCGCCCGGGGCGTTGGCGATGTTGGCCAACAGGGCGTGGGCCCGGTCGACCTTGCTGAACAGGGCCGCCGAGGCGCCGAGCAGGGCACCGGTGGCGAGGAGCGAGCGGCGGGTGAGGTGGAGGCC
This sequence comes from Deltaproteobacteria bacterium, assembly GCA_015488275.1. GTDB lineage: Bacteria > Desulfobacterota > Desulfobulbia > Desulfobulbales > S012-135 > S012-135. The sequence goes on from WFOD01000295.1 coordinate 4,111, forward strand.
CTGCTCGCGGGCCGTCTCCTCCAGGCGGCAGGCCGTGCTGGACTCAGGGGTGGACGCTTTCATCGATCTCTTCCTCCTTCCTTACTGGTGGCATTCCATGCAGCTGGTAGCCGTGGCGGTGGCCATGTCGGCGCGGCCGGCGAAGCCGATGTAGTGGACCCGTGGCCTGGTCTTCAGGTTGGCCTTGATCTGCCAGGTCGCGTTCTTGGCGAGCAGCTCGCTCACCAGGGACGTGGGATCGTTGGCGTCGCCGAAGTACATCGCCCGGCCGATGCAGGTGGTGACACAGGCGGGCAGCATGCCCGCGTCCAGCCGGTGGGCGCAGAAGGTGCACTTGCGCACCGCGCCCTTGGTCTGCCGCCGGCTCAGGGTGCGGTCGAGCTCAAAGATCGTCCGCGTCTCGTACGGTTCGAGCTTGGGCGTGCCTTCCGTGTAGTAGCCGCCCTCGTCGGCCACGATCGCGGTGTAGGGACAGGCCTTGGCCGCGGCGCGGCCAGCGGCCGGCTTGGCCGCCAGGACCTTGGTGTCGAAGACCACAATCCCGTCCGGCCGCTGGCTCACCGCGCCGGCGGCCACGTTGTTGGCGGCCTTGGCGCAGGGCGGCCGCTCGCAGTGCTGGCAGTTGGTGGGCATGAAGAAGCGGTCCACGCCGGGATAGTCGTTGTACTCGGTCTCAAAGACCCGGCGGAACGACGTTCCCGGCGGGCAGACGTTCTCCGCCATGCAGGAAACGGTGCAGGCGTGGTCGCCGACACACTTGCGCGTGTCGATGACCATCACCCAGGACCGCTTGGCCGCCGGTTTGGCCAAGGCCCGTTCCAGGTCCTCGTGCATCCTGACGATCTCGTTGATTGCCATGTTTCCCTCCTGTGCTGGTAGGTGATTCGCCGGCCCGGGAAAAGGCCGGGCCTGCGGCGTGACGCGCGGTTTTGAAATATTTCTTGGAAAGCACCTTCCGTGCCAGCCGCAGCGGACCGCATACCGCGCGGCCCGGCCAGCCGCCGGCAGGGCGAACGTGTTACGAATTCGTAGCACACGCCCTGCCAATCTGTTCAAATCACACGAAAAAATCGTGCGCCCCACCGCTGATCACCGGCCCGGACAGGGGTGAAGCCGCCAACCCGTTGGCAAAACATCGCTTTTCAACAATGCGCTTCCTTGAAGGATGGAAAAGTGTTACGAAAACGAATCACCGGCCGCCGTTATGTGGTCCGGTGCGTCTCGGCGCGGCCCTGGTCCTCCAGGCCGTGGAGGCGCATTTTCTCCCACAGGGTCTTGCGGCTGATGCCCAGGAGCTTGGCCGCCTGGGTGCGGTTGCCGCCGGTGAAGGCCAGGATGCGCTGGATGTGGCGCTGCTCCGCCTCTGCGGTCACCGCGGCCAGGGGGCGGAGCGGCACCCGTTCCTTGGCGCCGCGCACATGCGGCGGCAGGTCGGCAAGTTCGACCGTATCGCCGTCAGCCAGGGCCACGGCGCGCTCCACCAGGTTGATAAGCTCCCGGACGTTGCCCGGAAAGCCGTAGCGGCACAGGGCGGCGACCGCGCCGCTGGAGAACCGTACCCGCCGGCCGAACCGGTCGTTGAACCGGGCCGTGAAGTGATCGACGAGGAGCGGGATGTCCTCGGCCCGCTCCCGCAGGGGGGGCAGCTCGATGGGAATCACGTTGAGGCGGTAGAAGAGGTCTTCGCGGAAGCGGCCGGCCTGGACCTCGGCCTGCAGGTCCTTGTTGGTGGCGGCCACAACCCGGACATCCACCTCCAGGGTCTCGCCGCCGCCAACCCGCTCGAAGGCGCGTTCCTCCAGGACCCGGAGCAATTTCACCTGGGTGGGCAGGGGCACGTCGCCGATCTCGTCGAGAAAGATGGTGCCTTGGTGCGCGAGCTCGAACCGGCCCGCCCGCCGGGCGTTGGCGCCGGTGAAGGCGCCCTTTTCATGACCGAAGAGCTCGCTCTCGATCAGCCCCTCGGGCAGGGCGGCGCAGTTGACCGCCACGAACGGCCCCTGTCTGCGGTCGCTCTGGTAGTGGATGGTGGAGGCGACGAGTTCCTTGCCCGTGCCCGACTCGCCGAGCAGGAGCACGGTGGAGTCGGTGCGGCAGACCCGTTCGAGCAGGGCGTAGAGCCGGCGCATGGGCGGGCTGTCGCCGATAATGGCCGAGGTGTCGAAATAGGTCGAGACCTGGCGCCGGAGGCGGATGTTCTCCTGGGTCAGGCGGTGGTGCTCCACGGCCCGGGCCACGGTGAGCAGCATGGCCTCGAGGTCAAAGGGCTTGGTCACGTAGTCGAAGGCCCCGGCCCGCATGGCGGCCACCGCGTCCTCGATCGAACCGTAGCCGGTGATCACGATCACCTGGATGGCGGGATCGATCTGGCGCGCCTTCTTGAGGATGGCGAGTCCGGAGACGTCGGGCAACCGCACGTCGGTGATCACCAGGCCGAACTCGCCTTGCTCCAGAGCCACGGCGCCCTCGCCGCCTCCGGCCACGGCCACCACCTGGTATCCCTCGTCCTCCAGGGCGTCGGCCAGGCTCTGGCGCATGATCTTGTCGTCCTCAACGATGAGCACTGCGGCGCGGCTCATGACGCCCCCCTTTTGCCAGCGTTTCCGTTTCTTCCCGCGCCGGACCTCCCCGGGCTGGGGCCAGGGGCAGGGTGATGATGAACGAGGTCCCGATCCCGGGCGCGGTGCGCAGCCGGATCGCGCCGTGGTATTTCCGCACCAGCTCGTAGGTCATCCACAGGCCGAGCCCCGTGCCCTCGCCCGGCCGTTTGGTGGTGTAGAAGCGGTCGAAGAGGCGGCTGCGCACGGTCTCGTCCATGCCCGGACCGTTGTCCGTGACCACCAGTCGGCCGCGACCGTCATCGGTCTTCCCGCAGGCCACGAGAATTCGCCCTCCGCGACCGATGGCCTGAATGGCGTTGACCAGGAGGTTCATGAGGATCTGGTTGCAGTCGTGGGGCCGGAGCGCGAGCTCGATCCCCGGTTCCAGCCGCTGCTCCAGGATGATCCCGGCCCGCTGCAGACGGTGCTCGAGGAAGCGGACCACCGTGGCCAGGACCACGGCCGGCCGGCAGCGCGGCTCCTGGTCGCGGCCGCGGCCAGCGGACCACAAAAGCTGACCCACGGTCTCCTCGATCGCGGCTACGCCCTCGGCGAGCAGATCCAGGTACTGCTGCCGGAAAGCGGGATCGTCGCCCCGGCGGCGCAGCATGGCGATGCAGTTGCGCATCCCGCCAAGCGGATTGTTGATCCGGTGCGCCACCGACGAGGCCAACACCCCAAGGGTAGCGAGTTTCTCGGCCTCGAGCAACCGTTCGTGCGCCTCGCGCATCTCGCCGGTCACCTGGTGGATGCGGTCGATGAGCCGGTTGAAGGCCCGGCCGAGGCTCGCGAGCTCGTCATGGCCGCGTACCGTGACCTTGCGCGACGGCAACTCGGACTCGCCCGCCTCCATGGCCGCGGCCAGATCCGTGATCGGCCGGATAAAGGTCCGGCTCAACAGGGCGATGAGCACCAGGCCACAGGCCAGGGCCACCAGGCCGCCGCCCACCACCATGGCCGTGGTCCTACGGCTTGCCGCCGTGGCCCGGGCGAGCGAGACCGCAAAATAGAGGGTGCCCCACCGCTTGTTGCCAATGGCGAGCGGCGCCGCGAACTCCAGTCGGGCCGGCGGCCCGGGTTCGCGGCGCACCGCGATCTTGCCGCGGCCAGCCTCGCGGAGCACCGGCCGGTCGTAGACCTTGCCGTACTGGCTGAAGTCGTTGTGCGAGATCACCCGGCCGTTGCTGTCCAGGACCGCGACGAAGAGGTAGTCGAGCTTGCGGCCCTGATAGAGTTCGGTGACATAGTTGTCGATCAGGCCGCCCTCCTCCACCAGGCCGAGCTGTTCGTAGATCAGCTCGTTGACGATCAGGTTGGCCACGGTGTCGGCCACCAGCCGGCCCTGTTTCTCCACCGACTGGTAGAGGAACCGGGAACTGACGACCGCGGTCGCCGTGCCGAGCAGGAGCAGGACCGCCACGGTGAACAGGGTGGTGACCGCGACGAACTTCTGCTGGATCCGGAGATGGGCGAAGAACGATGCCATCAAAACCTCGCCGGCGGATGACAGGAACGGCCGCACCCCTGGGGCACGCCGTTCACCAGATCCCGCACCGCCTGGTAGTCGCTGTCCGCAGCCGCCAGGAAGCCGCCCTGCATGTCGGCGTCCAGGCCGCTGAGGACGGCGCGGCCGACCGGGTCCTGGTCCATGGCGAGCAGGATCTGGCGCAGTCCTGTGACCACCCGGTACGGCGCGTCCGCTGCCGCCACCACCGGGCCGGTAGGGATGGGCCTGGAACGGGCCAGGACGCGCAGGCCGTGACGCGCATGCTGGATCGCCACCTCGTCGCGGACCGCGCCGGCGTCGAACTGCCCGGCCAGGACCTTCTTGACCACGGTCTCCTGGTAGATGAAATTCTCGTAGGCCGCGAGCCCGTCGAGATGAAGCCCGCTGCGGGCGAGCATGATCCGGGGATAGAGGTTGCCGGCCGCGGTCCAGAGATCGGCGAACGCGACCCGGCGGCCGGCCAGGTCGGCCAGGCGGGCCACTGGGCTCCCGGCCCGGACGACCACAGTGGCGCGGTAGCTGGCGTTGCCCTGCCGGTCCCGGCCCCGGGCCAGGGGCTCGACCTGGAACCGAAGGCGGGCGTCCAGGTAGGTCAGGGGATCGAGGAGGGCGAAGGCGGCCTGGGAGGTGCCTACCTTGAGGGCTGCGTCCCGGGCGTCCTTGCCGAGCACCAGCTCCAGGCGGCGACCGAGGCGCTCGGCCAGGTAGTCCACCAGCGGCTGATAGCGCTCGTAAGCGAGCCGTGGGTTGTGGCGGGCGGTGACCGCAAACCCGAGAACAGCGTTGGCGTCCGTGCTCCCGACATGGCCATTTTGCCGGTACCGCTGCCGGAACGCGGTCACCTGGCGTTGCATCTTCCGGATCAAATCGTAATTCGCATCTGTTACCTTAACGAAACGCTCGATCCGCATAGCCCGCAGGATCCTGGCGCCATCAGGGTTCTGGTGCATGGTCAGAAGGGCGCTGCGCAGCCGCTCCTTCTCGAAAATCGGGGTGTCGGCCGGCACCACCACCGGTGGGATGCCGAAGGCCGGCGAGCGGTGGATCACCCGGGTGGCGCGGGCGTACGGCGAGCCGTTCTCGCGCATGAACCGGTAGACCACCGAGTCCACGGCCGCACCGTCGGCCTTGCGTTTGGCCACCAGTTCCACCGACTTGTTGTGGCTATAACTGTAGAAGAACCGGCTGAAGAACTCCTCCGGACTCCGGCCGCGCCGGGCCAGCCAGTATTCGGGATAGAGACGGCCGGAATTAGACTTCGGATCCACGAACACGAAGGTCGCGCCCTCCAGGTCCTCGAACCGTTGCGCCGGGCTGTCGCGGTGGACGATGATGAGCGACCGGTAGAACGGCTCGCCGTCCACCACCGGCGCGGCCAGGAGTTCGACCCCGAACTGGTCCCGGTCGAGGACATACGGGGCGGAACAGATGAAGGCGGCGTCCAGCCGGCGCTGTTCCAGGAGCCGGTCCACCTCGTCGTAGGTGGTCCGGTGCACCATCTCGGCCGGCCGGCCGAGTTTGTCACCGAGGTAGTTGACGATCTCCTGGTAGTAGCGGACCGCGCTCACCGGCGTGACCATAGAGGCCACGCCGACACGCAAGGGGGCCTGGGCCGCACCGGCAGCGGCGGCGGGAAAAAGCACCGGCAGCGACAGCAATAACGCCAGGAGGAGGGCCGGACCAGGGCCATAACCCGGCGGCCGTGGGCATTCATAGTCCTTTACTCCGGATCTAGCCCCCCACGGCCAAGGGTGGAAAAACGAGATCTGCATTTGACAACGGCTCCGATGAGGTGGATTCGGCATCTTTTCTCAATACCGTCCGCTGTCAGGATGCAACTTTTGCTCCAGCCCGTCAAGTGAACGAGCGTCAGCGGGAAAAGTGGCACCTCCCCGATCTCCTTGCCAGCGCCTGCTCACCCGCCAGTCCTTCAGGAGTGCCACGAAACCCGAGGACTCCGCCTTTGCCGCTGATTGTGCGATTTCTTCTCGCAGTCCGTTGAAAAACGGGCTGTATGCGGCACAGGGGCGTGGGGCCGGATTCCGCCGGCTCTTTTTGGGTTTTTCCAACCGACAGCCGTGCCGAGGGCTCCAAGGACGCGGACCGAACGGGCCGTGCTTAAGGAATATCCGAAAAGGAGCCAAGGAATTCATGAGGTTGGCCGGAACTCGGTTCTGGCGGGTACAGGCACGGTTCATCTGAGCTGCGGGTCGTTACCCGCGTGATGGCCATGTCACAGGGTCACCACGGTTGACAGGCGGGCGAGGAGGTATTATTATATTGTCACATGTGAATATTGCATTCTATACTCTCCATGAAAACGTTCATTCGCGTGATGAAAGCCCTCTCCGATCCCAGCCGGGTGCGGATCGTCAAGACCCTGCTGCAGCGGCCCCTGTGCGTCTGCGAGCTCACTGCCCTGGTCGGCCTGGGGCAGCCTACGGTCTCCAAGCACCTGCGGCTGCTGGAGGACGCCGGCCTGGTGGAGTCGGAGCGGGACGGGGCCTGGGTCAACTACCGGATCGCCGCCCATCCGGACAATCCCTACGCCGCGGCCATGCTCCGCCATCTCGGCCAATGGCTGGAGGACGACGCGAGCGTCGTTGCCATGAAGGCCGCCGCCGCCACTGTGGA
>WFOD01000296.1 GCA_015488275.1 Deltaproteobacteria bacterium
CCGGCGACCACAAAACGCGCCGAGGCGGCGGCAACGTTTTCCACACCTGCGATCGCGAGGGACCCCATCATGCGCAGCGACTCGATGAAAAAGGGCCTGGAGCGGGCGCCGCACCGCTCGCTTCTCAAGGCAATGGGCTATACGGACGAGGAGATCCGCCGGCCGATCATCGCCGTGGGGCACGCCCACAACGAGATCATTCCCGGCCATATCCACCTGAACACCATTGCCGAGGCGGTCAAGGCCGGTATCCGCATGGCCGGCGGCACACCGGTATCGTTCGGCACCATCGGCGTGTGCGACGGCATCGCCATGAACCATACCGGCATGAAGTACTCCCTAGCCAGCCGCGAGGTGATCGCCGACTCGGTGGAGATCATGGTCCAGGCCCATCCCTTTGACGGTATGGTCTTGATCCCAAACTGCGACAAAGTGGTGCCCGGCATGCTCATGGCCATGCTGCGGGTCAACATCCCGGCCCTCATGGTCAGCGGCGGCCCCATGCTCACCGGCCGGTTCCAGGGCCAGGACGTGCACCTGGTGAGCGTTTTCGAAGGGGTGGGCCGGGTAAAAGCCGGCACGATGAGCGAGGCGGAACTGGCCGAGCTGGAAGACGCCGCCTGCCCTGGGTGCGGCTCTTGCGCCGGCATGTTCACCGCCAACTCGATGAACTGTCTCACCGAGGCCATTGGCCTGGGCCTGCCAGGAAACGGCACCATTCCCGCAGTGTCAGCGGCCCGCATCCGCCTGGCCAAAGAGGCGGGCATGGCCGCCGTCCACTTGGCGACCAACGACCTGCGGCCGCGGGACATCGCCACCCTGGCCGCCTTTGAAAACGCAATGGCCGTGGACATGGCCTTGGGATGCTCCACCAACACCGTGCTCCACGTGCCAGCCATCGCCCACGAAGCGGGCGTCGAGCTGTCCCTTGAGCTGTTCGATCAGGTGAGCCGTCAGGTGCCCCATATTTGCAGCCTCATCCCCGGAGGTCCGCACAGCATGCAGCAGCTCCACGAGGCGGGCGGCGTGCAGGCGGTGATGCGCGAACTCCTTGACGGCGGCTGTCCCATCCACGGCGGGGTGATGACCGTGACCGGCAAGACGCTGGCGGAAAACCTCGAACGGGCCGCAGTACGGGACCGGAGCATTATCCGGCCGGTGAGCGCCCCCTATCATGCCGAGGGCGGCATCGCCATCCTGCGCGGCAACTTGGCCCCAGACGGCGCGGTGGTCAAACAGTCGGCCGTGGCGCCGGAAATGCTCTGCCACAGCGGCCCGGCCCGGGTGTTCAATTCTGAAGAAGAGGCGCAAAAAGCGATCCTCGGCGGCGCCATCCGGCCGGGCGACGTGGTGGTCATCCGCTACTGCGGCCCCAAGGGCGGTCCAGGAATGCCGGAGATGCTCTCCCCTACCTCAGCGATCATCGGCATGGGCCTGGGGACCAGCGTGGCCTTGCTCACCGACGGCCGGTTCAGCGGCGGCACCCAGGGGGCCTGTGTCGGTCATGTGTCGCCCGAGGCCGCAGAAGGGGGCCCCATCGCCTTGGTGCAAGAAGGCGACCGGATCTCGGTGGACATCCCCAACCGCCGGCTGCAACTGGAAGTGGACGAGGCGGAGCTAGCCGAACGCCAAAAGGCATGGCAGCCGCCGCCACCGAACATCACCAGCGGTTATGCAGCCCGTTACGCCCGGCTGGTGACTTCGGGCGCCACCGGCGCTGTGCTGCGAGATGAGATCTGACCGTTCCCAGATAGCTCCTGCCAGCAACACGGCCGCCACGCGGTTGCGCTCCGCCGCCTTCCAGGGATGCATGCTCTTGGCGACGGCGGCTGCCGTGTTGGCGGCCGATACCGGCACCTCGCCCTCGCCGGTCGTCCCTCCTCCCTGGCGGCTGTCCGCCGACCGGATCGAACACCACCGGGCCGAACAACGCCTTGAGGCCGAAGGACAGGTGGTCCTGGAACGGGTGCGGCCCGGCCTGCCGCCGGTGACCATCACTGCCGACCGGCTGCGGCACCTGCTGGACGCCAATATTGTCGAGGCCGAAGGGCACGTCACGGTAAAGAGGAGTGACGGCCCCCGCCTCTCCGCCAGCCGCGTGCGCCTCGATCTCGACCAGGAAACCGGCATGATCGAGGACGCCTCGATCTTTGTGCCAGAAACCCATTTTTACTTCACCGGCAAACGGGTGGAAAAGACCGGCCCCTTTTCCTACCGTTTCGACAACGGCTCGATAACCGCCTGCCCCGCTGAAAACGGCGAGAGCCGCGCCTGGCGCATCGTCGCCCGGCGGGCGGAGCTCACTCTCGAGGGGTACGCCCGCCTGCGCGGCGCTGTCCTGCGGATCAAAGAGATTCCCGTACTCTATACGCCATACCTCATCCTGCCAGCCAAGACGGTGCGTGCCACCGGCTTTCTGTTTCCTGAACTCTCGAGTTCGGCGCGTGACGGCTCGGGCGTTATCGCGCCTTTCTTTCTCGATATTTCGCCCAGCGCCGACCTCACCCTCTACCCTGGCTTTCTGGAAAACCGCGGCCTGTTCGCCGGCCTTGAGGCGCGCGCCGTGCTCAACCGTGACTCCCGTCTCATCCTGCGGGCCTCGTTTCTCCACGACAGCCAACCAGACAGGCCGGGCGACGACTTTTTGGACGACGGCTATCTCCGCGACCGGCGCGACCGTTACTGGCTGCGCGGCAAGACCGACCTGCGCCTCACCCCCACCCTGAGCCTGGCGGCAGACCTCGATTTCGTCTCTGATCGCGATTTTTTGCGCGAGTATCGTCAGGGGCCCTTGGGCAGTGACGAAGATCAACGGATCTTCCACCGCTACTTTCACCGCGATTTCCAGCCAGTCTCCCTTCCCTGGCGCGAAACCAGCGTCAGGCTGCGGCAACAGCGGCCGTGGGGCATTATCGGCGTCGAGAGCCTGGCGGTCAAAGACGCTTGGGACGAACCGCGGGCAACTACGCCGGCGCAGCTCTTGCCCCGTCTGCTCTCCGCCGGGGCGCTCGTGTTGGGAGAGCGCCGCCTCGTGCTGGCCTGGAATGTGGAAGCGCAGCACGCCTGGCGCAAGGAAGGGGTCGGCGGCCAGCGGTTTGATCTGGCCCCCCGCCTCGGCGCGCGCCTACCGCTCTGGCCCTGGCTCGACAACCGGCTCACCCTTGGGCTGCGGCAGATCTTTTACCAGGTGGACACGTTTGGCCAGGCCGACTGGCCGTACGCCGACACTCCCAGCCGCACGGCGGCGCAGTTCGGTCTCGATCTGGCCATGCCCCTGCGCCGCACCTTCTGGCTCAAGGGCGTGTTTGGCTGGCAACGCCTCACCCATCTCGTGCGTCCAGAGCTTGCCTACCGTTACCAAACCCTCTCCGGACAAGACGACGTGCCCCAAATCGACGGCGCAGACCGGCTGACAACGGCCAACTTGCTGGAGTACGGCTTCGACAACGTGGTGCGTATCCAAAAAAACGGGGACAGGAGCGAACGGCGCGTTGGCCGGCTGCGCTTGCGCCAGTGGTACGATATTGCCGAGGCGCGCCGCGACCCAGGGGCCAGCGGCCGGTATCCTTTTTCTGATATTCTTCTCGAGTTGGAGCTGCGTCCCACACCGGCCAGCCAACTACGCTACGAGACCACGGTGAGCGTCCACGGCCAAGGCGTGACCGGCTACGATCTCTCATCCGGCTGGCGGAATGACGACAACGGCTACCTCCGCCTCAATTACCGTTACCAGCGGGATCCAAACCGCTCCTTTCCTTACCGCTATATTGCCGGGGCCACCCAGTCGAGCGCCTACCTCGGCCTGGCGGGCGGCGGCTGGCTCCGGCCGGACCTGCGCCTGGAAGGCAACCTCTCCCGCTCTCTGGACAGCGCCCGCACCGTGGAATCCAACCTGCGGCTCTCCTACCAACCCTCTTGCTGGAACATGGAGCTTGAGTTCTCGCATGGGGCCGGCGAGTCCCGGCTGGTGCTCAAGTTCGGCCTCGAGGGGCTTGGCAAAATTCCAGGCATCGGTCTTTCCGGCATCTGAGCCGCCAAACAGGGGAAAAAAGACGCAACCTAGATTAAGGAAGCCGAGCAACATGCCACGCTATCACGATGTATTCAATGGCGATGCGGACGGCATCTGCGCCCTGCACCAGCTCCGGCTGGCCGAACCGCGTGAGGCCCGTCTAGTGACCGGGGTCAAACGCGACGTGCGACTGCTGGCCCGGATAACCGGCGAAGCAGAGGAGATCACCGTGCTCGACGTATCGCTGGCCGCCAACCGCGACGACCTCTTGCGCCTGCTGGCCACCAGCAGGGTGGTCTATATCGACCATCATTATCCGGGCGATATCCCTGTATCGGAACGCCTCGTCACCCATATCGACCCTGCGCCCGAAGTCTGCACCTCGCTCATCGTCGATCGCCTCTTGCAAGGCCGGTTCCGCGCTTGGGCGGTGGTGGCCGCCTTTGGCGACAATCTCCACGCGCCGGCCCGGCGGGCGGCGGCCTCCCTGGGGCTTTCCGAGGAACAGACGGCCCGCTTGCGGGAGCTCGGCGAGCTGATGAACTACAACGGCTACGGCCGAACGGTGGCCGATCTCCACTTTCCGCCCGATGAGCTCTATCGGGCCGTGGCCCCCTACAAGGATCCGTTCGCCTTTCTCTCCCACGCCCAAGCGCCCGCCCGTCTCCGGCAGGGTTTTGCCGACGATATGCGCCGGGCCCGCGCCGTGTCGCCGGAGGACATAAAAGGGATAGGCCGCCTCTACCGGCTGCCCAACGCCCCTTGGGCCAGACGGGCGGTAGGCGTCTTGGCCAACGAGAAGGCCCGCGAGCGGCCCGACCTGGCGCACGCCCTCTTCGTTGACAACGGTGACGGCACGTGGCTGGTTAGTGTCCGGGCGCCGCTCGAACGGCGGCGCGGGGCCGATGAACTCTGCCGCGCCTTCCCCACTGGCGGCGGCCGGCAAGCGGCCGCCGGCGTCAACGCCCTACCCAACGATATGCTGGACGCATTCCGCCATGCCTTTGCCAAGACTTTTGCGCCATAACACGCTGTTTTTCCCCCTCCACCTGCTCGCCGCCCTCCTCCTGGCCGTGGCCACTGCCGGCGCTGCCAGCGCGCCGCCGGACGAGGCGCGGCCCTTGGCCGCCGATCTCGTACGCGACGGCCAACCCATCGATATCTCCTCGCCCCGCTACCGGGGCCTGTTCAAAGAGTTGCGCCTCCGGCACGGCTTCACCGAGGCCGAGCTCCTCCAGCTCTTCAGCCGCACCCGCATCAAACGCCGGGTCCTGGAGCTGATGGACCGCCAGTGGGAGGCGCGGCCCTACTACGAATACTATCCCCGGTTCCTCACCCGCGAGACCATCCGCCAAGGGCAATGGCTGGCGGAAAAACACCGGGCGCTCCTGGCCGCGGTGGAGGAGCGGTACGGCGTGGAGCCCGCCTACCTCTTGGCCATCTGGGGCATCGAATCGCGCTATGGCCGCCACAAGGGGGCGTTCAACCTGTTCGACACCCTGAACACGCTCTTCGACGCCTATCCCCGCCGCCGATCTTTTTACCGCAAACAACTCGTGCAGTTCCTTCTGCTATGCCGGGAAAACGGGGTGGATCCCCTGTCGGTCACCGGATCCTATGGCGGCGCCTTTGGCCAGACGCAATTCATCCCCTCGAGTTTCCGGGCTTATGCCGTGGACTTTGACGGTGACGGCCGGCGGGACGTATGGGGTTCGGTGCCGGATGTGCTGGCGAGCATCGCCAACTACCTGGCCCGTTTTGGCTGGACGCACGGCGATCCGGTGTACGTGGAGATCGGCGATACGCTCGGCTCGCAGGAACTGGTGGCGGCGTGGCGAAAAGGCCGCAAGGGCTTCGTCAGCCGGGCGCAGATCGAAGCGGCGCAGGAGATCGAACTGCCGCCGGCCAAGGGCGACGACAAGCTGACCATTGTCGGCCTGGAGCGGGATCGCGGCGGGGCCATGCGCTTTGTGGCCGGCTATCCCAACTTTCAGGCGATCACCGCCTGGAACCATTCTAACCGCTATGCCATGGCCGTAGCCGAGCTGGCGGAGCGGATCCGCGACGGAGAAGGCGGGCTTAAGAAGTAGCCCTCTCCACGACTCCCCGGCGAGAGCGGATGAGGAACACGCCGCCGCTGACGATGAGCAGCGCGCCGAACCAGGAAAGCGGCTGCACGACCTCGCCCCAAAAGACGTAGCCGTACACCACGGACAAGACAATGGAGGAATAGCCGGCCGCGGCCACAGCGGGCGCGCGGTCGCGCCGGTAGGCCGTGGTCATGAGCACCTGGCCAGCGGTGGCGAAGAGGGCCACGCCACAGACGAACAGCCACTGCCGGCTGGTCAGAGGAACAAAGCCCGGCAGAGCGGCCACACCGGTGACGACAGCCGTCAGCACGGTAAAATCGAACACAATGACCAGAGGGTGATCGGTACGGTTGAGCCGCCGCACGAGGAGTTGGGCCATCGCCGCGCAAAAAGCCGCCCCCAGCGCGGCCCAGGCGGCAAGGGGCCAGGCCATGGCCGGCCGCATAATGCAGGCCACGCCGGCAAGACCGGTGAAAATGGCGAACCATGCGGCACGCGGCGTGCGCTCGCCCACCACCAGGGGAGCCAACAAAGCGAGAAGCAGGGGTTGGGACCGGCCGATGAACACCGAATCGGCAAGGGGCATGTGGGTAAGGCTGTAGAAAAAGCCGTGCATGGCGGTCATGCCGAACAGGGCGCGCACCAACAGCAGTTTCCGCGCCCGCACCACCAGGGGCTGACCACGGCGGACGATCCAGGCGAAAAGGAGCGGCGCCGCCAAAAGACAGCGGAGAAAAACCAGTTGCTCCAAGGGCACGCTGTCGCCCACCGCCTTGATCATCGCCGCCATCGTGGCAAAAAAAGCGGAGGCGAGCAACATGCACACCGTGCCGGCCAGCGGCCTTGGTGCCGCCGATCGCTGACGCGCCACGTGCTTACGCCTCCTATCAGTCCGTTAAAAAAGCCGTCCCTGGCTTTTTCAACCCCGGTTGGGCAAAGCACAGCTTCGCCCAACCTCACGAATTGCTTGGGCTTTTCAAGCCAGGCGCAATTCGGCGGCACGTCCCTGTGCCGCCCACAGCCCGTTTTTCAACGGGCCGCTATGCTCCCTTCCCGCCGCTGACCGCTTCTACTCCTTCCAGTCTGGACGCAGATGCAGCTCGGTGAGCTGCCGGCGGCTCACAGAGGAGGGCGCCTCGGTGAGTGGACAGGTGGCCTTCTGGGTCTTGGGAAAGGCGATCACGTCGCGGATCGACTCGCAGCCGGCCATGAGCATAAGCAGGCGGTCGAGGCCAAAGGCGAGGCCGCCGTGGGGCGGCGCGCCGTACTCCAGGGCCTGGAGGAGGAAGGCGAACTTCTCGGCCGCCTCTTCGTCGGAAATGCCGAGAGCGGCGAAGACCCGCTTTTGGAGATCGGTGCGGTGGATACGGATCGAACCGCCGCCGATTTCATTACCGTTCAGCACCAGATCGTAGGCCCGGCTGCGCACTCGACCCGGATCGCTCTCCAAGAACTCCAGATCCTCCTCTCGCGGCGCGGTAAAGGGATGGTGCACCGCCACCCACCGCTTTTCCTCGGCGTCGTACTCCAGAAGGGGGAAATCGGTGACCCACAGGAAGTCGAGACGCGCCGGATCGAGCAGGTCAAGACGGCGGGCGAGTTCGAGACGCAGTTCAGCCAGGGACTGGTGGACGATCTCGGGGCGGTCGGCGCCAAAGAGCAAGAGATCGCCGGGCTCAACCCCGGCCTTCCGGCCCATGCCGACCAACTCCTCGTCGCTGAAGAACTTGGCGATGGGCGACTGCCAGGAACCGTCGTCCTTGATCTTGACCCACGCCATGCCGCGGGCGCCGAACTGGCCGACAAAGGCGGTGAGATCGTCGAGATCCTTGCGGGAGAAGTCCGCGCATCCCTTGGCGTTGATACACTTGACCACCCCGCCGCCGTCCACCGCGGCGCGGAAGACCTTGAAGTTGCACTGCCGCACGATATCCGACAGATCGATCAGCTCGAGGCCGAAGCGGGTGTCAGGCCGATCCGTGCCGTAACGGGCAACGGCCTCGGCATAGGTCATGCGGGGAAAAGGAGTGGAAAGCTCCACGCCGAGCACCTCCTTGAAGAGGTGGACGATGAGCCCCTCGTTGATCGCCATCACCTCCTCCTCATCCACGAACGACAGCTCCATATCGATCTGGGTGAACTCCGGCTGCCGGTCGGCGCGCAGGTCTTCGTCCCGGAAGCACTTGACGATCTGGTAATACCGGTCCATCCCTGCCACCATGAGCAACTGCTTGAAGAGTTGCGGCGACTGGGGCAGGGCATAGAACCGGCCAGCGTTCACCCGGCTGGGCACCAGATAGTCCCGCGCGCCTTCTGGGGTCGAGCGGGTGAGCACCGGTGTCTCGATTTCGAGAAATCCATTGCCGCTCAAATACGCCCGGATGGCCTGACAGGCCCGGTGCCGCATGATGAGGTTGGCGGCCATCGACGGCCGCCGCAAATCGAGGTAGCGGTATTTGAGCCGCAGGTTCTCCGATACCTCCACCTCCTCGTCCAAGGGAAAGGGCGGCGTCTTGCTCGTGTTGAGGATACGCAGCTCGCTCACCAAGACCTCGATTTCGCCCGTGGCGATCTTGGGATTGGCCATACCTTCGGGCCGCGCCTCCACCCGGCCGCGCACGGCCAGGACCCACTCGCTGCGCAGCGCATGGGCCTTGGCGTGCACCTCGGCGTTGACCGCCGGGTTGAAGACCACCTGGGTGATCCCTTCCCGGTCACGCAAGTCGATGAAGATGACCCCGCCATGATCCCGGCGGCGCAGCACCCAGCCCATGAGCACCACTTCTTTGCCGATGTCGCCGGCACCGAGTTCGTTGCAATGATGGGTCCGTTTCAGACCGGCCAGGCTGTCCATGCTCTCCGTCTCCTTTGTGCAGGATGTGTCGTTTGCGTTGTGCGCGTTGCACGGAAAAGTCACGCCTCCGCAGCAACGCCAAGCCGCTGGACCACGGCCGCCGCTGCGGCCAGCGGATCATCGAAGGTCAAAGGGAGTGCGGCCTGCTCGCCGTGGCGCATGTCGCGCAGCACGGCCTCGCCCTCCTCCATTTCGTTGTCGCCAACAATCAAGGTCCACGCGGCACTGGCGCGGGCCGCCTGTTTCATCTGGCTTTTCAATCCCTTGCCTTCGGTATCCATCAGGGCCCGCAGCCCGCTGCGGCGCAGGCGGTGCACAAGGGCAAAGGCGAACGACCGCGCCCGGTCGCCAAGGGCGGCGACAAAGAGATCGCAGTCCCGCCCGCTGGCCTCCTGGCCGCCGCACAACAGGGTCAGCCGCTCCAGGCCCATGCCAAAGCCGATTCCCGGCAGATCTGGCCCGCCGAGCCGGGCAAGGAGGCCATCGTAACGGCCGCCCGCCCCCACGGCGCTCTGGGCCCCCAGGGCGTCGGTGACCAGCTCAAAGGTGGTGCGGCAGTAGTAGTCCAGGCCGCGGACCATGAAGGGATTTTCACGGTAGGGGATGTGGAGCAGATCGAGTCCCTGACGCACCGCATGGAAATGGGAGCGGCAGCCGCTGCACAAGGCGTCGAGGATCGAAGGCGCGCCGGCCAGCTGACGGCGACATGCCTCGTTTTTACAGTCCAGGACCCGCAAGGGGTTGGTCGCCGTGCGCCGCTGACAGTCAGGACAGAGCGCTGCCAGCCGCTGCTGGAGAAAGGCGACGAGCTCCTGGCGGAAGGCAGGCCGGCAGGCGGCACATCCCAGGGAGTTGATCTCCAGGCTCACGTCCACCCCCAATTCCTCCAAGATGCTCCACGCCGCGGCCATGACTTCGGCATCGAGAAACGGCGCCGCGCCTCCCAGGACCTCGGCGCTCACCTGGTGAAACTGGCGCAACCGGCCTTTCTGTGGCCGCTCGTAGCGAAACATCGGGCCAATGGTGTAGAGCCGCTGCACCGGTTTGCGCACGTGCAGGCCATGCTCGACAAAGGCGCGCAACACCGGCGCCGTGCCCTCAGGCCGGAGGGTGACCGACACGCCGTTACGGTCGGCAAAGGTGTACATCTCCTTTTCCACGATGTCCGTGGCCTCGCCAATGGAGCGGACGAACAGTTCGGTCTTCTCCACAACCGGCACCCGGATCTCCTCAAAACCAAAACGGGCGAACACCTCGCGGGCCACCGCCTCGATGCGGCGCCATACCGGTGTCTCATCCGGCAGGATATCCTTAAATCCCTTGAGGGCCTTGACGTTCACAGCTCTCTCCCCTTTGCGCTTGCAAGAGCGGGTAATGTGTGTGTTGCTCGCCCATCCATCGGTTCCGCTGGCGCAGGGCGCGAAAACAGCGGAGTTTAGCGCTTCTGGGCACGCAAGTCAAGGCGGCGGGTTTTGCTGGTCCCGCTTTCTGGGGTATGGTATATCGGGATCAATGGCCGCCTCCTTTCTCTCTTTCAAAGGAAACCGAATCCATGCTTGTACATAACCGTCCCTACCGCACCATCTGGCCAGACACCGACGACCCAACCGTGATCCACATCATCGACCAGCGCTTTTTGCCGCACCGGTTCGTGATCGAAGACCTGCGCACTGTGGAGGACTTCTGCCGCGCCATTACAGAGATGCACGTCCGCGGCGCCGGGCTGATCGGCGCTACGGCCGGCTTTGGCATGTACGCCGCCGCGCTTGGGGCGCCGGACAACGGCTTCGACGCCTCCATCCAGGCCGCCGCCGCCCAACTCGTCGCCACCCGGCCTACGGCGGCCAACCTGGCCTGGGCCGTGCGGCGGCAGCAGGCGGCGATGAGCAACGAAGACTCGCCCGCCGCCAAACGCCGGGCCGCCTTTGCCACGGCTTGCGCCATTGCCGACGAAGACGCCGAGTTCTGCCGGCGGATCGGCGAGCATGGCGTGGCGGTGGTCGAAGAGATCGCCCGGCGGAAGCAGGGCCAGGCGGTGAACATCCTCACCCACTGCAACGCCGGCTGGCTCGCCTTTGTGGATCATGGCTCGGCGACAGCGCCGATCTACGAGGCCCACCGCCGCGGCATACCGGTGCACGTCTGGGTGGACGAGACCCGCCCCTGGCTGCAAGGCGCCCGCCTCACCGCGTGGGAACTGGGCCAGCAGGGCGTCCCGTACACGGTGATCACCGATAACGCCGGCGGCCATCTCATGCAGCATGGACTGGTGGATCTCTGCCTCGTGGGCACCGATCGGGTGACCCGCTCCGGTGACGTGGCCAACAAGATCGGCACCTATCTCAAGGCCCTGGCCGCCTACGACAACGGAATCCCTTTCTACGTGGCCCTCCCGTCTTCCACCTTTGACTGGCGGATGCGCGACG
Source organism: Deltaproteobacteria bacterium (assembly GCA_015488275.1). Classification (GTDB taxonomy): domain Bacteria; phylum Desulfobacterota; class Desulfobulbia; order Desulfobulbales; family S012-135; genus S012-135. Next base: position 11,383 of record WFOD01000296.1, read on the forward strand.
GCGTGCGCGGGATCCCCATTGAAGAACGCTCTGGCGACGAGATCCATTTCGTGGCAGGCGTTACCGCCAGCGGAGAGCCGGCCGAAGTGCGGATCACCCCTCCGGACGCAGCGGCGGCCAACTACGGCTTTGATGTCACTCCGGCCCGGCTCGTCACCGGACTGATCACCGAACGCGGCATTGTCGCCGCCCGGGAGGAGGCAATCGCCGTGCTGTTTCCCGAAGCCGGCCGGGCGTAACAGCCCGTTGGAAAGCGGACGGTTGCAGCACAGGGACGCACCGCCGCATTCCGCGGTTTCTTTTGGTGCGCCCAGCATAGGCGCACCAAAAGAAAAACCCGCAAACCCTTGCGGGCTGCGGGTTTCGGGGACGTTGTGGAACGTCCTGGGATATCGAAGTGGTGGCGATGCAGGGACTTGAACCCCGGACACTGCGGATATGAGCCGCATGCTCTAACCAGCTGAGCTACATCGCCATAGCGTCGAAAGCACCAATATATGGCCGATTCAGGACGCTTTGTCAAGAGCCAAAAGGGAGCCCTCGGGCTCCCTTTTGGCGTGGTGCTCAAATGGTTGCAGGATCAGCCGGGAGGCGGCTGGCGGGCATTACATCATGCCGCCCATGCCTCCCCCCATGCCGCCGCCCATGCCCGCAGCGCCGGCGTCCTTGTTCTCCTCCGGGATTTCGGCCACCATACACTCAGTGGTGAGGAGCAGGCCAGCCACCGATGCGGCGTTCTGCAGGGCGAAACGGGTGACCTTGGCCGGGTCGATGACGCCTGCGGCCAGCAGATCCTCGTACTTCTCGGTGGCAGCGTTGAAGCCAGTCGAGCCCTCCTGCTCCTTGACGTGCTCCACCACCACCGAGCCTTCGAAACCGGCGTTGGCCGCGATCTGCCGAACCGGCTCCTCCAGGGCCCGCATGATGATCTGCTTGCCGAGCGCCTGCTCGCCCTCGAGTTCGAGCTTCTCCAGGGCCTTGAGGCAGCGGATATAGGCCACGCCGCCGCCGGGCACGATGCCTTCTTCCACCGCCGCCCGGGTAGCGTTGAGGGCGTCTTCCACCCGCGCCTTTTTCTCCTTCATCTCCACCTCGGTGGCAGCGCCGACGTTGATCACCGCCACCCCGCCGATCAGCTTGGCCAGGCGCTCCTGGAGCTTCTCGCGGTCATAGTCCGAGGTAGCCTCTTCGATTTGCTTGCGGATCTGCTTCACCCGGCCGGCGAGCTTTTCCTTGTCGCCCGCGCCGTCCACGATGGTGGTGTTATCCTTGTCGATCACCACCCGCTTGGCCTGGCCAAGATCGTTGAGCGTTACGTTCTCCAGCTTGATGCCCAGGTCCTCGGTGATCACCTGGCCGCCGGTGAGGATGGCGATGTCTTCGAGCATGGCCTTGCGGCGGTCACCGAAGCCAGGGGCCTTGACCGCGGCCACGTTCAGGGTGCCGCGCAGCTTGTTGACCACCAGGGTGGCCAGGGCCTCGCCCTCCACATCCTCGGCGATGATGACCAACGGCTTGCCCATCTTGGCGATTTGCTCCAGGATGGGCAGGAGGTCCTTCATGGCGCTGATCTTCTTTTCATGGATGAGGATGTAGGGATCCTCGATGTTGGCCTCCATCTTTTCCGGGTCGGTCACAAAGTAGGGCGAGAGATAGCCGCGGTCGAACTGCATACCCTCGACCACGTCCAAGGTGGTCTCCATGCCCTTGGCCTCTTCCACCGTAATGACGCCCTCTTTGCCAACCTTGTCCATAGCCTCGGCGATGATGCTGCCGATGGTCTCGTCGTTGTTCGCCGAGATCGTGCCCACCTGGGCGATCTCCTTTTGCTCCTTGGTCGGCTTGGCGATGTTGGCCAGTTCCTTGACCACGGCCTCGACACTGGCGTCGATCCCCCGCTTGATCTCCATCGGGTTGTTGCCGGCGGCCACCAGTTTGGAGCCCTCCCGGTAGATAGCCTGGGCGAGGACCGTGGCGGTGGTGGTGCCGTCGCCAGCCACGTCCGAGGTCTTGGACGCCACTTCCTTGACCATCTGGGCGCCCATGTTTTCAAACTTGTCCTTGAGCTCGATCTCCTTGGCCACGGTCACGCCGTCCTTGGTGATCGTCGGAGCGCCAAAGGACTTCTCGATAACCACGTTGCGGCCCTTGGGGCCCAGGGTGACCTTTACCGCGTCGGCGAGGATGTTCACACCCCGCAAAATGGCGTCACGCGCCGTTACTCCAAAGGTAATTTCTTTCGCAGCCATGACTGTTCGTCTCCTTAAAGGTTTATCGGTTTACCGTGGGAAAATCGTTTCGTTTCGCTTGTGGCTTTGCCGCTTACTGCTCGACCACGCCAAGAATATCATCCTCGCGCAGGATGAGGTAGTCTTCGCCTTCCAACTTCACGTCTGTGCCGCCATAC
>WFOD01000297.1 GCA_015488275.1 Deltaproteobacteria bacterium
TCAGGGCCAGGGCCTGCTGGATGCAGCGCCGCTCGGCCTGCTCCAAGGTCAGGGGCGCGCCTGCTGGCTCCCCGTGACCGCCATCCATCCTCTCCGAACCGAGGAGGCGCGGCCGGCCAGTATCGAGGAGCAGGCTGGCCGGTTGCAACAGATCGCTGCTCTCAAGGATCATGGCCCGTTCGATGATGTTCTCAAGCTCCCGCACGTTGCCCGGATAATCGTACTCCATGAGCAACCGCAGGCCCGCTGGCGAGACCCCACTCACACACGGGTTGACCTGCCGGTACTTGCGGATGAAGTGCTCGGCCAAAAGCGGGATATCGCCGCGCCGCTCGCGCAACGGCGGGATGCGGATCGTCACCACGCTCAAACGGTAGTAAAGATCGCTGCGGAACCGGCCCTCCTTTACATCAACCTCAAGGTCCTGGTTGGTGGCGGCCACCACCCGCACGTCGATCCGCCGGGCCTTGGGACTGCCCACCCGATAGATGCTCCTGTCTTGGAGCACGCGCAAGAGCTTTACCTGAAAACGGTGATCCGTGGTGCCGATCTCGTCGAGCAAAATGGTGCCCCGGTGGGCCAACTCAAAAAATCCCACGCGCTGCTCGCCCGCACCGGTAAACGCCCCCTTCTCGTGCCCAAAGAGCTCGCTTTCGATAATGCCCTCGGATAAGGCGCTGCAGTTGATCGGCACAAAGGCGTGCTCCCGCCGCGGACTCCAACGGTGGATCAAGCGGGCGACCAGTTCCTTGCCCACACCGGTCTCTCCCTGGATAAGCACCGTGCTGTCCGTCCTGGCCACCTTTTTCGTCATCGCCAACATGGCGTGCATGGCCGGATGGTTGGTGACCAGCTCATACTGTTCGGTGGCGCGGCGGCGTTCCTGCTGACAAAGCCGCATCCCCTCCTCCAACCGCCGTTCTTTTAAGGCCCGTTCGATGCGCAACAGCACGTCGTCGGGATCAAAGGGCTTGGGAATATAGTCGTGCGCCCCCTTCTTGATGGCGGTCACCGCCGAATCCACGGTGGAAAAGCCGGTGATGATGAAAACGATCACCTCGGGGTCCACCGCCTTGGCGCGGCCCAGAAGCTCAAAGCCGTCCATTTCCGGCATCCGCAAGTCGGTGAGAATGATTTCCGCGCCGGCCTCCATAAAGTGGGCGAGCGCCGTGGCGCCGTCGGCAAAGGTCTCCACCTGGTAGGTCGGCCGCAACATGCGGCGCAACACCTTGCAGGCGGTGGGGTCGTCGTCAACCACGATGATCCGTACCATGTTCTCCTCCATCAACGGGCAGGATCACGGTAAACACCGAGCCCGTCCCCAACGTTGACGCCACGTCGATACCGCCGCCGTGCCGCCGAACAATGCCGTAACTCACCGCCAGGCCCAGGCCGGTGCCTTTGCCCACATCCTTGGTGGTGAAAAACGGGTCGAAGATCTTGCCCAGATGTTCGGGCGCGATGCCGTTGCCCGTATCGGCAAAGCGGATATGGACCTCATCCCGTCGCAGCGTCGTGCTCACCGTCAGCCGCCCGCCCTCCTCCATCGCGTCGATGGCGTTCAACATGAGGTTGATGAACACCTGCTGCATCTGGTGGCCGTCAACGGCCAGTTGCGGCAGATCCTCCCCCGCCTCCAGCACAACGCTCACCGCCCGCTTGTCGCTGCGGATGCGGACCAAGTCGATACACTCCTGGAGCAGACGGTTGATATCCTGGGGCGAACGATCCGGCTCCTGCCGCCGGGCAAAGCTCAACAATCCGGCAATGATCCTGGCGCAGCGGTCGGTCTGCTTGAGGATGTCGTCCAGATCCTCCTTGATCGCCTCCGGGTCCACTCTGCCGCGCTCAAGATCCTTTTTGGCCAAGGCGGACAAGACCCTGGCGTTGTTGAGCGGCGTGTTGAGTTCGTGCGCCAGGCCAGCGGCCATCTCGCCGATGGAGGCCAGCTTTTCGGACTGGCATATCCGCTCGGCGATCCGCTTCTTTTCCGCCAGATGCTCCTCCAGCGAGGCGGCCATCCGGTTGATCTCCCTGGCCAAGGCCCCTAGTTCGTCGGCAGAGCGCACCGGAATCCGGTGGCGCAGATCCTTGCCTATCCGATGCGTCCCGTCGATCACGTCCTGGATCGGCCGGGTCAGGGAGCGGGCGAAAAACCAGGCGGCGACCACCACCAAGGCGAGCACCAAGGCGGAAAACCAGACGATACGCTGCCGGATGGTGGCCAGGGGGGCCATGAAAAACTCCCGCCGGGCGTTGACCACCACCACCCACCCCTTGTCCTGCCGGTGGTAGGGCGAAATAAATTGATGGGCGATGATATCCTTGCTCTGGGGATGGATGGTCACCCCCTGGTCAGAACCCATCCAGGCAGCGGTAATAAACTCGGGATAGTGTTGGAATACGGTAATCCGGCTGCCGGTCTGGTTGCCGAACTCGCAGGTGCTATCCTGATGGAAAAGGTAGATGCCGTTGCGCTGCGGATCCTGGAGGTTGCGCTCGATCAAGAAGGCCGACCCCGCCTCGGGCGCGATCAATCGGTTGATGGTCAGTCCGGCGGTCTCTCCCCAAACGTTGATGGTGATCACACCGGCCAACCGGCCGTCGGCAAA
>WFOD01000298.1 GCA_015488275.1 Deltaproteobacteria bacterium
CCGCCGCAGAGGCCCGGACCTTCTTCAACGGCCTGGGAGGGCTCATCCGCATGGTGCGGCTGATCGGCACCTCCCTGGTGGGCGGCAGAATGATCACCGAGCGGGAACTCGCCGAACTCCTGGCCTCGATCCTCAAACAGTGCACCCTCCTGGGCAAGATGAGGCAACGAGGCGCCTCCCCCTGCCAACGGCTTATCACCGAGATGCTCCAACCGTTCAAACGGCCCTTTCCCCACGACGACATCGCCCGCCTCGCCACCCGCCTGGTCAACCGCTACAGCTTTACCCTCGACAAGTTCTTCGCCGGCCTGCCCGTGCCGGAAAAGGGAGAGCAAGACGAGAGGCAGGGGAAAAAGACCGTGGAGTTCGGCAAACTGGTCGGCAGGATCGAGGTGCGGACCGCCACGGTGGTGGAGGGCTGACCCCACGGTCTCCCTTCCCTGGCCGCGGCCTGCTGACAACCGGGCCCTTGACCCCTGCTTGCCGTCAGCGTACAGTACCGCACCATAGCAGCCCGTTGAAAAACGGGCTGTGTGCGGCACAGGGACGTGGGGCCGAATTCCGCCGGCTCTTTTTGGGTTTTCCCAACCGACAGCCGTGCCGAAGGCTCCAGGGACGCGGACCGAACCGGGCCCGCGCTCAAGGAATATCCGAAAAGGAGCCAAGGAATTCGTGAGGTTGGCCGGAACTCGGTTCTGGCCAACCGTGGCCGGAAAAGCCAGGGATGGCTTTTCGAGGGCCTGATAGGCAACATCGCTTTTCGGGCAAACCAACCGCGAAATCCAGTTTGAGGATATGCCGATGCGTACCGTACAGCTCAACGACACGGTGACCGTGCTCTTTGAAGGACGCACGCCAGAAGGAGAGATCTTTGACCAGGCTAGCGCCGACCGGCCGCTCGTCTTCTCCGTTGGCGACGAGCGGATCATGCCAGCGTTCAACGCCGCGGTCCTGGGCATGCGCGAAGGCGAAAGCAAGACCTTTACCCTGGCGCCCGACGAAGCGTTCGGCCCTCATCTTTCCGAACTGGTGCAGACCGTGCCCCGCAGCCGCTTTCCCGGCGAAGTCGCCGTGGGCGCAGTGGTGGCCATGCATCTGGAGCGGGACGGCGCCCGCCACAAGATGCCGGCCCAGGTGATCGCCGTGGACGAGGAGACGGTCACCGTGGACTTCAACCATCCCCTGGCCGGCCGGCCCCTCACCTACCGGGTCACCGTGCAACGGATCGCTCCCGGCGCCGCGGATTGAGCCGTCATGCCCTGTCCTGTGGCCTTTTCCATCGCCGGCTCGGACCCGAGCGGCGGCGCTGGCGTCCAGGCCGATCTCAAGACCTTCTGCCGGCTCGGCGTGTACGGCGCGGCTGCGATCACCTGTATAACGGTGCAGGATACCCGTGGCGTGCAACGGATCCATTGCCTGGAGGCCGAGCTGGTGGCGGATCAGGTGCGCGCCGTGCTCCACGACCTGCCGGTCTCCCACATCAAGACCGGAATGCTGGGCAGCACGGCCATTGTTCGCCAACTCGGCAACATCCTTGCCCAGTTTCGCGGCGAGGTGATCGTTGATCCCGTACTGATTTCTTCCAGCGGCCACCCCTTACTCGCCCCTGAGGCGATGGACATATTGTTGCGCCATTTTCTGCCCGCCGCCACCGTGCTCACGCCCAACCTGCCGGAGTTGACCCATCTTGCCGGCCGCCCTTCCTTTGACAGCGCCATGAACGAAAACGATCTGCTTACCGCCTGCGCCACCCTGTTTGCCCGCGCGCCCCGCCTGCGGGCGATCTGCGTCACCGGCGGTCACGCCAGGGCCGCCACCGGCGAGGTGGTGGACCGGCTCGTGCTCCGCGCTCCGGCCAGCGCCGGGCGGCCGGTCGTTGCCGCGCGCCACACGCACCCCCGTCTGACTGGCGAGATCGGTCATGGCACTGGCTGCACCTTTGCCGCCGCCTTCACCGCCTACCACCTGCGCCTTGGCGACGATGCGCGCGCCTTTGCCCGCGCGGCCGGCCTGGTGGCCGATCTCCTCGCCGCCAGCCCGCCGTTGGGCCGCGGCACCGCGCCCTTGGCCCACCACCTGCAAGGCGCGGCGGACGGCATCCCTGACGCCTCCTTCGCAGCGCCAAAGGCCGCAAGCCCGTCATGCAAGACCCGCGACGCGACACAAACAGGGCCACAACATCGCTAGGAGAAAACGGCTGGATCGCCTTCATGCTCCGCCACCCCTGGCCGGTGCTCCTCCTCTGCCTGACCCTTATTCTCCTGGCCGCCGCCGGCATCCCCCGGCTGTCGTTCACCACCGACTCCCGCATCTTTTTCAGCAAAGACAACCCGCAACTCGCCGCCCTGGAAGAACTGGAAAACACCTTCTCCCGCGACGACAACATCCTGTTCGTGCTCGCGCCCAAGGACAACAACGTCTTCTCGCGCGCCACCCTGGCCGCCATCGCCTGGCTCACCGACCAGAGCTGGCTTCTGCCCTACGCCACCCGGGTCAACTCGCTGACCAACTTCCAACACACCCGCGCGGTGGGCGACGATATCGTTGTCAGCGATCTCGTGCCCCAACCAGCCGACCTTACGGCCAAAGACCTTGCCGCCATCCGGCGGATAGCCCTTGCAGAACCTCTGCTGGTCAACCATATCATAGCGCCGGACGGTTCGGTGACCGGTATCGACGTGCTGATCACCCGGCCGGGCCGCAGCCCAGAGGAGACCGCCGAGGTGGTGGGCGCGGCCCGTCGGCTGGCGAGCCGCTTCACCGCCCGCTATCCTGACATCACCATCCACCTCACCGGCGGAGTAGTCATCGACCAGGCGTTCGGCGAAGCGAGCCGGCGCGATCTCCAAACCCTGGTCCCTGGCATGTATCTGGTGCTCCTGGGCCTGCTCGCCTGCATCCTGCGCTCTCTCGCCGCCACCCTCGCCACCCTGGCGGTGATCCTTGGCGCCATGCTCACCGCGATGGGCGGCGCTGGCTGGGCAGGACTCGTGCTCAGTCCGCCCACGGCCAACGCGCCGACCATTATCCTCACCCTGGCCGTGGCCGATAGCGTGCATATCGCCATCGCCATGCACCGTTACCTGGCCGAGGGCGCAGGCAAGCGCCAGGCGATCGCCAAAGCGGTGCGCGCCAACCTGACGCCCGTGCTCATCACCTCGGTGACCACAGCGGTGGGGTTTCTCTCCATGCTTTTCTCCGACGCGCCACCCTTCCGGGAACTGGGCTGCCTGGTGGCCGCCGGCGTGCTCGCCGCCCTGGCCTACTCCCTCACGCTCCTTCCCTGCCTGCTCGCCATCCTGCCGGCGCGCAGCCGGCCGGCCATTGCCCTTTCCCGCTCGCAAGCCCTGCTCCGCGACCGGCTGGCGAACTGGATCATCGCCCGCCACCGCCTCCTTTTCTGGGGCATCCTCGTGGTGACGCTCGCGACCGTGGCCGGCATGGGACGCATCGAACTCGACGACGATTTCGTCAAGTACTTTGACCGCTCCTTTCCCTTCCGCCAGGCCACCGACTTTGCCGAGGAGCGCCTCACCGGCTTCAACGTCATCGAATACAAGCTCCCCGCTCCTGGGCCGGGCATGGTCAACGACCCCGCCTATCTCGAACAGGTGGAGCGATTCGCCGCCTGGTACCGGCAACAGCCCAAGGTGGCGCATGTGTTCGCCATCAGCGATATCTACAAACAGCTCAACAAGAGCTTTCACGCCAACGATCCGGCATGGTACCGCCTGCCGGAAACCCGCGAACTGGCGGCCCAGTACCTGCTCCTCTACGAGATGTCGCTCCCCTTTGGCCACGATCTGAACAACGTCATCAACGTGGACAAATCGGCCAGCCGGATGGTGGTGCGGGTGCGACGCATGTCCTCGCGCGAAATCCGCGCCACCGACGCCCAGGCGCGGGCCTGGCTCAAGGCCAACGCGCCCGGCCTCTTCACCTATGGCACAGGGCTGTCCATCGTCTTTGCCCACCTCTCCAAACGCAACATCGACAGCATGCTCTCCGCCTCCTTCGGCGCCCTTGCCATCATCTCCCTGCTCCTGGCCGCCATTTTCCGCAGCATCCGCTACGGACTCGTCAGCCTGGCCCCCAACCTCCTGCCCGCTCTCGCCGCCTTTGGCCTGTGGGGCTACTTCGTGGGCACAGTGGACCTGGTGATCTCGGTCATCGCCGCTGTTACCCTGGGGATCGTGGTTGACGACACGATCCATTTCCTGCATAGATATCTTGAGGCCCGCCGCACGGGCCACGATGCGGCGACCGCGATCCGGCTCGCGTTCGGCGCCGTGGGCGCCGCCCTGTGGGTGACCACCGTGGTACTGACCGCCGGCTTCGCCGTGCTTACCCTGTCCGGCTTCAGCCTCAACGCCCACATGGGCCTGATGTGCGGGCTGACCATTGTCATCGCCCTGGCGATGGACTTCTTCTTTCTGCCGCCGCTGCTCCTCCTTGTGGACCGGTGACGGCAGGCCAAACGGAGAACGCCATGAGCCGCCGCCCCTTCCGTCGCTTTCTGGCCGCCGCCATCTTTCTCTTCGCCTGCTTTGGAACCGCATTCCCGCAGGCCGCATCCGCCGCCACGCCCGCGGCCGAGGCCCGCGGCCTCGCCATCGCCCGCGAGGCCGACCGCCGCGACCGGGGCTTTGGCGACTACGCAGCCGTTATGACCATGATCCTCACCAACCGGCACGGCGAAACCAGCAAGCGGGAGATGCGGCTGTTCGTCCTGGAGATGCCAGACGACGGCGACCGGAGCCTGCTCATCTTCGACTCCCCAGCCGACGTGCGCGGCACGGCCCTCCTGACCTGGGCCCATCGGGAGCGGGACGACGACCAGTGGCTGTATCTTCCCGCCCTGAAACGGGTGAAACGCATCAGCGGCCGCAACCGCTCCGGCGCATTCATGGGCAGTGAATTCTCCTACGAAGACATCGCCAGCCAGGAAGTGACCAAGTACCGCTACCGCTTTCTCGGCGAAGAAAAGCTCAACGGCCGCACCTGCCTGGTCAACGAACGGCGGCCCGCCCAAGGCGTACATTCCGGCTACCAGCGCCAAGTGGTCTGGCTCGACAGCGAGATGTACCAGCCGTGGAAGATCGACTACTACGATCGCAAGGGCGCCCTGCTCAAGACCCTCACCTTTGAAGGCTACCAACGGTTTCTCGCAACCTACTGGCGGCCAACGGCCATGCACATGCAGAACCACCAGACCGGCAAACGGACCGATCTCCTTTTCCGGCGGTACCGTTTCGCCACCGGCCTGACGCCGGCCGATCTCAGCCGGAACCGGCTGGGACGCCGCCCCTAATGCGCGCCCACGCCATGTATCGCCGCCCGCCCGCCGCGCCCCGCTTCCCCTGGCGCCGCCTGGCGCCCAGCCTTTCTCTCCTCCTCTCTTTTACCGCCATCTGGCTCGCCTGCCTCGTCTTGCCTCTTCCCCCATCGCTCCAAGCAATGGAGCTGACAGGCTATGTGGAAGCGGAGGGCAGGCTCTTTCCCCGGCAGCCGGCAGCGGCCGGCCAGGCGCATCACGACGCCTCGCTGGCGATACAGCCAGAGCTTTACGGCTGGCTGGCCAACGGCTGGCGCGCCAGCCTCGTCTTTTTTGGCCGGAGCGGCGGACCGGACAACGAACGCAACCATTGGGACCTGCGGGAGGCCTCCCTGAGCAAGGCATGGGGGGCGTTAGAGCTCGAACTGGGCGTGGGCCGGGTCTTCTGGGGCGCCACCGAGTTTGTCCATCTGGTGGATATCGTGAACCAGACCGATCTCGTTGAAGATATCGACGGAGACGACAAGTTGGGGCAACCTCTCATCCGGCTCACCTATGGCCGGTCATGGGGTGCGGTGGACCTTTTCCTGCTGCCCTTTTTCCGCCCCCGCACCTTTCCTGGTGCGAACGGCCGCCTGCGCCCCACTTTCCCCATCCTGCAAGACGAACCAGACTACGAAAGCGCCCGCGGCAGAGACCATGTGGACTATGCCGGCCGCCTGACCCTCATCCTCGGACCAACGGATATCGGTATCGCCTTCTTTGCCGGAACCAACCGCGAGCCGCTCCTCCTGCCCAGGCTCACCGGCCAGGGCATGGCGCTCGTGCCGTACTACCAGCAGATCCGCCAGATCAGTATCGACGCGCAGGCGGCTGTTGGCGACTGGCTGTGGAAGTTTGAAGGCCGCTACCGTGATGCGGCCGCCGCCAGCGGCAGCGCCGCCGTCGGCGGCGTGGAATACACCCTGTACGCGGTGGGCGATACGGCCGCCGATATCGGCCTGCTTGCCGAATACGGCTGGGACCAACGCCGGGGAGCCCAGGCCATCGCCCAGGACAACGACCTCATGCTCGGTCTGCGCCTGGCGGCAAACGACACGGCCAACACCACCTTGTTGCTTGGCCTGGGGCTGAACCTGGCTGGCGACACCTCTTTTCTCCGGCTGGAAGGCGAACAACGCTTAGGGGAACGCTGGAAGCTGATCGTGGAAGGCAGCCTCTTTTTCACCCACGGTGACGCCACCGACCCTCTGGCGTCCCTTGCCGACGACGATTTCTTCCGCCTGCAACTGCGCCGCTACTTCTGAGGCCAAAAGCACAACGGGCTAGACGCGGCGTGGCCCAGGCTTGGCGCGGCGCGCCATGCCTGGGCCACCACGAAAAAAAACCCGGCTCCATGCGGAGCCGGGTCGGCGGAAACGGCCGCAACGGCTTACTTGATGCCGAGCTTTTCCTTCACCGCCTTACGGACCTTGAGCTTCTCATACCAGTCGGCCAGATGGGAGCCGTCGTCCGCGATCTCGTAAGCGCCCTCCCAGTGCTGCCAGTCCTGGCCCTGCATGAAACCGCCCATGCGCCAGATACGGCCCTCGTGGTGCCAGACCTCGTGCCAGAGATTGTCCACCTCGCTCTTGCCGTTGAACTTGATATCAGCATCCAGCCCTTCCGCCTTGATCGGATCGTAGTACTTCTTCTTGATCGCCAAAACCACGGCGTTGTATACGTCGATCACCGCATCGGCCTTGGCCAGGTCGCCGGCAGCCCAGCTCTCCACGTGACACTGGGTGCAGACCGCCAGCATATCGTCCCGTTTCTCGTCCGCCGACCGACGGGCCAGGCCGCCAAAGGCGTCCAGCCTGGTCTCCCCCTTGCTCCACCACTTGCCCGGTCCCACATAGGCCGCGTACACCTCGGGCGCGTACTTCTTGGCAATGGCAAAGGGATTGGGCCCGCCGGTGGGCACGTCCTTGATCGATCCCGCCGGCAACCCGTGAATCTTCTCATACCGGCGGGCAATGGCCGGCGCAATGGGAAAGCGCTTTTTGCCGCTCAAGTACTCGGGATCCGTGGGCCAGGAGAACATCGGCTCCAGCTCCCATTTGAGCCGGGCGCTGACATTGTGGGTGCTCTCCACCGCACCGCCGAAACCACTCATGTGACAGGTGGCGCAGGTCGGCGCCTCGATATCGTCCGGCCCCCACTGGCCTGGAGGCGCGGACCAGTTGAAGTGCTCGCCGTTGGCCGCCACCAGGTTGCCGTGTTTGGACTCCTCGTAGATCTCCCGCTGGGGATGGTCGGGCCCCAGGTGGCATTGCCCGCAGGTCTCGGGTTTACGCGCCTGCTCGATGCTGAAGGTATGCCGGGTATGGCAGGCGGCGCAAGTGCCAACGCTGCCGTCCGGGTTGAAGCGGCCGATGCCCATGTTGGGCCAGTTGATCAGCTCGCCGTCCTCGCCCACCTTGATCACCGTGCCGTGGCAATCCAGGCAGCCGGCCTCGGCCGATTCACGGGAAAAATGGGTCTTGTAGTTCCTGGTCTGGCCGCCGGAGACCGCGCCGTCCCGGGTCTCCTCGCCCACCACGCCATAAGAGGAGAGCGAAAACAGGCCAGCTTCGTCGTGCATGCTTTCACGGAACTCCTGCACCTGTTTGGCGTGACAACTCTCACAGTAGCGGGGCGAAACCAAGGCGGTGACCCGGAAACCGTTGTGCTCGAAACCCGCCGGATCGTCCTCCTTGGCCCGGTGGCAGACGTAGCACTTCACCCCGACTTTACTGTGCTTGCTGTCCTGCCATTGCTTGACAATGGCAGGCGTCACCGTATCGTGGCAACTGATACAGGGATCAATGGGCGAATCGCCTTCTTCGGCCCACAAGGGCGCCGATCCCAACACCACACCAGCACCGATCACGAATGCGATCACGATCTTCTTCTTGTTCATCCCGCCACCTCCTTCTTTGGCAATGGATACACCGTTCCTTCCGTTACCGTCTGTCCGCAGTCGCCGCACCCTCATGGGCCTGCCGGAAAAGCCGCCGCGGCGACACCCTCATTCCCAATTGCAGTATCCCAACTGGAAGTCGGCCACCTCCTCCCAGGCAAGCACTTCTTCGGAAAGGCGCTCCAAATCCTTGGTCTGCGGCGCCTCCAGCACCACAGCGATACCCCGCGGACCAATCCCCTGCACCTCGAGGCCGGGGAGTTTCGCCAGCCGGGCCGCCAGCTCGGCCGCCGCCGCATCGTTCACCGGAATCACCACCGCTCCCGCAATCGCCATCGTCCGCACCTCCATGTGCCGCGCACAGCCCGTTTTCCAACGGGCTGCTACCGTTGCCCGCCAAACCGGTAGCCCAGCGCCCCTGTGGGGCACACATCGCGGCAACGGCCACAGTTGTCACAGGTCGTCCAGTCGAACCGCCGCCCATCGTCGAGCAGCGACATGGGCATAAGGGCATAGGGACAGGCCGCATCGCACGCCTGGCAATGGGTACAACGCTCGGCCGTCATGGCGATGCGCCACACGCGCCACCGCCCCAATAGTCCCAAAGCGCCCCCGGAGGGACAAAACAGCCGGCACCAAGCCCGGCGCACGAGCACGAGATCAAGAAGCACGATACCTATCAACAAGCCCACTCCCAGGCGGGAGACCTCGCCGTGGGTGAAACCGTACATCAGCTCCCGCCCAAGCGCGTGCGGCGGATCAAAGAGCGAGACCACCGGCATGGCGAAAAAGAAGGCCAGCGCCAAACACAAAGCAAGAAAGGCGTAACGCATATCTGGCAGCGTGGACGCAAGACGCCGGCCCTGCCAGCCGGTGCGGCGGGCCAACCACTGGCCAAGACGTTCGTTCCATTCCAGGAACAGGCCCACCGGGCAGAGCCAGGAGCAAAAGACCCGGCCCAAAAGCATGGTCATGGCCAAGGGCAAGAGCGCGGCGCTCAGCATGGGAAGATAAAGCGTCTTGGCGGCCAGCCAGTTTTCGACAAAGGCCAGGGGGTGCACCAGCCGGAAGTCAAAGAGCTCAAAGGCCCAGGTGTCGCCGCTCACCGGCACAAGGGTCGGCTGGGGCATCTGGCCCAGTGCGATCCGGGATGGCGCCCACGCATGGGGATTGCGGCTGAGCCACGGCACGAACACGAGCACGGCGAGCACCGCGAGCTGGCAAAGCCGGCGCAAGGACCACACTGCGCGTTGCCGGCCGACTCCATGTGCATGTGTTTCTGGCATCACCACTCCCTGGTCACCCGAATGGCGGGCAGGCGCACCCCTGGGCCTGCGCGGCCGATCACGTTGCGCACCATGCCGGCGTACCGCTCTTCGAACAGGGTCAGCTTCACATCGCGCCGAATCTTGGCCCTGGCAATGTGTTTGCGTACCGGACACACAAAATTGCACATGCCGCAACCGATACACGCCTCCCGGTCCACATACGGCCGGATGCCCGAGCCCTGCACCGCGGGCATGTCCGGGGGACGGTCCCGCAAGGCCTGATCCCTCAACGGGCAGTTGTAGTAGCACTCGCCACAGGAGTCGTACTGCCAGGCGAGGCACAGCCGCCGGTCGAGCACAGACACGCCGATCTTGTACTCCCAGCCCACGCGGGCCAGCACCTTTTTCTCGTTGGCAATGGTCACCAGCGCCCCTGTGGGACAAGCGTTGCCGCAACGGAGAAACGGCGCCACCGGCCGGTCCCGGCCGTCGCTCCCCCGTTTCTGGCAGAGATAACAAGGGGTACGCAACGGATCGATATAGGGGGTATGGGCCAAACCGCCGGCGCTCAGATCAAAAAACCGGATACTGTCGAACGGGCACGCCTCCATACACTTGCCGCAGCGGATGCAGCGGGCGAGAAAGTCCTGGCGCGCGCCGGGCGGACGCAAGACAGGCCGAGAAAAATCGGCCGGCAACATGGCGGCAAAGGCGAACGACACGCCCCAGCGCAACACCTGTCGCCGGTTGCCCCGTAGCTCCATCACTCTTCCTCAGGCCCGGCCACCAGAACAGCGGCGTAGTGCCTGCCCTTCAACTGGTAGGGGGCCCGGACAATACCCCGCACCGTTACCCATGAGCCATCGGCGGGCACCGGCCCGCTGGTGACCACCCACAGCCGCGCATCACCCACCACAAGTTGATAGGGTTGTTCGCCCACGAACTCAAAGGCGAGGCCGGCCCGAACCTGGCCGAACACCCGCACCTCGGTATTCAGGTAACGGTCCAGGTCGGCGAGCAAGGTGTCCACCGGAACGCCGGCGCTTTCTTGCCGCGCTTCAGGCCGGGGCGTGGCCACGGAGGCCCCGTCCACCACCTTCTCGCCTTCCACGCAGCCAACCAGCAGGAGGCAAACGAGCGAGCAGGCTGTGGCCGCAAGCCGGCAGGCTCCTCGGTCCATGACACGGCCCTAGGCCTTGGCGATCTTGATGGCGCAGATCTTGTAGTCCGGCTCGCCCGCGCCGGACCAGCTCTTGGGATCGTCGATGGTCAGCAGGTTGATGAGCTTGGTCTCATCGAACCAGGGCACAAAAACCATCCCCGGCCGGGCCCGGTCGGTGACCCAGGCCGGCAGTACGATCTCGCCCCGCCGGGAGACCAGCTTCACCCGGCCGCCGTTGGCGATCCCCAACCGGTTGGCGTCTTCGGGCGATATCTCCACATAGGCGGCCGGGTTCATCTGCTTGAGCATGGGCACCCGCATGGTCATGGTGCCAGAATGCCAGTGCTCGATCACCCGGCCGGTGTTGAGCACAAAGGGATAGGCCGCGTCCGGCATCTCATAGGAGAGTCCGGCCGGCAAGACCCGGACGATGGCCTTGCCTTCTGATCCCTTGTGGAAGGGGTGGTGGCCATAGTAGTTGATCGGCCCAGGCAGGCCCTTTTCCTCCAAATGCTGATCGTACAGGGTGACGTAACCCGTTTTGTACGGCCGCTTGAAGAAGCCGAACTGCTTGGCGGCATAGGACTTGCTGATGTACCGTTTGGCCGATCCGCGGTTGTCGAAGTCAGTGCTCGGGCAGGGCCAGGTGACGCCGCCGGAGTGCGCCTTGAGCTTTGCATAGGTCGCGCCCCAAAGGTCCACGTCCTGGCCGCGGGTGGCGAGCCGGTACTCGTTCCACGCCTCCTCTTCGGTCTCAAAGCCAAGACCGTACACCTCCCGCACCTCTTTGACCTTGCCGGTCATGGGATCGAGCACCCGGTAGCGGGTCTTGCGGCCGAGTTTTTTGGCGATCCGGCGGGCGATCTCCTTGATCTGCCAGAAATCGGGCTTGGCCTCGCCCGGTGGCTCGACCAGCTTGGGAATAAACTGGGAGCGGCGGTCGGTCTGCCCCATCACCCCTTCTTTCTCCACCCACATGGCCGAGGGCAGGATGACGCTGGCCAGCTCAGTGGTGCGGGTGGGATAGACATCGCTGACCACGGTAAAGGCGTTGCGCATCGCCTTGCGCATGGGGGTAAGATTGGGCAGGCTCTGCCCCGGATTGGTGGTGTTGATCCAGATCGCCTTGACCTTGCCGGCCGCCAGCCGGTGGAACATGTTGACCGCCGGTCCAGTGGGCTTGGTGGGGAGCCACTCCACCTTCACCCCCCAGATCTCGGCCATCTCGGCCCGGTGTTTGGGGTTGGCGACCGCGCGATGGGCGGGCAAGAGATGGGTGAGCCCGCCCTGCTCCCGGGTGCCGCCGCAGGCATTGGGCTGACCGGTGAGCGACAGGGAATCGCTCCCTGGCTTGCCGATCTTGCCGGTGAGCAGATGCAGGTTGTGGAGCTGGCAGTTCAGATGCACCCCCTTGGTGCGCTGGTTGATCCCCATGCACCAGATACTCATGCTCGCCACCCCATTCTTGCCAAACCAACGGGCCGCGGTACGGATGTCTTCGGCCGGCACGCCCACCAGATCGGCGACCTTTTCCGGCGCATAATCCGCCAGGAATTGCTTGAAGGCGGCAAAATCGATGAAGTCGCCCTTGGTCTTGAGTCCCTTGCGGAAGGTGCAGTAGGCGAGATGCTCCTCGTCCACCATGCCCTCGGTCACGATCACGTGGGCCATGGCGTTGAGCAGATGCATGTCGTAGCCAGGCCGGAACTTGAGGTGCAGATCCGCGTACCGGGCGCTCGGCGTGTAGCGGGGATCGGCGACGATCACCCGCACCTTGTCCTTGTACGCCGACTTACGGTCAATGACCCGCCGGAAGAGCATGGGGTGGTTCTCCGCCATGTTCGACCCAATGATGAAAAAGCAGTCGCAGTCCTCAAAATCGTCGTAGCCGCCGGCCGGCTCGTCAGCGCCAAAGGTGTTGAGATAGCCGCCCACGGCCGAGGCCATGCAGAGCCGGGGATTGCCCTCCACGTTGGCCGTGCCGATAATGCCCTTGAACAACTTGTTGGCCGCAAAGGCCTCTTGCGTGGTGTTCTGCCCTGAGCCGTACCAGGCCACGCTGTCCACGCCGTGTTCCTTGATCAAGGAGACGAACCGGTCG
The DNA here is from genome assembly GCA_015488275.1 of Deltaproteobacteria bacterium. Classification (GTDB taxonomy): domain Bacteria; phylum Desulfobacterota; class Desulfobulbia; order Desulfobulbales; family S012-135; genus S012-135. Next base: position 12,748 of record WFOD01000298.1, read on the forward strand.
GCTACGTAGTCCAGGGCCTCGTCCCAGGAAACCGCCTTCAACGAACCGTCGGCCTGGCGGATCATTGGCCGGGTCAAACGGTCCTTTCCATAGAGGATATGCGGCAAGGCGTACCCCTTCATGCACACCCTGCCGAAGTTGATCGGGCTGTCGGCGTCGCCCTTCACCGCCACGATCCGGCCATTGCGCACGCCGGCCAGCACGGTGCAGCCCGTGCCGCAGAAACGGCATTGGGAGCGGCCGTAACGGATACCGTCGTCCGCGGCCTTGACCGTGGCGGGCAGGCCGGCGAGAGAGAGGGCCGCCGCAGCGGCCGAAGCCTTGATAACGTCGCGTCGGGTCATGTTCATGATCGTCCTCCTCCTGCGTGTCGTCTCGGGGCGATGGGCGGTTCTATTAGCTATTCCAAGGGCACGGCCCGGTTCACTCCCGCGCCCCTTGGAGCCTTCGGCACGGCGACCGGCTGGGGGAACACCAAAAGAGCCGGCGGCATTCGGTGGCACATCCCTGTGCCGCACACAGCCCGTTTTCAACGGGCTGCTATGGCTTCACAACCATTAGGCCAAGCCATAGCAAAAGGCGTTCCACTGCAAACGCATACAAAAAAACAATATATTAGAAGAACACCCCTCCCTCAATGCTACCGAGGAGTAACCTGCTTTCCGCCATGATGATACCACACAGTAACAGGGGAAAAGCAACAAAAAAACGCTTACCCTTCAATACGATAGAGCTTCATTTTCTCCCACAAGTTTTTTCTACTGATACCAAGAAGTTGTGCAGCCTCACCTTTTTTTCCTCCAGTACGGCGCAGGGCCCGCAGGATGCATCCGCGCTCGGCCTGGGCCACGGCATCGGCAAGGCGCAGGCTCGCCGCCGCCGAACCGTTCTCCCCATCAGCCCCCAAGATATCGGGCGGCAGATTCCACGGCTCGATCACCGGCGAGGGCGACAATACGGTGAGCCGCTCGATAATGTTGCGCAGCTCCCGGACGTTGCCTGGATAATCGTAGGCCATGAGCGCCGACATGGCCTGTTCCGAGATCTCCATTCTGCGTCCCGACTCGCAACGGAACTGTTCAAGAAAGTGACGGCACAGCGCTGGGATGTCTTCTTTGCGCTCCCGCAGGGGCGGCACCTCGATGGGAATCACCTGCAGGCGATAAAGGAGATCCTCCCGAAACTCTCCCCGCTGGACCGCGGCGGGCAGATCCTTGGCCGTGGCGCACAGCACCCGCACATCCACCCTGATCGGCGCGCCGCCGCCAACCCGCTCGATCTCCCGCTCCTGCAACACCCGCAGCATCTTGGCCTGGAGATGGAGGGGCAGTTCGCCGATCTCGTCGAGCAAGAGCGTCCCCCCTTCGGCCCGCTCAAAATAGCCGATACGGCGGGCGTCGGCGCTGGTGAACGCCCCCTTCTCATGGCCAAACAGGGCGGACTCCATGAGCCCTTCGGGAATGGCGGCGCAGTTGACCCGGATATAAGGACCGCGGGCCCGGGCGCTGGCGTAATGGATGGCCGAGGCCACCAGTTCCTTGCCAGTGCCTGACTCGCCGGTAATGAGCACCGTGGCGTCGGTCTGGGAGACCTGGCCGATGAGCTTGAGCAGGCGCTGCATCGGTTTGCTGGCGCCGATAATCGGCGTCCGGCCGGCGCCGCAGCACTCCTCCAGGGAGGCGCAGCGGGACTTGATCGCCTGGGTCTCAAGCAGCCGCTCCACCCGGACAACGAGATCGTCCATCGCAAAGGGCTTGAGCAAATAATCGGCCGCGCCCTTTTTCAAACAAAGCACCGCATCGTCCACTGAGCCGTAGGCGGTCATGAGCACAAGATCCGTGGCCGGCGCCGTCTGCATGAGTTCATCCAAAAGGTCCATGCCGCTGGCGTGCGGCATCCTGATATCGGCGATCACCACGTGGTAGCGCCGCCTGCGGATCAGGGCCAGGGCCTGGCGGCCATCCTCCGCCTCGTCCACCCGCCAGCCCTGGCGGAGCAAGCGGTCCCGCAAGGTAATGCGCATGATCTCGTCATCTTCGGCCAGCAGGATGTTTACTGTTCCCATCGCCCCCCCCTTCACTTTCATCGTTCTCCGCCGTTGGCCGGTCGGCCGGCAACTCCACGGTAAAGCAACTCCCTTCGCCCTCTCTGCTCTCCACCGAAATCCGGCCGCCGAGACGCTCCACCAGGGAATAGCTCACCGACAAGCCCAGACCGGTCCCCTCTCCCACCCCCTTTGTGGTGTAGAATGGATCAAAGATGCGCGACAGCTCATCAGCGCCAATGCCTACGCCGGTATCCTGAAAACGCAGGACGAGCCGCTCCCCTTGCAGGCGGCTGCTCACCGTCAAGGTGCCGCCGTTGGGCATGGCCTGAATGGCGTTGAGTCCCAGATTGACCACCACCTGTTGCAAGGCGTCGCTATCCACAACAACCGGCCGCTCCAGGCCGAGATCGAGCACCAGGTCCACGTTCTTGCCGGCAAGTTCCAAAAACGAAAAACACTCGCGCACCAGTTCGTCCACATCCACCATGCGGAACGACAAGGGCTGCTGCCGGCCAAAACGCAGCAACTGGCGGACGATGGAGCCGATCCGCTGCAGGCCTTTGTCCAACAGGGGCAAATAGCGGCGGATCATGTCGGTGTCTTCGGGGTGCTCCCGCATGGCCTTGACGCAGTTGAGCATTCCGCCAAGGGGATTGTTGATCTCATGCGCCACACCGGCGGCCAACCGGCCCATAGCGGCGAGTTTCTCACTCTGAAAGATCCGCTGCCGGGCCTGGTCGAGGGCGGCGCGGGAGTCGTGTAACCTGGAGCACAACTC
>WFOD01000299.1 GCA_015488275.1 Deltaproteobacteria bacterium
AGGCCGTTTCGCCGCCCCCTTTGCGGCGTATGCCTGGCGGGTCGAGCGGGAACGCCGGCCAATGGAGGGGCTTTTGCCCGCCGGTGTGGAGCTTTGGCGCGAAACGGTGGAGGTGTGGGACGAACGTCGGCCTGGTCAGCGTTACCGCGTGGAGCGTTTTCTGCTGGAACGCGGCTGGTGATGCGAGAAACGGGATTCACCCTGGTTGAGATCCTGGTCGCCCTGCTTCTCCTCGCCGTGCTCGCGGGGATCGGCTTTTCGGTTCATACCGCGGCGCTTCGCGCGGCACGCAGTGCCGCCGCCGTGGCGGATGCCAGCCGGCGGGGCATCATGGCGCTCAACCGTTTGGCAGAGGATCTGGCCAACCTCGTGCTTGATCCGGCCGCAACGGGAGACCGGCCGGTCTTCGCCGCCGGTCCTCCCTCGCCGGAAGAAAGGGAAGGCCGCGCCACGGCCCAGGTGTTCGTCATCTCCTTTGCCGCGAGGGCGGTTGCCGGCCTTGACCCCCAGCCTTCGGGCACGCCCTTGACCGTGAGGTATCTGGTGTTGCGCAACGCCAACGACTCCTTCCGGCTGGCGCGGCAAGTGGCGGGCCGTCCGGCCGTGACCCTGGTGCCGGAGCTGGCGGACTATGCCTTTTCCTTTATCGCCGCCAACGGCGAGCGGTTTCCGCATTGGCCGCCGGATACCTTCCAGGCCTCTCGCCGGCCGCGGGAAAACGGTGTCGGTCCGGGGCCGCTGGAGGAGGAAGAGGAGTGGGCGGCGGGCCTGCCAGCGGCCCTCAACGTGATGCTTGTGCTCGGACGGGCGACAGAGCGGTATCCGTTCCGCACCACTGTGCTGGTGGGCAGTGGCCGATGAGCGGTCCAGGCGTTGTGGCGCGTTGGCGGCGGCCGGTGGGCGATCAGCGGGGCATGGCCCTGCTTTTTGCGCTCGTCCTGGTGGTGAGCCTGGCTGCCGCCGCCCTGGCGCTCGAGCGGCGTATCCTGGTGAACTACCGCGCTGTGCGGGCGGAAGCCGAAGCGGTGCGGTTGCGGCAGCTCGCCCGTTCCGGCATTGAGCTTGGAATCGCCCTGTTGGCCGATGATTTCCGCCGGGGAGCCGTCGATCATCTGGGCGAGGCGTGGGCCAGGGCAGAGGAGGCGAGCGGCGTGTTGGCCTCGGAAGGGCGGCGCTGCACGGTTGAGATCGTGGACCTCTCCGGCCGTATCCAGGTGAACGCCCTGGTAACCTCGCCGGAGGCGGAAAAGCGGGACAGATCCCTGGCCGGCCTCCGGGCGCGTTACGATCCCCGGCAGGCCCAACTGCTCTTCCGCCTGCTCACCGGTAGCCGGTTCCAGCTCGATCACCGCCGGGCGCGGCGGATGGTGGCCGCGTTGATCGACTGGATCGACAGCGATCAGACGGTATGTGAGTTCGAAGGCCAGAAAGGGGCGGAGGCCGAGGCCTATCAGGAGCGGGATCGCCAGCGCCGGCCGGCCAACCGGCCTCTTGCCGCCTTGAGCGAACTCGTGTTGGTGCGGGGGTTTGACGAGCGGCTGGTCTTTGGCGATCCCCAAACCGGCCGTTTGGGTCTGGCAGACCTGCTCACCGTGGCCGTGGCCCAAGGCCGGGCCCGGGGTAGGATCAACATCAACACCGCGCCGGCCGCAGTGCTCGAGGCCTTGTCCCCGGCCATTGACGCGCGTCTGGCCCAAGAGCTCGTCCGTTACCGGCAGGCCAACCCGCAGGCCCTTGCCGATTGGCGGTGGCCGAGCCGCTTGCGGCCAACCCTTGCGCTCGACCAACGGTTGATCGCCACCTCGGGCGCGGTATTCCGCATCCAGGCCACGGCCCGTTTGCAGCAGCAGTGGCGGCGCATCTCCTGCGTGCTTCACCGTCCTTCCTTTCAGGTGACGGACTGGCGCGAGGAATGATTGGCCGCGGTTGTTGGGCTGATGGCCTTTTTCGACGGTCTGTTAAAAAGGTTGTGATTTCGCGGGCAAACCCCAAGCCCTGCTTTGGCTTTGCGACCGCAAAAAGTCCAGGGACGGACTTTTTGCGATTCCATCATGTGAAGAGAGGGCGGTAGGCAATGATGCTCAGGATCGGCGCTTCGGCGCGCATCGCCTGTGTGGTTTCGGACAGCGGCGGCGAATGGCTGGCGGCCGCTGTGGCGGACCGCCGGTCGGTGGCCGTGGCCCCGGCGGACACCGATGCGCGGGCGTGGCTCGCCGAGCGCGCCGCCCGCCTCCCCACCGGCACGCCGGCGCGGCTCCTCCTTTCCGGGCCGCATCTGGCGGTGCGTTATGTCCGCCTGCCCTTTACCGATACAGAGAAGCTCCGCGCCGTCCTGCCCTACGAACTCGTCTTGCCGTGGGATGCGGCTGAGGTGCGGGTGGGAACGTCGCTGGTGGAGAAAGGCGACAAGGAGAGCCTGTTGCTCGCCGTTGCCGCCCCCAACACCCCGCTCCGGCAGGCGGCCGAGGCCGTGTCCGCCGCCGGTTTCCCCGCCGCCGACGCCCTGCCGGTGGGTGCGGCGTTGCCGTTGTTTCTCGCCAGCCGCGGCGTGGTGAGGGGCGGTACGCTTTTTCTGTGCTGCGCTGCGCGGGGCGGCCGCCGTATGGCCTGGCTTGCCGCTCTCCACTGCGGCCGCCTGGCGGCGCTCCGCTCCTTGGCCGGCGTGGAGGATGAGGGCCAGCTCGGCCGTTGGGCCAGCGCCACCTTGCAGGCCGTCTCCTGTCATCTCGGTCAGCGGCTGGCCGTTGAGGAACTTGTCACCCTTGGTTGCGACGGCGTCCAACTGGCGGGAAGATGGCGCTGTGCGCAGCGTTCCCTACACGAACTCTTGACCGCCACTCCTTTGGCCGGCCTGACCGCGGCCGATCCGTTGCAGCTCGAGGCCGCCGCCGCCGCGCTCCTGCCTCGCCGCCGGCCGCCACTGGCCCTTGAACTTGGCGTTGGCCCCGCAGCCCCAGGTTTGTCCCTGCCCTTTGGCCTTTCGCGCCGCCGGCTCGGCGCGGCGGCCGCCCTTTTTTGCACGGCCGCTCTTCTGTGGCTCGCCGATCTCGGCGTGGCGCACCGTGATCTTGCCCGGCGGCTCGCCTTTCTCGATACCCAGATCCGGCGCGAGTTTCAGGCGGCGATGCCTCAGGCGCGCCGGATCGTCGATCCTGTGGCCCAGTTGCAGGCCGCCTTGCTGGAGCGGCGGCGCGGCGGCCAGGG
>WFOD01000300.1 GCA_015488275.1 Deltaproteobacteria bacterium
CCACGGTTGGCCAAAACAAAGTTTCGGCCAACCTCACGAATTCCTTGGCTCTTTTTCGGATATTCCTTGGGCACGGCCTGGTTCGGTCCGTGTCCCTGGAGCCTTCGGCACGACAGCCGGCCGGGAAAACAAAAAAAGAGCCGGAGGAATTCGGCGGCACGTCCATGTGCCGCACACAGCCCGTTTTTCAACGGGCTGCTATGTAGCTTGTGGATCATCAAAAAGAAAACACGGGCCAGGAGCGGCGTATCATGGGGTATCAGGAAGATCTTGAGCGGTTGGAAGGGGTTGTTGAGAAGTTGCTGCACCGTCTCGACGGGCTGGTCAGGGAGCGGGACGAGCTTGCCCGCACCCTGCAAGCCCGGGAGACGGAGCTTGAGGAGTTGCGGCGGCGGAACGCCGGGCTGGCCGAAGAGCGGGCCGAGGTGCACCAGCGGGTAAGCCGTTTGCTCGGCGCCATCGAGGAATGGGAGCAGAGCCACGGGGCGGCCGCCTTTGGCGGAGAGGCCGCCAGCGGCGACGCTGTTTCCGGCGGCGCGGAAGAGGAACCGTCCGGGGAGCCCGGCGTTGCCTCTGGCGCCGATCCGCAGCCCCAGCTCGATTTTCATCTCGACGATGAGGCGTAACTCCCGCCAGCCGGGGCAGGGGACGCGGCCATGACGCGGCGGGAGGAGCGGCGCATCAGGCTGAACTTTTTCGGCCAGGAGATTTCACTTGTCACCACTGCCTCGGACGCCGAGGTGGAGGAGGTGGTCTCCCTGGTGCGCGACCATTTCTCACGCCTGGTGGATCCCTCCTCCCGCGTGGTCTCCAACAAGGTGGCCATTCTCACCTGTCTCAACATGGCCAGTGAGTGTGTCCGCCTGCGGCGGGAGCTGGAAAGGTGCCGCCAGGAGCAGCGTGAGAGCGTTGAACGGCTGACAAAAAGAATTGAGAGTTGCCTCGAATTGATTTAATATGCAGTCCCCTGCCTTGTTGGTGATCAGGGTCATATCGAGCCAGTACTATATCCAAGGGCGCCTCCGCTGGCCGCACAATGGGAACCGCCTGGCGCGGATCCCCGCGGCGGTCAATGAGCACTGCCCACCTAACGCAAGTTAGGTTCGATCATATCCTGACACGGCAAAGGCGGGGTTTTGGCGACAATGCCTGTACATGGTGAATTGTGTGGGCTTTACATATATCCGGTCGACAACGGAATACGCGGTTCAGACAGACCTGCTCGGCATATACGGGGCGCAAGAGAGGCAAGGCTGGCGCGCACGCCAGCGGTTGGCTCGCCGTCCCGCCAGCTCTTTTAAGGTTGTGTCCGTGTCGTTTTGACGCGGTCTGCTGACTGTTCTCCTTTCCTTGCCGTCGGTTATGGTAGGCGGGCCTTCGTCCGCGCCGTGACCGTTGCCGGTTCTTTCCCCCACCTGTTCTCCTGTCTCAGCAGTTGTCGTCGTTCATCATCATCCGTCCGTCTTTCTCACTGACGGCGCAGCGCCAGGCCGGCGGGGGCGTTGGTGTTGCGCGCGTGAGATCACGCCGCCGGCGTATCTCAACAACATAGGGGGAACTCGTCGTGCAACTCCATATGCAGACTATTCTGATCGTTATCGTCACCCTGGGGGCCGGGATACTGGCCGGGGTCTTTTTGCGCAAGCGGTTTGTCGAGGCGCGGCATGAGAACCTGGAGGAGCAGGGACGCAAGATGATCGAGGACGCCTTGGCCGAGGCGGAGCAGATCAAGAAGGAGGCCGCCCTTGCGGCCAAGGACGAGGCGTACCGGCTGAAACAGGAGGCGGAAAAAGAGATCCGCCGCCGCCAGGCCGAGGTGGCCCAGGAAGAGAAGCGCTACAGCCAGAAACTCGAGCAGATCGAGCGCAAGATCGACCTGCTCGACAAGCGGGAAATGGACCTCCTGCGGAAGGAAAAGGCCCTGACCGCTGAAGAGAAAAAGCTCGAAGAGCGCAAGGCCGAGGTGGATAGACTGGTCGCCGAGCAGCAGCAGCGCCTGGAGCGGATCGCCGGCATCTCCAAGGTGGAGGCGAAGAAGGAGCTGATTGAAAGCATCAAGAGCGAGGCCCGCATGGAGGCCGGTAAAGAGGTGTTGCGGATCGAAAACGAAATGCGCCTCAAGGCCGACCGCAAGGCCAAGAACATTTTGGCCCTCGCCATTTCGCGTTACGCCGGCGATTACGTGGCCGAGCGCACCGTCTCCCTCGTGCCACTGCCCAACGAGGAGATGAAAGGCCGGATCATCGGTCGTGAGGGGCGTAACATCCGCGCCATCGAGGCGGCGACCGGCATCGACATCATCATCGACGATACGCCCGAGGCAGTGTTGCTCTCTGGTTTCAACCCGGTGCGGCGCGAGGTGGCCCGCATGGCCCTGGAGCGGCTGGTGGCCGACGGCCGTATCCACCCGGCCCGGATCGAGGAGGTGGTGGAAAAGGTCACCAAGGAACTCGAGGTGTCGATCCGCGAGGCGGGCGAGCAGGCCACCTTTGACGTGGGCGTGCACGGGGTACACAACGAGTTGATTTCTCTCCTTGGCCGCCTCAAGTACCGCACGAGCTACGGTCAGAACGTGCTCCAGCATTCCCTGGAGGTGGCCTTTCTCTGCGGCGTCATGGCCTCAGAGCTTGGCATCGACGTCAAGCAGGCCAAGCGGGCCGGGCTGTTGCACGATATCGGCAAGGCGGTGGATCACGAGGTCGAGGGGTCGCACGCCGTCATTGGCGCTGATCTGGCCCGCAAGTACGGCGAGTCGCCGGAAGTGGTGCACGCCATTGCCGCCCATCATGAAGACGTGGAGCCGGAGAGCATCCTCGACATCCTGGTGCAGTCGGCAGACGCCTTGTCCGGCGCCCGGCCGGGGGCGCGCAAGGAGATGCTCGAAAGCTACGTCAAGCGGCTGGAAGAGTTGGAGAAGATCGCCAACTCCTTTGAGGGGGTGGAGAAGTCGTTCGCCATCCAGGCCGGCCGCGAGGTGCGGGTGGTGGTCAACAGCGGCCAGGTGAACGACTCCACCACCTTGCTCCTGGCCAAGGATATCGCCAAGAAGATCGAGGAGAGCCTCACCTATCCCGGCCAGATCAAGGTGACCGTGATCCGCGAGACCCGCTCGGTGGATTACGCCAAGTAAGGGGGGCCGGCTTACGCAAGTCTGGATCCGTGACGGTTTCACGATCCAGGGCAAGGAGACAGCAGGAGGGGAACGATCGTGACGGCTATGACCATCGAAGAACAGCTCCGGCTCATCGAACGCGGCGCCGTGGATCTCGTCTCCAGGGAGGAGCTGGCCGCCAAGCTCGAGCGCTCGGCCGCCTCCGGCCGGCCGTTGCGGGTGAAGGCCGGGTTCGATCCCACGGCCCCGGATCTCCATCTCGGCCACACGGTCCTGCTCCAGAAACTCAAGCATTTTCAAGAGTTGGGACACGAGGTTTGTTTCCTCATCGGCGATTTCACCGGCATGATCGGCGATCCCACCGGCAAGTCGGAGACCCGCAAGCCCCTCACCCGCGAGGATGTGGCCCGCAACGCCGAGACCTACAA
>WFOD01000301.1 GCA_015488275.1 Deltaproteobacteria bacterium
ATGTGTATAAGAGACAGGCCACGGTCCTCGTGGTGGACGACGAACGGAACTACTGCATCATCCTCTCGGAACTGCTGGCCGACGAAGGCTATGAGGTCTATACGGCGGAAAGCGGCGCCAAGGCCCTGGAACTGGCCGCCGAAGTGGACCTCGATCTGGTGATCACCGACATGCGGATGCCCGGCATGGACGGTCTCGAGCTCCTGCGCCGCCTGAAACAGAGCCAGCCGGAGCTGCCGGTGATCATGATCACCGCCTTCGGCGAAGTGGAAATCGCTGTCCAGGCCATGCAGGCCGGCGCTTTCAATTACCTGACCAAGCCGTTCAACAACGACGAGCTCCTGATCAGCGTGCGCAAGGCGGTGGAACATTATGCGGTGATCCAGGAGAACCGGCGGCTCCGGCGGCAGATGCAGGTCAGGCACGGCTTTGCCAACCTGATCGGCAAGACGCCGGTGATGCAGAAAGTGTACGCCTTGATCGAAAAGGTGGCGCCCACCAACTCCTCGGTGCTCATCACCGGCGAGTCGGGCACGGGCAAGGAACTCGTGGCCCGGGCCATCCACATTCACAGTCCGCGCCGCGACGCGCCGTTCATCTCGGTCAACTGCGCCGCCCTGCCAGAGACCTTGCTGGAAAGCGAACTGTTTGGCCATGAAAAAGGGGCGTTCACCGGCGCGGTCGCCATGCGCAAGGGCCGCTTCGAGCTGGCCCACCAGGGCACCCTCTTCCTCGACGAGATCGGCGATCTGCCGCTCCCCCTGCAAGCGAAGCTGTTGCGCATCCTCCAAGAACACAGCTTCGAACGGGTGGGCGGCACCCGCACCTTGACGGTGGACGTGCGCATCGTCACCGCCACCAACAAAGACCTGAAAGAAGAGGTGGAGGCCGGCCGCTTTCGCGAAGACCTCTACTACCGGCTCAACGTGGTGGAGATCCATCTGCCGCCGCTGCGCGAGCGGACAGAAGACATCCCCATGCTGGTGGCCCATTTTCTCGAACAACAGCGCAAAAACCTCGGCCGGGAACGACTCGATATCACCCCTGAGGCCCTGCGCCTGCTCACCAGCCTGCCGTGGGAGGGCAACGTTCGCGAGCTGGAGAACACCATCGAGCGGGCGGCCATTCTGTGCAACGACGATACGATCACCCCGGAGGACGTTCAGCCAGAACCCAGCCCAGGGCCTGCGGCCGACGAATGGGGACAACAGCTCGACCTCGACCAGGTGGTGCCGCCAGGTATCCGGCTGCCGGAAGTACTGCACACCATTGAGAAAAAAATGCTCCAGCGGGCCCTGGAGCGGGCCGGAGGGGTACAGGCCCATGCGGCGGCCGAGCTCGGCATTACCAAGAGCCTCTTACAGTACAAGATGAAAAAGTTCGGACTCCACCCACTGCGGGGCAGTGGCAAGGCCACGGGCGGATGACCACCGCGACCCTGGTCCGTCTTGCCTCTTTTTTCGGTCTGTTGGCCGGTATTGGCCTGTGGGAGGTCTTTGCCCCCCGCCGCCGGCTCACCGTGGCCAAGGCCAAACGGTGGCGCGCCAACCTCGGCATCATTCTGCTCGACGTGCTGCTGGTCCGGTTGCTGACGCCAGCCGGCGCGCTGGGCGTGGCCGCCGCAGCGCAAAAGGCCGGCTGGGGCCTGCTGCCTCTCCTCGGCCTGCCCGCTCCCTTGACCGTCTTTCTCGCCGTTCTTCTTCTCGATCTGTCCATCTATCTCCAACATCTCATGTTCCATGCCGTGCCCCTCCTTTGGCGGCTGCACATGGTGCACCATGCGGATCTGGACATCGATGTCACCACGGGCCTGCGGTTCCATCCCCTGGAGATCCTGATCTCCCTCCTCGTTAAACTCACCGTGGTCGCCGCGCTCGGGCCGCCATTGGCCGCGGTCTTTCTCTTTGAGATCCTCCTAAACGGCACCGCCATGTTTAACCACGGCAACATCCATATCCCGCCGGCCGCCGACAAGGTCCTGCGCCTGCTGGTAGTGACGCCGGATATGCACCGGGTGCACCACTCGGTGACCATCCGGGAGACAAACAGCAACTTTGGCTTCAACTTTCCGTGGTGGGACCGCATCTTTGGCACCTATCGCGCCCAACCAGCGGCTGGCCACGAGCAGATGCGCATCGGCCTCGCCCAGTTCCGCCGCCACCTTCCCTTGTTTCGGCTCCTCGTACTGCCGGTCACCGGCGATGCCGGGCGCTACTCCCTCGATCATATCGGCCGGGACCCAACCGTGCTCACACGCGCAAAACGCAGCCGCTGACAGCCCTTCCGCCGAGCCGGTCCAGATGTGTAGAGGGCGAGCCGCAGGCCCCCGGCGAGATGTTGATCGATCTCCGTGAGTACCGCCCCGCCGTATCCCCTCGCCCACGTGGCCGGAGTGCATCAAGCGGCTCTGGGAGGTGGACCCGCTGTGC
>WFOD01000302.1 GCA_015488275.1 Deltaproteobacteria bacterium
AGGGCGACATCACGGCCCAGGGCGCCGTCTCCCTGGCCGCCGGTTCGGTCATCGCCAGCGGTTCCACCCTGAAGAAGGGCACGCTCCTCACCAACGACATCACGGTCAAGGGCGGCGACGTGCTGGCTGCCGGCACCACCCTGGAGCGCGATTATACGACCACCGGCGATACCACCTTGGTCAACGACATGACCATTGCCAAGGGCTCCATCCTGCAATCTGGCTCCACCTTGGCGGCCAACGCCGGCGGCGCTTCTGGGACCCAGGTCGCCGACACCTCCACCTACCGGCTTTCCGACCTCAGCGTCTTGACCCAGGAGGGGGCCCAGATCGCCATCTCGGTGGCGGATGCGGCCCTGAAGGATCTCGACAATGTCCGCTCCGACCTCGGTTCTGTGCAGAACCAGTTGGCGGCTACCATCTCCAACCTGTCGGTCACCCGGGTCAATGTGACCGCGGCCGAGTCGTCCATCCGCGACGTGGACTTCGCCGAGGAATCCGCAAACTTCTCCAAGATGCAGATCCTCACCCAGGCGAGTTCCTTCGCTATGGCCCAGGCCAACGCCTCTGCCCAGACCGTGCTCACCCTGCTGCAGGGATAAAAGCGGCCTGAGCATCGGGCACGACCCGAGGCAAACGCGGCGTCCCGTTTTTGGGGCGCCGTTTTTATTTTTTGGGGCTTTTTGCCGGGTTGTTTTTGTCCGTGCTTCTGCTACCATCTTCCAGACGATGGCACGCGTACTTTTCATCACAGCGCCGTATCACGCAGGGGTGGTCGAGGTGGCCGGCCGCTGGCTGCCCCTCTACTTTGTCACCCTGGCCGGAGCGGTCCGGGCCGCCGGCCACGAGGCGTTGATCTTCGACGCCATGACCAAGGGGCTGGGGCAGCAAGAGATCGGGGCGGCGATCCGCCGGTGTGCGCCGGACGTGGTGGCCGTTTCTCTCATCACCGCCACGGCGCCCGATGGACTAGCCGTGTTGACAACCGCCAAAGAGGTGGACGAGTCGATCGTCACCGTTGCCGGCGGCGTGCACGCCACCTTCTTGTCCCAGCAGATCCTCGAATCCGTGCCAGCCGTGGATTACGTGATCTGCGGCGAGGGAGAGGAGACCCTGGTGGCGTTGCTCGCCTGCTTGGAAGGCCAGGGCGATCTTGCCGCTGTCGCCGGGCTTGCCTTCCGGCGGACGACAGGAGATGTGGCGCACACGCCGGCGCGGGCGTTGCGGGCCGATCTCGATGGCATGCCGATGGCCTGGGACCTGCTCGATTGGCAGGACTATACCTATCACATTCTGCCGGGATCGCGCCTGGGGGCCATCGCCACCTCCCGCGGTTGTGAGCACCGGTGCGCGTTCTGCTCCCAGCAGCGGTTCTGGCGCCGCACCTGGCGGGGGCGCTCCCCAGCCGATGTGGTGCGGGAGCTTGAAGTGCTGCACCACGAATACGGAGTGGACGTGGTGTTGCTCACCGACGACTACCCCACCCCAGACCGGGAGCGGTGGGAGGCGATCCTCGATTTGCTCATCGCCCGCCGGTTGCCGCTCCGCCTTCTCATGGAGACCCGCGCCAGTGATATCGTCCGGGACCGGGATATCCTGGCCAAGTACCGCCGGGCCGGGATCATCCATATCTACGTGGGCACCGAGGCCACGGATCAGGCGCGCCTCGACCATTTCTGCAAGGACATCTCGGTTGACGAGGCCCGCGAGGCCCTACGTCTGTGCCGCCGGCACGGCATTATCACCGAGACCTCCTTCATCCTGGGGCTGCCCGAGGAAACGTCAGAGTCGGCCCGGCGCACTATTGATCTTGCCATTGATTATGATCCTGATTTCGCGCATTTTCTGGCAATCGCGCCCTGGCCGTACGCTGACATCTATCCCCAGCTCGCCCCCTACATCGAGGTGGAGGATTTTCGCAAGTACAATCTGGTTGAGCCCATCATCCGGCCGCGGGCAATGAGTCGGCAGGAGGTGGACGCGGCCATTGTCGAGGGCTACCGGCGGTTTTATCAGGCCAAGATGGCCGCCTTGCGGAATGACGGCGATTCGTTCCGCCGCCAGTATATCGAAACGGCCTTTTTGCGGATCATGCGCCATTCCTTTATCCGCGCCAAACTCGGCATTGCCGGGGGCGCAGAGGAGATGAATCCGTAACAGCGCAATGCCTTCGTCGCGTAACTGGTTGCGGGGCCGCCGGCGGTGTTTGCCTGGAAAGCCTTGCCCCGGACCTCTTACATTATCGCCAGCTCAGGGCGAGCGCGGTTCCCAGCAAAAAGATTCCTCCCAGGACCAGATGTTTGATCACCAGCACCCGGCTGCGGGTCTGGGGCGTTACCTGGCGGCTGTGGCCGTGTTTGTTGTCCAGGTAGCGCAGGACGCCGGTTGCCGCGACACCGGCGAGGCTGGCCTGCTGGAGCCAGAAAAAGAGATCGCTGAGCTGGCGAACGGCCGGAGGTTGGGCTAGGGGCTCAGCCCCGTGCAAGAGGACCAGGACGAGAAAGGAAGAGAGCCAGAGGCCGGTGAGCAGGTCGTGGGCAAAGTTGTTGAGCAGAAAGATGAGCGGGCGCATGGTGGCACGTTTTGGGATTACTGGAAGTATTCGCTATGAAGTGAGCCGGGCAAAAAGGGTACGAGAAACAGGGTGAGGATGGAAACGGTAAAACAGACGATCACCAGCCAGGCCGCCTTCTGGCCGCGCCAGGCGAAGAAACGGCGGCCGTGGAGATAGAGGCCAAAGCAGAGCCAGGTGATGAGCGACCAGGTCTCGATGGGATCCCAGCCCCAGTACCGGCCCCATGCCTCGTTGGCCCAGATGGCGCCGGCCGCGATGGTGATGGTCCAAAAGAGAAAGCCAAAGCCGACCCATTGTCTGCTGATCCGGTCGAGGTCTGGCAGGGCGGGCAGACGGTGGGCGATGCGCCATTGCGGCTTGTTGTCTTTGATCAGATACAGAGCAGCGGCGCCTACGGCGATGAGCAGGGAGCTGGCCGCGATCTTGTTGAACAGCACATGGATGACCAGCCAGATGCTGCGCAGAGAGGGGGGCTGGCGCCGGATGGCCGGATCGGCAAAGAGTCCGACTGCGAGCATGAGAAAGGCGAGAGGCAGAACGACGACGGCCAGGGCCTGGCCAGCGCGTTCTTCACGTCTCTGCCAGAGGTAGAAGATGGCCACTGCGATCCAGCTCATGGAAAGCAGGACTTCGTGTTTTGCCATATAGGGGCCGTGCCCGGCGGCAAGCCAGCGGATGATGATGGCCGCGCCGTGGGGAAAGAGCGCGCCGCCGGTAAGGCGCTGCCCCCACCGCTGGGCGGCCGGTTTGTTGAAAAGCAAGTGGATGGCGTGGCAGATGGTGGCGCCCACGTAAAGGAGCGTGGCCAGCCAGGCGAGGGCAATGGCCGAGGTCACGGGCGGGGCGAGGGATATGGAGGTTTGTAAAGGCATGGTCATGAAGGCGCGCAGGATGGTGGGTTACGGCGCGGTCGCAACCGTGGGCCGTAGAGCAGGAGGCCGGCCGTAACGCACAGGGCAAAGCCCAGATAGGCTGGCCAGCGGTCCCGTTGGCGCTGGACGATGAGGCCGCTCCAAAGGCTGAACTCTTCGAACCGGAGCTGGATCTGGCCGTTGGCGTCGAGAGGGGCCTGTTGGCCTGGCAGCAGCAACCCGTTGAACACCACGGTTCTACCGCGAAAGACCTTGACAGACAAGAGGGGGCGTCTGGGGGAAAGGGTTTTTCCGGCAATATCGGGAAAAAACCGCAGATCGAAGCGGTAGGGCGAGGCGGGAAAGGAAGAGATGGCGCGGGCCGGCTGTCCCGTCTTGGCCGGCGCGTCCAGGAGAAAGAAGGTGCGGGTGCGCACGCCGTAGGGGTCCTGGAGCGTCAAGGTGAGCACATAGCCGTGGTTGAACGACTGGTGGACGCGCAGGCCGGCAAGGCTCAAGGGCGCGTTGATCGCCACGGTGGCTGTCTTTGGTTGCGTCCCGTTGGGGAAGAAGAGGGTGAGCTGGCTGCTGAGCCGGCGGAGCCGGCCGGTGTCCCAGTAAGCGGCTTCTACCTTGTCCAGCCGGATCTGGATGTTCGTTCGCAGAGGAGGGGCGAGAAGACCGGTTTCAAGGGCCGCAAATTCGTTGGCGCGGCCGCGAAACCGTTCTCCGGTCATGAGTTGCAGATAGCCACGTTGGAGAAAGAGATAGTTCATGGCGCCTGCAACGGTGAGGAGGATAAGTCCCAAATGGAGGAGGAGAATGCCCCATTCGCGGACTGAGGCAAAGCGGGTGATGAAGAGGCGCTGCGTCTGACGCGCGATCACGGCTGTCAGGCTGGCGGCAATGGCGGCGAGAGTGGCGAGGAACAGGGGGGCGGTGCGGATTCTCACCAGGTCAAGTTGATCGAAGAGCCAAAAGACACGGGGATGGGCTTGTTGGAAGGAGGCCAGGACCGTAAGATTGCCGTCTGTTGCCTGGGGCACCACAGCGGAGAGAACGAGAAGGAAGAAGAGCAGGAGCAGTTCGGCGAAGATCAGGCGTGGGTGCAGCAGCAAACGGCAGAGAGTTGCCAGGGCGTGGTCACGGGACACGGGGCGTCCTGCTAGTCTCCTTCGTAACCGCCGGCGTCAGGATGATCGCCGCTGCAGCCGGAGACAGTGGAAAAGCAGTTGGCGCGACTGTAGCTGAGGTGACTTGTCTTTTTGAAGCCAGAAAGGGCGGCGTAAGTGGTGGTGCCGACCTTGTACACGTAGGGTGGGGTGTCGGAACCATAGGTGGTGTCGCGGCCATCGTAAACGATTAGCGCTGAGCGCCGCATCCCGTGCGGGATTGCCGAGTGGCAGGCGATACAGTACACGTTGTGGTCGTCGCCGCCGTCTGGCTGGTAACGGCGGCCGTCGTGTTTTTGGTGCGCGTTGTTGGCCCAGGTGTTGCGGTCCGTGGAAGTGGCAAAGGGGTTGGTCGCTGTGCCGCCAAAGGAGTTGTGGCAGTTGAGGCAGAAGAGTTCGCTTTGGACCGCTGCGGTGGTGTTGATGGTCGGCGCGCTGCCCGATGAGTTATCCACCTGGCTGATGTCGTTGAGGCTCCAGAGCTTGCCCGCTGACGAGGCGGGCCAGTACACGGCGGAGTCTTTGAAATACCCCTTGAGCAGGTACTTGCTCGTTGCGCCGTGCGGGCCTTTTGCCCCGCCGGCCAACTCGTCGTCCGCCCCGTGGCAGTCGGAGCAGTACATGGTTTGGCTGCCGGGGTTGTCGCTCCACGGGCTGGCGAGCTGGCTGGCGTCAAGGGCGTCGGAGTTGGTCTGCAGGGTGAGGGTGTAGCGGACGGGGTGTACCGACCGGTTGTTGCGGCTGAACTCCATCGACTGATCGGTCGCCGTCTGGCCCGACGGTCCGGTAAGGGATGTCACCCCGTCTGCGTCCTGAAAGGCGTAGTAGGTGTGGCACTTGAAACAGATCTGGTACTCCTTGGTCGCCGCTGACACCTCTGTATAGGTGGTGGCCGGCACAAATGTCGTGGGCTCGGAGGCTGGCTCCACCCCCCAGACGCCGGTGAGCGGGCTAGAGACCAGGTTGTTGTCCGACGGGGTGGTGGTGTTGTACGTGTGGTTGCCGGTCTGTACCTCGTGCGGGTTGTGGCAGTCGCTGCATTCCACGTGGCGGAGCGCTCCGCGAAAGGCGCTTCCTTCGCTGGTGGTCGCCAGCTCCAGCTTGCTTGTCGTGTGGGAATCGCTGGTGCCGGTGATTGTTGGCCCGTGGCCGTAGGTCTTGGCTACCTGGGCGGAGATGTCGTCTGCCGCCGGCGTGCCGTCATGACAGTCAAGGCACAGGTTTTCTTCGCTGAGGCCGCGCAGAACGTTGTACGGCGTATGGGTGGTGGCCTGGCGGCTGGCGTGCTGGTCGTGGCAGTGGGCGCAGTTGCCAGTGGCGTAGCCGCTCGCGCGGCCTGATACACCTGAGGCGCTGTCGCCGTGGGCCGAAGCGGTGTAGGTGCCGGCCACGGCGGCTGGCGCGGTCCAGGCCAGGAGCAGGGCAGCAAGGCAAAGATAGGTGTGGGGAGAGGGAAGCGGCATCTCTTTACATACCAGTTCCGTTCAAAAAAGCCGCCCAGGCTTTGCCGGTTGGCATGGGTGGGGCCAACAACGCAAGATTCAGATCGTTTTCACCCCGTACAGGCCGGTGGATAACCGTGACCTGCAAGTATCATGATAGCTCATTTTGACGATAAGGGAAACCGTGGGGTGGGTTGCCGGTTCGCCGCCCGCCAACTTCTGTACCGTCTCCGGCACCCCCTACCCCAAGCAGGACGCCTTGGCCAGCCAGTTGGCCGCCGAGATCAGAGGAGCTCCCCAAAGCGGTCGCAAGAGGTGGTGTTCTGCGTAAGGAAGATGAGGTGATGCTGCGCTTTTAAATGAAACAGCCCGTTGCAAAACGGGCTGTGGGCGACACAGGGACGTGCCGCCGCGTTCGTGAGGTTGACTGGAACTGGCTTCTGGCCAACCGTGGTCGCCGCAAAAGCCAGGAGCGGAGTCGTGGACCCCATTCAGAAGGGAGGCAGTCTGCGCTTAAAGCTCAACATGACGTTGGCAAAGTAATTGGTGCCCAGTCCGCCGTCGTTGACATCGGTATAGTAGGGAGCGCCCGCCGTGACCTTGAGGTTGAAGTTGCCGCCCAAGGCGGTGAGAAACCGCCAGCTCGTCACAACGGCCAGATTGGCCTGTTCGCCGCCTGAAGTGTTGCTGGTCACGCCTTGGTTTTCGTTTTTGCCCGTGTTGATGTAATCGGTTTCCAGTCCGATCATGAAGTTGTAGGTAGGGGTATAGTGCAGGGCCAAGGCAACGGTGGTGGTATCGCCAAAATCGTAGCCGTTGTACTCGGGCCGCACGTAGTGGCTCATCTCGCCGTGCAGCCAGAAGTCGCCGAAGCGGGCGGAGGCGAGCAGGCCCGCCCGGTAACCGATGGTGCCGATGCCGAGTTGCAGCCCTGGCATGGTCCGGTAGACTTCCCGCCAATCACCGGTGGGCAGGGAGACTCCGGCCAGCAGGGTGAGAAACTTGCTGTACGTTGTGTCCCTCCATAGGGCGTAGCGCAAGGTTACGTCGGTATCGGTCATACCGTTGACATGCACCGTGCGTTCTGAATATGTCCCGCCCATGAGCATTTGCATGGTCATCTCTTTTTCCAGATGGCGGGTCTTGAGGGTCAGGGCCACATCGTCGGTGAGCCCGAGGTTGATCATGTACATCGCTCCCTTGGAGGTCATTTCCTTGGGAGCCATGCCCATGGGACGGCCTTGGGTGGCGATGAGATAGTTTTGCAACGATACCTCGTCCGTGCCTACCATCAGGTCGTCCATGACCATGCTCATGTAGCCAATACCAGCGGCCGTGGCCCTGGCTGGCGGCAGGACGGCGGTGGAGAGGCGGGTGGGCATGGTCATGCCCATCGGGGAGATGCTCATCAACGCCTGGGTGAAGGTGAGAATGGCGCCGCCGTGCTCGGCCACGAATTTTTCGGCCGCCGTCCGGTCGGCGAAGGCGATGATGGAGGGCAGCATATCGGGCACCAGATCGCTGCCGATAACGTAAAGGGCGTCTTGCGCGGCCACGGCCTTGCCGCTTTGCCAGCCGCGGACCAGAATGCTGGCAAAGGCGTCAGGCCCGCCCCGGTCGTTGACCAGGCGGATCATGCAGGCGACGCCGCACGAGGCAAGCGTTGCGCCCTCTGTGGTCGTCATCTTGGTCGCCGTGGCCTGGTACTGGTCGATGTACATGCCGCAGACCTGGCAGCCTTCCCGGGCTGCGGCATGGCCGACACTGGCGAAGATCAGCAAGAGAGCGACAACAGCCCATTGAAAAAGCGGGCTGTGTGCGGCGCATGGACGTGCCATGGTCGAAAAGGCCAGGGATGGCTTTTTCGACGGACTGAGAAGCGTAACCCTCATACCTTGCATGTTTTCTCCTCCTCCTGGAAAATGTTTTGAGGGAACAGTGTGGCATTTGGCCGCAGGCTAGCCGACCAAAGGAGGAGGGGCAATGTGGCAAATTGTCGCGCCTGGATCACCAGCCCCAGAGGAGATCGCGGCGGGCCCAGCCCACCAGGCCGGTTTCGTGCTTGAGCTTGACCCAGCGGCCTTTGCGTTTCAAGGTGGCGAAGACGACCCCACGCTTGGCCTTGGCCACGACCTTGTACTTGGTGCCAGGGCCGCTGCGGATATTGATGAGCCGTTTTTTGACCACCAGATGAGGGCGACGGCTGGTGAGCTTTTTGTACACCCAACCCACATCTCCTTCAAAGTCTTTGACCTTCAGCCAGTTGCCGCGGCGGTCGAGGACCCGGAGGGGATAGCCGGCGCCAAGGTTCCAGAGCACGGGGTAGTGCTTGCCAGGGCCGGCACGCAGGTTCACTCTCTCCGCCGCGATGCTGACCATAGCGGCCAGCGCCGCCTGGGGAACGAGAAGGGCGAGGAGGCAGAGGAGGGCAGCGGTGCGGCGCATGGCAGCGATATTAGGCGGCTGGTGACTGGTTGGGGCGTTGCCGGCCTTGCTTGGCCTGAAGCTCCAAGCCGCCGATGCGCAGGGAGATGGCGCCGTACTGGCAGGCTTGGTTCATACATTTGAGACAGGTGATGCATTCCGTGTCTTCTGGCGCGCGGTCGATTTCCACTCCCATGGGGCAGACCGCGTGGCAGGCGCGGCAATCGGTGCACCGGCTCGCATCCCAATGCAGGCGCACGAGCTTGACGCGGGCAAAGAGGGCGTAAAAGGCGCCTAGCGGACAGGTGGTGCGGCAGAAAGGACGGCTGGCCACCACGCTCCAGCCGATAAAGAAGACGAGCCAGAACATCTTGTTGACAAAGAGCCAGCCAATGGTCTGGCGCAGGGATGGCTGGAGAAGGAGCATGGGAATGCCGGCCTCAAGAGTGCCGGCGGGGCAGAGATACTTGCAGAACCAGGGTTCGCCAGCGCCGAACTGGTCGGCTACGGCGTAGGGCAGGATGAACACCATGAGGGCGAGGACCGCGAATTTGATAAAGCGTAACGGCCGGGGAACCCCCCATTTACGGCCAGGGAGTTTGTACAGCAGCTCCTGGAAGAGGCCAAAGGGGCACATCCAGCCGCAGACCATGCGGCCGAAAAAGCCGCCCAGCACCCCCATGAAGCCGACCACGTACAGGCCGAGGTGATACTGTCCCGCCTCGAGTCCGAACCGCAGGTTGCCCAAGAGCTGCTGGATCGAGCCAATGGGACAGGCGAGGCTGGCCGCCGGGCAGGAGTAGCAGTTGAGTCCCGGCGAGCAGAGCACCTTGACCGGCCCTTGGTAGATATTGCGGGTGACGGGAAAGGTCCACGAGCTGTTGCTGAGCAGGGTGGCCAGCGCTTGCACCCACTTGCGGATATACTCCATAACAAAGGCCCTCCGTCGGGATCAACCGATACCGATACAGCTCAGGCAGATGCGGATCGCCTGGGCAAGGACTTGCCGTGGTTCGTCCAACGCGATGCCAATGGTCATGGCCAGGGCGAAAATGGTGATAACGACAAAGGGAGCGATGGGCCGGTTCTTGCCTGAGGCGGAAGGTGTTGGCATGGGGGCCTCTTTGTGCGTTGGGGGATTAAGAGGAAGGCGGGGCCTCTGGGGCCGCGTCTGTGGCGGGCGGTTGCTCGGGGGCGTCTCCTGCCTCTTGCAAGGCGTCCAGGCGGCCCAGGCGGCGCTGCAGCGACGCCACCTTGTCGCCCAAATGCACCTCCTTGTCCCGCCGGTCGTCGATGTGGATACAGGTGATCACTCTGCGGGCGTGGTGGGCAAAGGGGATCTCGTGGAGCCGCTGGGCCAGCCGCAGCAGCTCTTTTACGCTGCCTTCCACTTCTGTGCCCATGTCAGTTGCGCGAAAGGTGGCGCCCTGGCGTTCCAGCTCGCGGTGCAGCTCCGCGATACAAGGGCTGAGACTGGTGGTGGTCGTGGCGAGCGGAATGACGCTGATGTGCATCAGGGCCATATCTTCTCTTCCTTGCCATGTCTTGGTTGTTGCGTGCGCGGAAGGGGGGAGCGGCCGCAGGTTACAGGTCTTCCAGGTCCTCTTCGTCTTCTTCCACGTCTGGAATGGTGTGATCGAAGTCGCTGTCGTCGAGAACGATCTTGCTCGACCGTGGTTTTTTGTAGTTGGTGCAGATGATATCGTCCGGGTTGGCGTGGATGATGTACGCGATGTTTTTGAGGTGGTAGAAGCAGTCCCGGGTCACGTCGATGAACTCCAGGGCGATGCCCTTGGGCTCGGTGCGCACCACCTCTGCCTTGAGGTTGAGGAACAGCTCGCTGGCCTCTCCCTTGAGTTGCAGGGTGATGGCGCAGGTCTCGCCCCGTTTTGGGCCGGAGATCCCTTCGATGTAGGTGCCGGTAATGCTGATGTCGCGTGTCTCCTTCGCCTCGTAGGTCTTGTCTGCAAAAGCCACGTTTACCGTTGCCCGATATGGTAAACGAGACTCCCGCCGTCGGTCTTTGTTCCGTGGCATGTTGTTCCCCTCCTCGTATTTTTTAGTCCCCGGCGTTCACTCGAACTCGTCGGCCTCGGACGCCTCCTCGTCGATGGCCGGCAGAATCCGGGCCTCTGCATCGGGATCGTCGCTGTTGTAGTAGACGATATTTTTGAGGTGATAGAAACTGTCGAGGTCAATCTCCTCGAACTGGACCGCCACTCCTTCGGGCTGGGAGCGCACCACCCGGCCCTGCATACGCACCACCAGGTCGCTGCTGGCGCCGGACAGGCGGAGCTCAACATCGCACCGTTCTCCCTCCTGCTGCGGGGAGACGGAGACGCCGTTGATGAATACTCCTTTGGTGCTTAAGTTCTCTGTGGCGCAGTCGGTATAGGTTGTGCCCTTGAGGCGGATGGTGGCGGTGGCGGTGAAGGCGACCCGGGTCGATTGGCGGCGTTCTCTCCCCATTGCAGACTCCACGGTTGGGTTGGTGATAATCGCAAGGGCATGCCTCGGCGGGCGTGCCCTGTGTGGCCGGCCAGAAGGACCTTTTTCTGGTCGGGTGTAGGCGGGAATCAGGCCTGTACCAGAAATCCCTCCCGTTCCAGCAGCCCCTTGGTGTCGATGAGCAGGAACTCGGCGCCTGTTTCATCGTACCCGGTGCCCAAGGCGTCTCCGTTCGGCTGCCGGCGCCAGCGGATCATGGTGCGGGGCCCGTCCGCCACCTCCGAGCATACCAGAATTCCGTGCCATTGACCATGCCCAAGCACCACGAGATGGCTCGCCTCCTCTGGCGGCTCCTCCTCCGCCTGCATTGCCCGCACGGTCATGATCGGCAGGCGGAGCCGCCGGAGCCGGCGCTCTGGCAGGGAGGCGAGATACCCGGAGAACTGGCGGTTGAGACGGCGGAAGAGCCCGGCAAGATCGGCCAAGGGGATGTGGGCGGCGTCGCGGTACTGGGCGTACCGTTTAGCGGGCAGCCGCCGGACCAGGCAGACATGGCGGTGTTCCACGGCCATTTCCACCCCTTGGGTGACGCAGGTGAGCACCGGTGTGGGCGGACAGGGGCGGGGACCGGCCGGCGAGGCATGTTGCTGGCCAGCGATCACCTCCTCGACCAGTTGTTGGACCGCGGCCATGTTCTGGCCGTCCTGGGACATGAGATCGACCAGCATGCGCCGGATGCGGGCCGCGGTCTCTTCTGCCTGCCGGAGCGAGCTTTTGAGTTCCTGGACAAGAGCGCGGATCTCTTTTTCTTCTTCTTCTTCTTCTGCTGCTGCTGCCCCCGTGCAGGCGTCTTTTGGTGCAGCGTCGGGCGCGGCCTGTGACTCTGGGACAAGAGTTGCCGGCGCTGGCCCAACCTCGACCGGCGCGGCCGCTCGGTGGCGCTGGCGCACCGTGCGCCGCAGGTCGGTGAAACGGCGGTACACGGCGCGGAGCATCCGCTTGTCTTCTTCAACGTCCAGGCTCCCTGATTCGTGACACCGCACCACGTGGGCCATCGCCTCTTTGATGAAGTCCACGGTCTCCGGCACCCGCCGGTCGCCGTGGCGTTGGATATAGGTGAGCACGTTTCCCGCCATGAGCAGGATGGCGTGCACCGCCTTCCGGTTGCGGAACCGCTGTTGCAAGCAGGCAAAGGCCGCCGCCAGGGCCGCGGCCCGCTGCTCGGAGAGACGCCAGTCCTGGGAGATGATCTCGGCCTTCAACCGGCTGATCGCCTCGTCTATGGAGGGGTGTTGTGCCATACGAACCGGAAATGGAGCTGAAAAACGTCTTGCCACCACTGGCGGCGCCGTGGTTTGATGGTATCTGGTCACAGGGCGCCCCATCTGCGGCGTCATCGGCACGCCTGGCAGCGCCGGTTTGTCTCCCATTCCGCCGAAGCCTACGGCCTGTCAACGTTTCGGCTCCTGGGGAGGCATGGCAAGGCGGTACAGCCCTCTCAGTATGCGGCGCGTGCCTCTTCCTGGCATCTGGGGCGCCCTGCAACCAGATACGCGGTCCGAGAGGCCGCGGCTTCGGCAAACGAAAGGAGCACCCCCGTGGCCAGTTATGTTTGATGAGGGGCCCGGCGCGCAGGTGATGCGCCGTCATGGCGCGCCTTTGTCCTGTTGCTCAACTATATTGGGAATGATGACGAATGTCACGGAAAGTTGACAACCCCTTGCCAGCCGTTGCTAGAAAGAGGGCGCAACATGCCTGAATTGATCTTGCCCCTTCTTTTGGGCTTGGTGATCGGCAGTTTTCTGAATGTGGTGATCGGCCGGCTGCCGGCCGGCGAATCCATCGTCTCGCCCCGTTCCTGCTGCCCCCACTGCCGGACGCCCATTGCCTGGTACGACAACGTGCCAGTGTTGAGTTTTCTTCTTTTGCGGGGGCGTTGCCGGCGGTGTGGCGAGCGGATCTCCCTCCAATATCCGCTGGTGGAGGCGGTTATGGGCGGGCTGGCCGTTGCCCTGTACGTGCGTTTCCCGCTGCCTGTCGCCTTGCTGTACCTGCCCTTTGTCGCCGCCTTGTTGGCCGTGGCGGTGATCGACCTGCGCCACCTGATCATTCCAGATCGGATCAGCCTGCCGGGCATCCTGGCCGGCATGGCGGTCTCCTTCGTTAATCCTTTGGTCTCCTGGCAGGAGGCGGCGCTCGGCGCCCTGCTGGGCGGCGGGGTATTGTGGCTGGTGGCGTGGGGCTATGCGGCGCTTCGCGGCCATGAGGGGATGGGCGGGGGCGATATCAAGCTCCTGGCCATGATCGGCGCTTGGCTCGGCTGGCCTTGTCTGCCGTTTGTGGTGTTCGCAAGCTCGGTGCTCGGGCTCGTCGCCGGCATCGGAGCCATGATCCAGCAACGGCGTGGCGGCAAGACCATGATTCCCTTTGGACCGTTTTTGGTCCTGGGAGCTTATTTGTACCTTTTCTTCCGCGCTGATGTCTGGTACTGGTTGGCCAGGCTCTACGCCTGATGGCGAGGCTGTGGCTGCGGAGTCCGGCGGGATGGATTGTTTTGTCCGTCATACGTAGTGATGGAATCGCCAAGAGTCCAGGGCGGGGTTTTTGCGATTGCATCACGCAATTGAGGAGCAAAAGAGGACGTGGGTAAAGACAAGGGGACGGTTCTCGTAGTCGATGACGAGCAGATGATGCGGGAGATCCTGGTCGGTCTGTTGGAGCCGCACGGATATCAGGTGGAGACTGCGGCTGACGGCCGGGAGGGGCTTGCCAAGGCCGAGTCCCAGGCGTTTGATTTCATCATTACCGATCTCAAGATGCCGGGCATGGACGGGTTCGCTCTGCTCGACGAACTGCAGGCCCGGGGCATTGACGCCGGTGTCCTGGTGATTTCGGCCCACGACGAGATCGACAACCGGGTGCAGGTGTTCGACCGCGGCGCGGTGGGCTTTATCGCCAAGCCGTTCCAGCGGGAGGACGAGGTGCTGCTGTGGCTGGAGAGCGCCGCCCGCCTGCGCCGTCTTGCCCGGCAGAACCGGCGTTTGCAGCAGGAGGTGGAGGAGCGGTTCAGCTTCCATCAGATCATCGGCAAGAGCGAGGGGATGCAGGCGGTCTTTCGCCTGGTGGCCAAAATCGCTGATTACAAGACCTCGGTGCTCGTTACCGGTGAGTCGGGAACCGGCAAGGAACTCATCGCCCGCGCGATCCACTACGCCAGTTCGCGCCGCAAGCGGCCCCTCGTGGCCATCAACTGTGGCGGCATTCCAGAAACGCTGCTCGAAAGCGAGCTTTTCGGTCATGAGAAGGGCGCGTTTACCGACGCCCACCGGGCCAAGAAAGGGCTTTTTCTTGAGGCGGACGGCGGGACGCTGTTCCTTGACGAGATCGGTGAGCTTTCCCTGCCGCTCCAGGTGAAGTTGTTGCGGGCCCTGCAGGAGGAGGAGGTGCGTCCCCTGGGGGCTTCCCGCACCATCAAGGTGGATGTGCGGATTATCGCCGCCACGGCCAGAAACTTGCGTGAGGAGGTGGAGCAGGGCGCCTTTCGCGAGGATCTTTTCTACCGGATCAACGTGCTCACCATCGAGCTGCCGCCCCTGCGCCGCCGCAAGGAAGACATTCCCCTGTTGGTCGATCATTTCATTGGCAAGTACAACGAACGGCTGGGGCTTTCCATCCGCCGCATGGACCCGGAGTGCATGAAGCGGATCCTTGCCTATCACTGGCCGGGTAACGTGCGCGAGCTGGAAAACGTTGTCGAACGGGCAATGGTGCTGGCCGAGGGCGATATCCTCACCGTGGATACCTTGCCGCCCGAAATCCTGGAAGGACGCGAACCCAGCCCGGCCGACTTTCTTCCCGAGGGGCTGTCGATCAAGAAGAACGCCAAGTCGATGGAGCGGCGGCTCATTGCCCTTGCCCTGGAGAAGACCGGCGGCAACAAGACCAAGGCGGCCGAATTGCTCGAGATCAGCCTGCCCGCCCTCCTTTACAAGATGAAGGAGTATGGTCTCGCCAAACCGGTGAAAAAGAAGGAGAAGAAGGGCGTGCCGTGAGCCCGTTTTTCAACGGCTGTTACCGGCGGTCGTCTGCCGGCCGGCGCAGCAGGATGCGGCAGTCGGCCACCGAGCATCCTTGCCCCTCGGCATGGGCGATGAGCGGGTTGATGTCCAGTTCGGCGATCTCTGGGTGGTCCACGGCCAGGGCGGAAAGGGCCAGCAAGGCGTGCTCCAGGGCGGTGAGATCGGCTGGCGCCTGGCCGCGGGCGCCGGCCAGCATGGGATAGGCGGTGATCTCCTCGATCATGTGGCGGGCGCCGTTGTGGCGGATAGGCGCCAGACGGAAGCTCACGTCCTTGAAGATCTCCACAAAGATGCCGCCCAGGCCGAACATCAAAAGCGGGCCAAAGGCCGGATACCGCTTGATGCCCAAGATCACCTCCACGCCGGGGACGGCCATCTTTTGGGCGTAGATGCCGCGCAACCGCGCCTTGGGAAGTTTGGCGGCCACGGTGGCCATCATCTGTTCGTAGGCGGCCCTGGCCGCGTCTGGCGTGGCGAGGCCGATCCGTACGCCGCCGCAGTCAGACTTGTGCACAATGTCTGGCGAGACGACCTTGAACGCGCACGGCCCGAGTTCGGCCACGGCCTGGGCCGCCTCCTCGGCCGAGGTGACGAGCCGGGCCGGCAGGATGGGAAAGTCATAGGCGGCAAGGATGCGGTTGCCTTCCACTTCGCCGAGATACCGCTCGTCTGCGTCGGTCAAGGCCTCGTCGATGATCATGCGTACCGCCTGGCGATCGGTGGGGATGGCGATCTCGCCCAAGTGTTCCCGGCCGATCCAGCGGGAGTGCCGGTAGAGGGCCCCGAGGGCGCGGGCGGCCGCCTCGGGGAAAAAGTAGTGGGGAATGCCGTTGCGTTCCAGGATCTCGGCCCCCTTGGACACGTCCATCAGGCCCATGAACGAGGCGACCACCGGCTTGCTGCTGGCCTTGGCCAGGGGGGGAATGATGGCGGCCGTGGGCTCGATTTCGGTCATGGACTGGGGCGTGAGGATGAAGATCACGCCGTCCACGTTTTCATCGGCCAGCACGGCCTCCAGGGCGGTGCGGTAGCGGTCCATGCGGGCGTCCCCGATCACGTCCACCGGATTGTGGATATTGGCCGCTGCTGGCAGGTGTTCTTTGAGCGCCTGGGTGGTGGCCGGCGAGAAACGGGCCAAGGCGAGACCGGCGCTGACCGTCACATCGGTGGCCATGATTCCCGGTCCGCCGGCGTTGGTGATGATGGCGATGCGGTTGCCGCGCGGCAGGGGCTGGTTGGCGAAGGCGGTGGCGTAGTCGAACATCTCTTCGATGGTCTGCACCCGAAAGACGCCGGATTGGGCAAAGAGGGCGTTGTACACCTCTTCCGAGCCGGCCAGTGATCCGGTATGGGATCTGGCCGCCTGGGCCCCCTCGGCGGTACGGCCCGATTTGAGGGCGAGGATCGGGGTCGGGGTCTCGCCTCCCGTTACCTCCCGCACCGTTTCAATGAACTCGAAACCGTGCCGTAACTCTTCCACGTAGAGCATGATCACCCGGGTCTGCGGGTCCTGGTGCAGGTAGCGGATCAGGTCGAGCTCGCCCACGTCGGCCTTGTTGCCCACCCAGATGAACTTGGAAAACCCCATGTTGCGGCGGGCGGCGAAGTCGGGCACCGCGGTGCAGAGCGCGCCCGACTGGCTGAGGAAGGCAATGGCGCCCGGAGGAGCGGAGCGGCGGGCGAAACTGGCGTTGAGCCGCACCTTGGGATCGGTGTTGATCAGACCAAGGCAGTTGGGGCCAATGAGACGGATGGCGTGTTCGCGGCAGACGGCGAGGAGTTTTTCTTCCAGCGCCCGGCCGGCCGGGCCGGTTTCGCGGAAGCCGGCCGAGATGACAACGAGGGCCTTTACCCCTTTGGCCGCCGCTTGGCGGGCCACCTCAGGGGTGACGGCCGCTGGCACGATGACCACCGCGAGATCGACGTTCTCTTCTGGGATGTCGGTGATCGTCGGATAGGCCCGCACGCCGCAGATCGACCGGCTACGCGGGTTGACCGGAAAGACGGTGCCGGCGAAGTCGCCGTCGAGGATGTTCTTGAACACCGCCCGGCCCACGCTGCCCGGCCGTTGGGATGCGCCGATAACCGCTACGGTGCGCGGCCGGAACACGGCGTCGAGATCGGGAAAGGAGGTGGTCGTTTGCTGCGTCATGGTCTTTGTCCTTGGGTTGTTAGCGCTTTGCTTCGCCAACCTTTTTGATCCGCTCGATGATATTGGTGGTCGAGCGGCCGGCCACTAGGGGGATGGTCGCCACCCGGCCGCCGGCCGCCTCCACCTCGGCCCGGCCGACGATCTCTTCTTCGGCCCAGTCCGCCCCTTTGACCAGCACGTCGGGCAGCAAGGCGGCTATGAGCTCTCGCGGCGTATCCTGATGAAAGAGGACCACCCCATCGACACAGCCAAGGGCGGCCAGCACCCGCGCCCGGTCGGCCTGCGGATTCACCGGCCGGTGTAGTCCCTTGATCCGGCGGATGGACTCGTCGGCGTTGAGCCCCACCACCAAGCAGTCGCCCAAGCGGCGGGCCGCCTCCAGATAGGTGACGTGACCGGCGTGGAGGATATCGAAGCAGCCGTTGGTGAACACTGTGATCCGGCCCAGCCGCCGGTTGTTGGCCACCATTGCCTGGGCCTTTTCCCACGAGAGGATCTTGTCGGCGTCGGCGAAGCGGTACGGCGTGCGGCCAGCGGTGCGGAACCGGCTGCGGACCGCGTGTTGGAGCGCAAGGTCCAGCTCTGCGGTCAGCGCCGTGGGGGCGTCTCCTGCCTCGGCCAAGACTGCGCCGTCGGGCGCGATAATGCGCGAGGCGCCGGCAAAGGGCGTGCCGTTCGTGACGCCGCATCGGTTGCAGGCAATACAAAAAACCTGGTTCTCCACCGCCCGGGCGCGGACGAGGAGCCGCCAGTGTTCCTGCCGCGCGGCCGGCCACTGGCCGCTGACCACCAGCAACTGGGCGCCTGCCGCGACCTGGGTTGCGGCCAGGTCGGGAAAACGCAGATCGTAGCAGACGAGCCCCCCGATAAGGCCAAGGGGAGTTGGCACAGGACGCGGCGTGCGGCCGGCGAGAAAGTGTTGGTCTTCGCGCATGGGGGCAAAGAGCTGTTGTTTGCGGTAGCGGCCGAGCACCCCTTGCGCGTTGACAAAGAAGAGCGTGTTGTAGAGCCCTTCGGCCGTGGGTTCGGCAAGCGAGCCGGCAAAAAGGAGGTCGTATTGCCTGGCCAGCCGTTGGAGTTCGGCGAGGAACTCCGGCGTGTGTGCGGCCAGCTCGGCGATCTGGTCGTAGGCAAAGCCAGTGGCCCACAGTTCGGGGAGCACAACGAGCGTGGCGGCGCTGTGGTCCGCAGGGCCCTTGCGCCCTAGCCGGGCCGTCATCTCGCGCACCCGGGC
This sequence comes from Deltaproteobacteria bacterium, assembly GCA_015488275.1. Lineage (GTDB taxonomy): Bacteria > Desulfobacterota > Desulfobulbia > Desulfobulbales > S012-135 > S012-135. The sequence goes on from WFOD01000302.1 coordinate 18,378, forward strand.
CAGGTTGTTCTCCGGCGCGCCGGCGCGCACGTCGAACTGGAGGCAGGCGGCGGCGATCTTTGACGCAGAGAGCTGATTCATTCCAGCACCTGTTTGAGAAAGACCCCGGTATGGGACTGGCGGCAGGCGGCCACCTCTTCGGGCGTGCCGCTGGCCACCAGCCGTCCGCCGGCCGCGCCGCCTTCTGGCCCCAGGTCGATAACGTGGTCAGCGGTCTTGATCACATCGAGGTTGTGCTCGATCACCACCACCGTGTTGCCAGCATCCACCAGACGGGCGAGCACGTTGAGCAGGTGCTGGATGTCGGCTGGGTGCAGGCCCGTGGTGGGTTCGTCGAGGATGTAGAGGGTGCGGCCCGTGGCCCGTTTCGAGAGCTCGCGCGCCAGCTTGATCCGCTGCGCCTCGCCGCCGGACAGGGTGGTGGAGGATTGGCCCAGGCCGATATAGCCGAGGCCCACGTCGGCCAGGGTCTGCAAGCGGTTTTTGATCACCGGCACCTTGGCGAAAAAGTCGAGGGCCTCGTCCACGGTCATGGCCAAGATTTCGGCGATGTTCTGGCCTTTGTAGCGGATTTCCAAGGTTTCGTCGTTGTAGCGTCGGCCGCCGCAGGTCTCGCAGGTGACGTACAGATCAGGAAGAAAGTGCATGGCGATGCGGATCATGCCGTCGCCCTCGCACGCCTCGCACCGGCCGCCTTTGACGTTGAAGGAGAAACGGCCAGGCCGGTAGCCTCGGGCCCGCGCCTCTGGCAGGCGGGCGAGGAGTTCGCGGATCGGGGTCAGCACGCCGGTGTAGGTGGCCGGATTGGAGCGGGGGGTGCGGCCGATGGGGCTTTGATCGATATTGATCGCCTTGTCGATATGGCCAAGCCCCTGGATAGAGGTCACGCCGTCTGTGGGCCCGCCGGCAAAGCGTTCCCCGTGGCCGCCCCGGTCGAAGTGTTTGCGCAGGCAGGGGAGCAGGGTCTCCATGACGAGCGAGCTCTTGCCCGATCCCGATACGCCGGTGACACAGGTCATGACGCCCAACGGAATATGCACATCGATACCGCGGAGGTTGTTGCGCGTGCAGCCGGTAAGGAGGATGGCGCCGCGCGGCTGGCGGCGTTTTTTGGGCACGGCAATGGTCCGCCGGCCAGAGAGATAGGCGCCGGTCAGCGACCGCTCTTCGTGGAACAGGCCGGCCACTGGCCCGGAATAGACCACTTCTCCTCCGTGCGCCCCGGCGCCGGGCCCCATATCGAGCACGTGGTCAGCGGCGAGAATGGTGTCGGTGTCGTGCTCCACCACGATTACGGTATTGCCCAGGTCGCGCAGATCGAGGAGGGTGCGGATGAGCCGTTCGTTATCCCGCTGGTGGAGGCCGATGGAGGGCTCGTCCAGGATATAGAGCACGCCGACCAGCCGGGAGCCGACCTGGGAGGCGAGGCGGATGCGCTGCGCTTCCCCGCCTGACAGGCTGGACGCCGAACGGGCCAGGTCGAGATAGCCAAGCCCCACGTCGTTGAGAAAGCGGAGCCGTTCCAAGGTCTCTTTGAGGATGCGGTCGGCGATCCGGCGCTCTTGGGCGGTAAAATCAATGGCCGGCAGGCGGGCCAAGAGTTCGCTGATCGGCAGGCGGCACATGGCGTCGATGGACAGGCCGCCGATCCGGACGGCCAGGGCCTCGGGCCGCAGGCGGGCGCCCCCGCAGGCCGGACAGAGCTGGGAGGTCATGTACGCTTCCAGCTCTTCGCGCACGCGCCAGGAGCCGCTTTCTTGGTACCGGCGCTCCAACTGGGGGAGCACGCCCTCGAAGGGGGGCGCGCCGTGGCCGCCGCTGCTGCCGTGGAGCAAGATGCGCTGCACTTCCTCCGGCAGCCGGTGGAAGGGCGTGGTCAGGGAAAAACCGAGCTGTTCGGCCAAGGCGGCCAGCTTGCGGCGGGTATAGGGGGGCGCCCGTCTCGACGCCCAGGGACGGATCGCCCCTTGGGCCAGGGACTTGCCAGGATCTGGCACCACCCGCTGGGGATCGAAGAGGCGGGTGGTCCCCAGGCCGGAACATTCTGGACAGGCGCCCTGGGGATTGTTGAACGAAAAGAGCTGGGGAGAGAGTTCCGGCAGACTGCGGCCGCAGGTGATGCAGGCCGCGTGTTCGCTGAACAGCTCCTCGCGGTTGTCGTCGGGGAACAGGGCAAGCAGAAAACCTTTGGCCAGGGCTACGGCCGTGGCCACGGAGTCGGCCAGCCGCCGGCCCGCCTCTGGTTTGACCACCAGGCGATCGACCACGGCCTCGATGTGGTGCCGCTGATTCTTGTCCAAGGTAATGGGATCGTCGAGCAGGCGGATGTCGCCGTCGATCCGGACGCGAACGAATCCTTGCCGCCGCAGGTCGGCCAAGAGATCGGCGTGGATGCCCTTGCGGCCCCGCACCAGGGGGGCAAGGAGCAGCATCCGGGTTCCCGCCGGGCAGGCGAGGAGCCGGCGCACCATGTCCTGCACCGATTGGGGCTGGATCGGCTGGTCGCATTGGGGGCAGAAGGGCCGTCCCACCCTGGCGAACAGCAGCCGGAGGTGATCGTAGATCTCGGTGATCGTGCCCACGGTGGAGCGCGGGTTGCGGCTGGTGGTCCGCTGTTCGATGGACACCGCCGGGCTGAGCCCCTCAAGGAGATCCACGTCCGGCTTTTCCATCTGGCCGAGAAATTGACGGGCATAAGTGGAGAGCGACTCCACGTACCGGCGCTGGCCCTCGGCGTAGAGGGTGTCAAAGGCCAGGGTGGATTTGCCTGAGCCGGACAGGCCGGTGAACACGATGAGCCGGTTACGGGGCAGATCGACGTCGATGTTTTTTAGGTTGTGCATCCGGGCGCCCCGGATGCGTATCCAAGCGGCTTCCATGCCGCGAGCCTACCGCAAGCAGGGAGGAAAGAAAAGGGGGAAAAACAGGGCGCGGCGGGCGGCCGCGCCCGGTCTGGGACCGTGCTGGGTCAGCACCCCTCGGTCTTTTTCTTGAGCTTTACCTTGTCGCCAGGAGCGAGTTTTTTGGCGTCCTTGGCCTTGCACTTCAGAACCGCTTGGTCGCCCTCCAGCTTTTTCACCTTGCAGGTAAACGCCGAGGCGGTCAGCGAGGCGGCGGCCACGAGGGAGAGGCCGAGCCCGAGGGTGAGAAGCATCTTACGCATGACGAACATCCTCCTTCCGGTGGTTAACATCTGTTGGCGCCTTGAAATGGGAGCGGTCCGGCTACTTCTTCTTCACCTTGACCTTTTTGCCCACTTTCAGCTTGGCGATGTCCTTGGCCTTGCACTTGACCGTCACCATCTCGCCATCGACGCTGACCACTTCGCAGGTCATGGCGGCGTAGGCGGTCAGGGAGCCGGCGCCGAGATAGGCGGCGGCCAACACCAGAGCAAGCAGTTTCTTGCGCATGGCAAACCTCCTTTAGGGATTGTTGGGTGGACGCCTCGTCCTGGAAGAGAAGAGGCGGTGTTACGGCGATGGCAGCATGGCCTGTCCGTCGTCGGCATTGGCCGGTACCGGGCCTTCTGGGAGAGGAGGCACATGGCCGCCGGCCGACGAGCTTCCCTCGATCAGCCCCTTGAGCGTGGTGACCACGCCGTGCAACTCGTCGGCCAGGCTCTTGACCGCTTCCGAGGCCGCGGCGAGCTCTTCGGAGCTGGCCGCCAACTGCTGGACCGAACCGTCCAACTCGCCCGAAACCGTGGTGATCTGTTGGATGCTCTGGGTCTGCTGGCGGGAGGCGGTGGCAATCTGCTCGATGAGTTCGGCGGCTTTTTCCGTC
>WFOD01000303.1 GCA_015488275.1 Deltaproteobacteria bacterium
CCGGTATGGGTGGAGCCGGCGACCACGTAGCGGCCCGGCGGCAGGTCCACGGCTGGCGGCTCCTTGGCCGGCGCGGCGTCGTATTTCAGGTTACCGACGGCAAAAAGCCGTTGGCGATCGAGTCCCAGGGCGGCGAGCCGCTCGACATCCTCCTCGTTTTGCAGTACACAGGCGGCAAAGGAGGCGAAGAGCGGCCGGAAGAGAAAGCCCAGCCGTTGGTAACGGGCAAGGGAGCGATCGGAGATCCGGCCGTTGACCAGATAGGCGGGAATCCGCCGCGCCTGGACTGCGGCCAAGACGTTGGGCCAAAAATCGGTCTCCACCAGGAAAAACGCGCTCGGCCGCACCTGGTCAAGAAAGCGGCTCACGAGCCAGGGAAGATCAAAGGGAAAGGGCGCCACCGCCTCGGCCCCCACCTTGGCCGCCTCGGCCAGACCGGTCTCTGTGGCGGCAGAGAGCACCACCTGGGCGTGGGGAACGGCCTGTTGCAGGATCCGCACCAGGGGCGCCGCGGAACGCACCTCTCCCACCGACAGGGCGTGCACCCAAAAACGGGGACGGCTGGGGTCAAGGCCGGCAAGCCTTTTGTCCATGCCGCAGCCGATCCGGCCGAGCACGGTTCGGCGGTAACGGCCCCGGCAAAGCACAAGAGGCAGCCATACCGGCGCCAAGCCAAAAAGGCCTGTCAGCAACAGGATATTATAGATGAATCGCATCATCGTCGATCAGCAAGCCTTCCAACCGGACGGCACAGTGGTCCTCACCGGCGAGCCAGCCAGGCATGTGCTCTGCGTGCTCCGTAAGGGCCCCGGCGACCCGTTGCGGCTCGGCATCGCCGACGGGCCGAGCGGCCGGGGGGAAATCATCGAGACCGCCGGCCAAACGGTGCGCTGCCGCTTTCTGCCAGAAGACAGCGGCCCCACGGAGCCGCCCATCGACCTTGTACTGGCCCTGCCCCGGCCGGTGATGCTGCGCCGCATCTTCACCCAGGCCGCGCCCCTGGCCATCGCCCGCATCTACTGCATCCGCAGCCGACGGGTGGAAAAGAGCTACTTCCAAAGCCCTTTGCTCGATCCCGCCCGCCATCAAGAGCTGCTGCGCCAAGGCATGGCCCAGGCCATGACCACCTGGCAGCCGCGGGTGGTCATCGTGCCCCGTTTCCGGCTCTTTGTCGAGGAGATTCTCCCATCGCTCCTCGCCCGCTCCTCCCTCCCCCTTCTCCTGCATCCCGGCACGGCAACGAACATCGCTCAGGCCGCATCCTTGCCGTTCCGCGGCCGGGCGCTTGCCGTTATCGGGCCAGAGGGGGGATGGATCCCCTACGAGGTTGAGACCCTTCTCGCCCAGGGGCTCCGGGCGATCAGCCTTGGCTCCCGCATCCTGCGGGTGGACACCGCGGTGACCTTTCTCGCCGGCCAAATCGCGCTCCTCCGCCACTTATGATGGTATCGCAAAAAGTCCTCGTGGAGGCGCATCCGGTGATTTCCGGGAGAAAGCGGTTTGCGGCGGGGCGCGTTAAAAAACTCGCTTGTTTGAGGGCATAGCCCGAGTTTGCGAGTTTTAGCGCCGCGCCGCAAACCGCTCCGGGAATCCCGGTTTAAGCCGGAGGGAGGACTTTTTGCGAGTTCATCATCCTTGCGCCGCGCACAGCCCGTTTTTTCCCGGGCTGCTGCTCAACGAGGTGACGATGACCGGTTTTTGGTGGCATGTGCAGGAGAAGCGCCAAGGAGGCCAGCGCTGGGGCAAGCGTGCCGGTGACGCCGCGCCCTGTGCCCAGATACAGCTTGGCTACGCCTTGGTGGTGGTGATCTTGATCTTGCTCCTGGTGAGTTATCTGGCCGCTGATCTGGCCATGCAGGTCCGCTCTGAGCTGCGGGCGGCCCATAACGTCAAGGTCCGGCTCGCCGGCCGTTTTCTCGCCTTGGCGGGTATTGAGACCGCGGTCTTTCGCAAGGTGGACAAGCCGATCGACGCCCTGGGCACGCCGTACGAGCATTTTGTTGAGGGCTATCCCTATGAGGAGTACCGGCCCGGCAGGGGACGATTCCGCTACTACCTGGTCAACGAATCCGGTAAAATAGACCTCAATACCTTTCCCCGGGGGTTGATGGAGCTCTTTCTCGCCTATCACGGCCTTGACGAGGAGGGAATCGAGGTGGTGATCGACTCCATCCTCGACTGGCGAGATCCCGACGACCTGCACCGGCTCAACGGCGCGGAGACCGATTACTATCAGGCTCTGGACGATCCGTATATTCCCCGCAACGGCAGGTTTCAGGATCCGGCCGAGTTCTTCCTCGTTCGGGGGACAGCGGCCCTGCGCAACAAGTTCGATCCCTACGAGGTGTTTACGGTCAACAACGGCCGCAGCCGGATCAACTTCAACAGCCTTACCCCCCAGATGCTCGCCTTTCTGACCGGGGGCGATGCGGAGAAGATCGCCCTGTACCGGCAGATGCAGGAGGAAAAGGCCGGTGTTCGGTTGACGGTGGCTGACATGCAGACTATCCTGGGGCCGGAGCGGTACGAGACCCTGCGCCCCTTTCTCGTGCCCGCCTTGAAAAACGCCTTTTTCGCCGTCACCGCGGTGGGCGAGGCGGGATACGAGCCCGGCGACGAAACAGGGGTGGAGGAGGCTCCAGGCGTTGGGGGCGACGGCGGCGAGGAAGAGCGGGAGCGTCGCCACTGGCCCGGGGTGCGGATCCAGGTGTTGTACAATTGGCGGGGCGGCGCGCCCCGTTTTCTCCGTTGGCGGGAGAGCTTTTCCTGACTTTGGCCGCCGCCCGCAGGGCCGTGGCGGCGTGATGGGCCGGCGGGTTTTTTTCTTCTGCCGCTCTCATTCCTGGCGATATTGAGACCGCATGAGCGAACCGCTGCACATCCGCATCCAGCACGACGGCATCGTCATTTACGGCCGCGGCCCGGAGGAGCCCGACGCCCTGGTGCCGGCGGCCGAGGAAGCGGAACTGCGTAAAAAGCTGGCCGAGCACTTCCTCACCAGGGGGGGCCGGCGGGAGGTCTTGCTTTTTGTCAGCGAGGATCTGGTCTTTTACAAGACGATCACCCTGCCGGGCAACACCCGCGACCTTGACGAGGCCGTGGGGTTCCAGGTGGGTATGTTGGCCCCCTTTGAAGAAGACGACCTCCTCTACTGTTTCGAGACGGAACGGCAGAAGAAGCAGTACCTGATCCATCTGGCCTGCGTCAGCCGCGAGCTGGTGGAGCCGGTGTTGCGGGAGCTGGCCGCGGCCGATATCCGCATCGCCGGCCTGCACCCTGAATACCTGCGCTACCTGTCCCGTGCGGCGCCCAAGGAGCGGTGGGGGCTTTTTCTCGAAGGTCGGCTGCGCCGGTTGCTGGTTTTCGAGGACCGGCGGCTGGCGGAGCGGCTGCTGTTGCCCGCGCCCGCGACCGAGATGGATCTTGCCGAGTTGGCCGGCACCGAGCTCTTGTATGCGCCCGCGCCGCAGGAGAACAAGGGACTGCGCGACGCCCGGCCCCTGATCGGGCGGCGCAGCGCGATAAAGGAGTTCAACCTGTTGCCGCCGGCCTTCCGCCGGCCAGAGTATTCAAAGTTTCTTATCGCCGCCCTCTTGGTCCTTAATCTGCTTGCCTTGGCCGGGTTTGTCGGCGGCCGCCTGGCCCAGGTCCGCGACTACGAGGCGCGGATCGCGGCGGCGATCGACGAGGTGGCGCCCTTGGCCAAGGAGGCGACCCGCCTGCGGGAGCGGGAAAAGTCGCTGCAGGCCGCCATCGACGAGTTCAAGGCCCTGTCGCCCAACCCGGATCTTATCGGTTTTTTCGAACAGCTCACCAAGGGGCTTCCTGAAAACGCCTACCTGGACCAGCTTCGCTTTGACGGCAGGAACCGGGCGGTGATCATCCAGGGCTATACCGACGATATCGGCTCCTTGGCCGCCAGGCTTGGCGACTTGGGCGACGCCAAGCTCAAGTCCACGAGCCGGCGGCGCAACAAGATCTACTTCAATATCGAGATCAGTATGCCATGACGCGTCTGGCCGCACTCCTCTACCAGTTTCGGTCGCGGGGCGGCCTGATCGCCATCGCCGTGCTGCTCCTGGCGTTGAACGTTGGCCGGCTCACGGTGGATTATCTGAACACCCGGCAGGAGATGCTCGCCAACCGCCTGACGCTGTTGCAGCAGCAGCGGCGTTTGGCCGCTGGCATCGAGGGGTTGCGCGCGCGGGTCGCCGCCCTGGAGGCCCGCAAAAAGGAGGTGGAGTCCTTTTTGTTTCACGGCGAGTCCATCGAGACCGTGGCCTCGGCCATGCAGATCGCCCTCCAGGGAACAGTGGCCAAGAGCGGACTCACCCCGGAATCGGTGCGGCCGATCATGCGCGGCCGTGGCAAGGAGGCCAAGGAGGAGCGACAGTACCGGGAACTGGCGGTCAAGTTGCGGCTGGCCGGCGATCTTGCCGGCCTGCTCGATTTCATCGCTGAGCTGTACCGTTCCAAGCGTTTGTTTGTCATCGAGAGCTTGGTGGTCAAGCCCACCCGTAAGGAACTCAAGGTGCTCATGGATCTCAAGGGGTTCTACGTGCTCACCAATGGCGGCGAGGGAGGCGAGGGGTAGATGTTCCGCCTGTTGATCATCGTCGCCTTGTGCCTGTCGCTCGTCTATCTCGGCCGCGGCATGTTGGCCAGTTTCAAGCCGTTGGAGTTGCCGCCGCCCGTGGCCCCGGCCGCCACGGGCAAGAAGACGTCGGTAAAGGGCTTCCGCCTGGCGGATTTCTATCCCCAGCCGCCTGCGGTGCTGCCCGACCTGCGGGAGGGATATCTGTTCAACGAGGCGCGCCAACTGGCCGCTGCTGATGAAGATACAGAAGAAACAGCGCCAGAACCCGAGGAGCCCTCCGTGGCCGTGGACATGGAGACCTTGGAGTACGTCGGCTCGATCATCGTGGGCGCGGTGAAAAAGGGCATGGTCGCCTTTGTGGAGAAGACGCCGGCCAGCCGCAAGCCGCTCAGGCCGCAGCGGAGAGCGCCTGCGGTCACTCGGCGCTTTCCGCCCCAGACGACGGCGAAAAAGACGAGGGGCAAGGGACGGGCGAAGAAAAAGTACGCCACACTCAAGGAAAAGGACGAGTTCTACGGGTATACCGTCGCCCTGGTGGCGCCAGACCGTATGGTGTTTACCAAGGGAGAGGAATCCATTGAGAAACTGCTGTACGATCCGGCCAAGGAACGGTTGGCGCCTCCGGCCGTCGTCCGTCCATC
>WFOD01000304.1 GCA_015488275.1 Deltaproteobacteria bacterium
GTATGGGGCCAAGCCGAGAAACGGGGCATACCGCTCTTCGTCCGCCCCCTGGCCCAGCACGGCCAGCTTGTTCTGCGCGCCCACAAAACGCGACCATACCGGTGGCAGCTCGGTGGGGTGCAGACGACGGGCCAGATCGTAACGCGGGTCCACCACCAAAAACTCGGGGACCTGATCCAGGGGGATGGCGACCTCTTTTTCCTTGCCATCGGTCTGGACGATCTTGCGGATCTCTTGCTGGCCGCGGAAAAAGCTTACCGGCACCACCAACCGGTACGGCTCGTCGGTCAGTTGCTCCAAGGTGAAACGGACATGGGGCACACCGTCGTCATAGGTGATCCGGGCGTTGCGCACCGCCAGCTCCGGCAGATCGGAACGGGTGAGCCATTGGGTGAAAAAATCGGCCAGCGAGGCATGCGCCGTCTCCTCAAAACTCGTGCGGAGATCCTCCCACGACGCCTGCTTGAAACGCATCCGCCGGGCAAAATCGGCAAGGGCGGCGGCAAAGGCCTCCTCTCCCACCTGCTGGCGCAGCATATGGAAGAACATCGCCCCCTTGCCATAGCCAATAGCCCGCTCCACCAACAGACGAGGATCGTCCTCCAGGCCGGCCCCCCGGAACTCGCGCAGCGAACTGGCGTTGTCCGCATTGACAAAGCTCTGATAGCGGACGAGCAGTTCTTTCCGCCAAGCGGCGTCCCGCCCTTCTTCCACCGCCCGCCGCCCATCGGCCAGATAGGTGGCGAGCCCCTCGGCCCAGTTGCCATCGTCCGCCGTCTCCACCGCATTACCGAACCATTGATGCACGATCTCGTGCGGCAGCGAGGTGTCGGGGATAAAGGGCAGGGCCACCACCTGCCGGCCAAACAGGGCATAGGTGGGCAGGGCGTAGCCGGTGGGCAAGGGATTCTCCACAATGCTGAAACGGGCGTAGGGAAACGGGCCAAGCATCTCCTCGTAGCGGGCCAAGGCGGTCAGGGCCTTTTGCCGGTAGAGGGCGGCCAGGTCGCGGTCCTCTGGATAGAAATAGGTGTAGAGCATCTTGCCCTTGCCAAAGGGCGCGCGCTCCACCACGTATGGCCCGGCCACCAGGCTCATGGCCAGGGTTGGTTGCTCCAACCGGCAGCGAAAGACGCGGCCGCCGCTGGGATCCGCCTCCACCTCGATCGTGTCCGCCTCGGCCACTGCGGTGAAGGCGGCGGGCAGGCGGGCGCGCAGCGTATAGCGCGCCGGCCGGTCCACCTGGGGATGCCAGCCGTCCAGGAGCACCACCCCCTCGGGCGAAAGCAGGTTGCCGTCATCCTCCTTGGGCCGGTACTTGTAGCGGATCTCCACCCGCCGGCCGCGGGGAGAGGCGGCAATATCGAAAAAGGTGCGCAGGTCGGCCGCCGGCGCGCCGTCGATCTGCACAGAACGCACCTCCAGGCCGCCGAGGTCCACGCCAACCGCCACGCCCGGCCCCACCATGATCTCAGCGGTGCCGGAGAGTTCTCCCCCAGCCGGATCAACCGCGACATCCAAAGAGACGGCCACCGGGGCGGCCGCAGCCGGCGCCGCAAGGCCAGCAACCGCCATAAGGCAACACAAGGCCATCCCCCACCACCCAAAAACCAACAGATGATACCTCATACGAACGGTTCTCCTTTTATCTAACAGTCCGTCGAAAAAGCCGTCCATGGCTTTTTCGACCCCGGTTGGGCAAAGCAGAGCTTCGCCCAACCTCACGAATTGCTTGGACTTTTCAAGCTCGGCGCAATTCGGCGGCACGTCCCTGTGCCGCGCACAGCCCGTTTTTCAACGGGCTGCTAACAATCTTCACCAAAAAGAAAACGCAACAACGCCGCAGATAGGCAACTGGTCAGGGGGCCTCCGGCGGCTGATACGGGGAAAGCCTTGCCCGGCAAAGGGTTACAGGGCGCCCTGCGGCCAGCAGAGCTTGCGCGCGTCCGCAGGCCAGCTTACCCCGCCCCCCGGCGAACCACAAAGAAAAACGAGGCGAACGGACCAAAAAAGTTCCCTGGCGTAACCGCCTTGCCCAACAGCTCCGTTCTCAGCCCGCCGGAAAAGCTATCCTTGATGCACTCGTAAAAAATCCTCCTTCCGGCTTAACAGTCCGTCGAAAAAGCCAGGGATGGTTTTTTCGACGGACTGAGACAGAGGAGTACCCCCGTGACCAGTTACGAAACCACGATCTACGTGGCCGGCCATCGCGGGCTGGTGGGTTCGGCCATTGTCCGGGCTCTGGAGCGGCGCGGCCACCGCCGTATCGTCACCCGCACCCATAGAGAGCTCGATCTCACCGACCGGCCGGCGGTGGACCAATTCTTTGCCTCCGTCCAGCCGCAAGCGGTGGTGCTGGCGGCCGCCAAAGTAGGCGGCATCTTGGCCAACGCCACCCGCCCCGCCGAGTTCATCCGGGAGAACCTGGCCATCGCCCTCAACTGCATCGACAGCGCCCACCAGCATGGCGTCGACCGGCGGCTCTTTCTCGGTAGCTCCTGTATCTATCCCCGCCTCTGTCCGCAGCCGATGCGAGAGGAGCACCTCCTCTCCGGGCCGCTGGAACCCACCAACCAGGCATACGCCATAGCCAAAATCGCTGGCGTAGAACTCTGCCGCAGTTATCGCCGGCAGTACGGCCGTTGCTACCAAACAGTCATGCCCACCAATCTGTACGGACCGAACGACAACTTTGACCTCGAATCCTCCCACGTGCTGCCGGCCCTGATCCGCAAATGCCACTTGGCCAAACTGGCCCTGGCCGGCGACCAGGAGGCCATCCAACGCGACATCGTTCGCTTCGGGCCGCTCCCGGCCGATGTGCGCGCCGCCCTGGGTCTCGGCAACGGCAAGGACCCAAGGCAAAGGCCGTACGTGCTCCTCTGGGGCACGGGAAGGGCGCGGCGCGAGTTTCTCCACGCCGACGACCTTGCCGACGCCTGTCTTTTTCTTCTGGAGCAGGGATACGACGAAGAGATGGTGAACGTTGGGGTTGGCCGCGACATCACCATTGCCGAGCTTGCCAGCATGGTGGCCGAAATCACAGGCTAGCAGGGGCAGATCCGCTTTGACGCCAGCCGTCCCGACGGCACGCCGCGTAAACTCCTGGATACAAGCCGCCTCTCCGCCCTAGGCTGGAAGGCGCGCATCTCCCTCCGCCAAGGCATTGCCGCCACCTATCGCTGGCACACCGCCCAACTCGAGGACGAGGACCTCTCCAGCCCACCCCCGCCGTCCCCCACAAGCATTCCATGCGGGACGCCACCTTGATCCGCCGTACGCTTTCTCCCCGGCCTGCAAAGCCGCTACTCCGGCATACGTCAGGGGCGTCCCATGATCAGTTACGTTCGTGCGGGCGGCCGTTCTCCTCCCCCCCGGCCAGCCGCGCCAACACCTTGCGAAAATACGCTTCCTCCACCGCCAGATTGGCGGGCCGGCCGCGAACCTGCTCGAGTTTCCGGAGCAAAACCTCGAGCCTGCGCATCTGCCGCACACGGGACTGTTCATCCGGCGCGGCGGCGAGCAGATCTTCGGTGCGCTCGATCTCCCGCCGCACTTCCAGCTCAGGCGGCACAAAACCGGCGTTGCGCAAGATCTTGTAGGCCATCTTCAGATCTTCCGGCACAAAACCATTGTCCTCCCCTGCGGGCAACGGCCGATTGCGCCAGTGGGGGAGGTCGAGCCGCCCCTCCTCTATCGCCTTCTGGATCCGCTGTTCAGCAAGCTGCTGCCAAAAATCCATCACCATGCTTTCCCATCCGAGTTCGTGATCTATCAGTCCGCACCCCTGGAGCCTTCGGCGCGGCGGCCGGCTGGACAAACACCCTTCACGCACACCACGCCGCGGGGCAGATTCCCGTCGGGCGCGACACGCACGCCGGCAAGCAGCCCCAGGTCGCCCAACCGCCGCCAACACCTGCGGTCCGGCCCGTACAATAAAGAAAGGTCCCTGCGGGCAATACGCAAGACCCATTGGGAAGGGGCCGTGAAAGGACCGGTGCGCTCAGACCGCTGGCGGGCATGGGCAAGACAGGCGCGAACCCGCTTGAACAAGAGGCGGCCGAGCACCAGTTCGCCGAAGGCCGGATGGTGGGGGCCGGCAACGAGGCTGCGGCGAAGAGAATCGGTTTCTTGCAGGCCCAGCCGCAGCACAGGGATACCGGCACCGGCGAACAGCTCCTTGAGCTGGCAGCAACGGGCCACGGCGGCGGCCAAGGACAAGGGACGATAACGGCCCGCCACATACCAGCGGGCAAGCGTTGTGTCACGGAGAACCAGTGTGGGATGCAGGCGCACGAAATCCGGCGGGCAGGCAAGAAGACGACGGACGGACGACACGAAACTCCCCCTGCGCTCGCCGGGCAGGCCGAGCATCAAGTGCGCCCCCACCCGCATGTCAAAGCGCCGCAACAGCTCGATCGCCCGTAGCGAGGCAGCCGCGTCATGGCCGCGGCGACAGAGGGCGAGCACCTGATTGTCAAGGCTCTGCACGCCGATCTCCACGGTCCGCACCCCATAATCGGCGAGCAGGCGGCAGGTATGGAGATCCAGGGCGTCGGGCCGGGTGGAAAGGCGGATGGAGCTCACCTCACCCCGGCCGATCCACGGCTGGACAGCGGCAAGCAGTTGCTCCTGCTCGCGCCAGGGTAAGGCGGTAAACGAGCCGCCGTAAAAGGCCAGCTCGGCCGCCCGGCCACCCGGCGCGCAACGCTTGCTCTGGCGCGCCAAAAACGCCCGCACCGCCTCTGGCCGCAGCGGCCGGGCCGCTTGGCCCGTGGCCGCTGGCTGGTTACAGAACACACAACGGTGGCCGCATCCCTGCTGGGGCAGGAACAAAGGCCATACTGGCGGGGGGTCAGAGGGTCTCCGAGGGGCGGTCATCGCCGATCTCTTCCCGCCAGTCAGGACGCAGGCGCAGTTCGCCCCGGTCGAGCCGCTCCAGGGCCTGGGCGGCGGCGAACTTCTCGGCCGCCTTCTTGGACGGGCCAGAGCCCCGGCCAAGCGGCTGCTCCCGGAACCGGACCTCCATCGTGAAGCGCTTGTCATGATCAGGGCCGCTTTCGGCGATCAAGACATAACGCGGCGTGTCGCCAAACTGGGCCTGCAGCACCTCCTGCAACCGGTTCTTGCTCTCGTCATGCGCCACCAGTCCGGGCGCCTGCTCCAGCCAAGGGGCAAAATGGCCCTTCACCACCCGCTGGGCCGCGGCGAACCCCCCATCGAGAAAGACCGCGCCCACCACCGCCTCATACGCTGATCCCAAGAGCGACGACTTGCGGTTTCCGCCAGCCGCAGCCTCGCCACGCCCCAGCCGCAACACTTCGCCCAACCGCAAACTTTCGGCGATCCGCGCAAGCTGATCGGTGTTTACCAAAGCGGCGCGCCATGCGGTCAGTTCGCCTTCGCTCGCCTGGGGATGGCGATGAAACAGCAGAGCGCCCACCACCAGATCGAGCACCGCATCTCCCAGGTATTCCAAACGTTCGTTGTCCTGGCCGCCGGTGTGTTCCGCGGCCCAGGAACGGTGGGTCAGGGCGCGGGCGAGGAGATCGATATTGGCGAACCGGTAGCCGAGCCGCTCTTCCAGGGCGGCAAGACAGAAAGGAGGATGGCCTGCGTGCATTTTGCCCCTTGTCAAACACGAAAAATCTGTTTATTTTTGACGTCGATGACCATACCATGACGGGGCGGCGTAGCCAAGTGGCTAAGGCAGAGGTCTGCAAAACCTTTATTCATCGGTTCGACTCCGATCGCCGCCTCCAGTGTTGATCATGCCAAGCCAGCGGTTGCCGCTGGCTTTTTTGATTCCCGTACTCTTCCAAACAAGGGCCTCGCAGCCTCCTCCTTCCCCGTTTCCGCCGGGTTACCGTTTTTTCATCGTTTTTTAACAAAACCTTAACACTTCCCTCCTATCTTGTCCCTGTCAGCCCGCAACCAAACGGGCGGCAGGGCCCTGTCATCATCGTCCACCATCTCTACCACAATGGAGGAATCCGCTCATGCTGCGCACCATCGTCCAGACCACTCTCATCATCCTGGGTCTCGTCACCCTCAACATCGCGGAACGGCCGGCCCACGCGGGCCCCATCACCGTTGATCCTGGCTTGCCCACCTACCAAAAGGTGAACGGCGTAGCCGGCAACCTCAACAGCATCGGTTCGGACACGCTCAACAACCTGATGACCTACTGGGCGGAATCGTTCCGCAAGATCTATCCCAACGTCCGTATCCAGATCGAAGGCAAGGGCTCGTCCACCGCGCCCCCGGCCCTGATCAGCGGCACGGCCCAGCTTGGTCCCATGTCGCGCCGGATGAAGAACTCAGAGATCGACGCCTTTGAAAAGAAATACGGCTTCAAGCCCACCACCATTGGCGTCGCCCTGGACGCGCTCGCCGTATTCGTCCACAAGGACAACCCCATCGACCAGCTTTCCCTGGTGCAGCTCGACGGCATTTTCTCCAAAACCCGTAAGAGCGGCGCGCCCGAGATCGTCACCTGGGGCCAGCTCGGGGTCACCGGGCCCCTGGCCAACCGGCCGATCAGTCTCTACGGCCGCAACTCGGCCTCGGGCACTTACGGCTACTTCAAGAAGCACGCCCTGTTCAAAGGCGACTTCAAGGATACGGTCAAGGAGCAACCAGGATCAGCGTCGGTGGTGATGGGCGTTACCGAGGATCCCGCCGGCATCGGTTATTCGGGCGTCGGCTATCTCACCTCTGGCGTCAAGGCCCTGGCGCTGGCGAAAAAAGACGGCGACCCGGCCTACGCCCCCACCTACCCCAACGTCCTCGGCCGTAAATACCCCCTTGCCCGGATGCTGTACATCAA
>WFOD01000305.1 GCA_015488275.1 Deltaproteobacteria bacterium
CCAGTGGTCATGATCGGCCAGCCTCAGTTTTGAATTGTTACGAAAAAAAACGGGGATCCGACACACTTGCCGTCTCCCCGCATCACTCACTTCCGCAAACAAGGCCCGCAACCGCAGCCGGGCGGCGTTTGCAGGCTTATTTCACCTCTTCGAAGTCGGCGTCCACCACGTCATCGCCATCTTTCTTGTCCGCGCCGGTGCCAGCGCCGCCGTCCCCAGCGCCGGCCGCGGACTGCTCCTTGGTCGCCTGGCTGTACATGATTTCCGCCAGCTTGTGGGAAGCCTGGGTAAGCTTTTCGATCGCCGCCTTGATCGCGGCCGCATCGTCGCCCTCCATCGCCTTTTTCAGATTGGCGATCTCGGCCTCCACCTTGGAGCGGGTATCGGCGTCCACCTTGTCGCCGACCTCCTTGAGGCTCTTTTCCGTGGCGTAGATCAACGAATCGGCCTGGTTCTTGGTCTCGGCCAGCTCCTTGCGTTTGCGGTCTTCTTCCGCATGGAGCTCAGCGTCGCGCTGCATCCGTTTGATCTCTTCCTCCGAAAGCCCGCTGGAGGCCGTGATCTTGATCGACTGCTCCTTGCCTGTGCCGAGATCCTTGGCCGACACGTGCAGGATGCCGTTGGCGTCGAGATCAAAGGTGACCTCGATCTGCGGCACGCCCCGGGGCGCGGGCGGGATATCGGTGAGCTCGAACCGGCCGATGGTCTTGTTGTCCGCCGCCATCTCCCGCTCGCCCTGCAACACGTGAATCGAGACCGCCGGCTGGTTGTCGGTGGCCGTGGAAAAGATCTGGCTCTTGCGGGTCGGGATGGTGGTGTTCTTCTCGATGAGCTTGGTCATCACTCCGCCCAGGGTCTCGATACCCAGCGACAGCGGAGTAACATCGAGCAGCAGCACGTCCTTGACGTCGCCCTTGAGCACGCCGCCCTGGATGGCCGCGCCAATGGCCACCACTTCGTCCGGGTTCACGCCCTTGTGCGGTTCCTTGCCAAAGATCTCCTTGACCTTTTCCTGCACCTTGGGCATCCGGGTCATACCGCCGACCAAGATCACCTCGTCGATATCGCTGGCGGAAAGGCCGGCGTCCCTCAGGGCGATGCGGCACGGCTCCACCGTGCGCTCGATCAGGTCTTCCACCAGGGACTCCAGCTTGGCGCGGCTGAGCTTCATGTTCAGGTGTTTGGGGCCAGAAGCGTCCGCGGTGATGAACGGCAGGTTGATCTCGGTCTCCATCGCGGTGGAAAGTTCTTTCTTGGCCTTTTCCGCCTCTTCCTTCAGGCGCTGGAGGGCCATCTTGTCTTCCCGCAGATCGATCCCGTTCTCCCGCTTGAACTCGTCGGCCAACCAGTTGACGATCCGCATATCGAAATCCTCGCCGCCGAGGAAGGTATCGCCGTTGGTAGCCTTGACCTCGAACACCCCTTCGCCGATCTCGAGAATCGAGATATCAAAGGTGCCGCCGCCCAGGTCGTAAACCGCGATCTTTTCTTCTCCCTTCTTGTCCAGGCCGTAAGCAAGGGAGGCGGCGGTGGGCTCGTTGATGATCCGCTGGACGTTGAGGCCCGCGATCCGGCCGGCGTCCTTGGTGGCCTGCCGCTGGGAGTCGTTGAAGTAGGCCGGCACGGTGATCACCGCATCGGTGACCGGCTCGCCCAGATATTCCTCAGCGGTCTGCTTCATTTTGCTCAGCACCATTGCCGAAATCTCGGCCGGCGCGTATTCCTTGCCGTCCACCTCGATCTTGGCGTCGCCGTCCTTACCCTCCACGATCTTGAACGGCGCGGTCTCGCGCATCTTTTTCACTTCAGGATCGCTGTACTTGCGGCCGATGAGCCGCTTGATGGCGTACAGGGTGCGGGTGGGGTTGGTGATCGCCTGCCTTTTGGCGATTTGCCCCACCAGCCGTTCCCCCTTGTCGGTGAACGCGACCACCGACGGAGTGGTGCGGTTGCCTTCTGTATTTTCAATCACTTTCGGATCGCCGCCTTCCATAATGGCGACGCAAGAGTTCGTGGTTCCGAGATCGATGCCAATGATCTTGCCCATATCGTTTCTCCTTCTGCTGAAGTTCACAGCAGCGGCCGCCTCACGGCGCCGCGGCTGTCTCCACATCGTGTTCCTCTTGGCCAACCGATAATGGAAAAAGCCAAGGACAACTTTTTCGACAGACTGCTAGGAACCGGCAGGACCGCTGGAGACCACCACCTTGGCGGCGCGGAGCAACCGTTCCTTGTACTGATAACCTTTTTGGAACTCGCGCAGCACGTGGTTGGCCGGCACCTCGTCACTGGGCTCCATTGTCAGCGCCTCGTGAAAGCTGGGATCGAACGGTTGCCCTACGCTCTCGATGGGAACCAGGCCGAACTTCTCCAACGTGGCGAGAAGCCCTTTACGGGTCATCTCCACCCCCTCCAGCAGGGCGCCGCTCTCACCGGCCTTGCGGGCCTCTTCGGCCGCCCGCTCCAGGTTGTCCAGGCTAGGCAGCAGCTCTTTCAAAAGGCTCTCTTCCGCATACTTGCGAGCGGTCTGTTGCTCCCGCTCCATGCGCTTTTTGTAGTTTTCAAACTCAGCGGCCAGGCGCAGCAGCTTGTCGTAATGCTCCTGCGCCTCCTTACGGGCCTGCGCCAGCTCTTCCTGCAGGAAGGCGAGAGAGACGTCGCCATCGCCCTCCCCCGCCTCTGCGGCCGGGCCGGCCTCCTGCTGCGCTTCTTCCTCGGCCCCTTGCGCCTGGGCCTGTTCCTGTTCCTCTTGCGCTTCTCGTTGTTGCTCTTTCAAGCTCACGGAATATCCTCCTGGTCGGGTCACGGCAAGTTCTCGCCGTATCTGGCCGCCGGCCTCCCATCCGCGCTGCGATGTTACGGAATTTGGCGGCACGTCCCTGCCCTGTGTTTTTAACCGGGCTGGTAAACGAAACCGGCCTTGCGCCGGTCGGAAGCAACGATAAGTATGGGGCAGGGGGTTGTCAAGGAGAGGAAGAAAAAGAAAAACGGGCGGCACGTCCCTGTGCTGCACACAGGCCGTTTTTCAACGGGCAGCTATCTGCCGGCGATATTATAAGGATAAAGCTCTCTGGTTTGTCGCCCGATGACATAACCAGGACCAAAGTCTTCAACTACAGGAGTTCGCCATGCCTCGCTCTTTTGCTTTCTGTTGTCTGCTCCTCGTCTTGCTGGCCAACACCCTGGCCTGGGGCCGGATGCAGCCGGTACCCAAACGGCGGATCGGCACGCCACCGCCTGTGGTGCTCAAGGCCCTGCTCAAGGCCAACCAGCAGGCCGCCGCAATCCCCAAGGGCGCGCCATTGGTGACCTGGCTCGTCCCTCCAGACGAACGCATCACCGCGGCAGCGCTCTTTGGCGCCGGCTCGGGCGGAATCTACCAGGTGAGGACAACCGGCCCCCTTTTTCTTACCGATCTTGCGGCCGTGGACTTTGGCGTCCGCGCGCTCTACACGCCTGTGCTCCTTATCACCGGCAATACCGATGACCGGCTCCTGGCCGAACTCCTGGCCGAACCGCCGCTGGAGACCGATCTCGCCCGCACGGCGGACATGCTCCGCGCCGCCGTCCCGGCCAACGCCGTTGACAGCCGCGCGCAGATCGAGGGGCTGATCGACCGGCAGGTGGCCCTGGCGGTCCACCGTTACCGCGACCGCATCCGTATTGGCCGCCTCGTGGTGGTGGGCGCGGTCGCTGATCTCGCCAACAGTTACGGCCAGGGCAAGGGCCGGCTCATCATCATCAATATCAACGGCGAAACCGATCCTGACCAGTTACGGCGCTCGCCGCTCCTGCGCACCATTGGCCCCAAACTCGCCTCAAGCATCGGCCGCCGGCCTGGAACGCCGGCCAAACCGCCGTCCCCCTCCCCATCAACCTCCCGTCCTCCCAACAAACAAACAGCAGCCCCCAAGGGCCGCGTGCGGCCTTAACAGCCCGTTGAAAAACGGGCTGTGTGCGGCACAGGGACGTGCCGCCGAATTCCGCCGGCTCTGAAAGAGCCAAGGAATTCGTGAGGTTGGCCGGAACTCGGTTCTGGCCAACCGTGGTCGAAAAAGCCAGGGA
>WFOD01000306.1 GCA_015488275.1 Deltaproteobacteria bacterium
ACCAGGCGCCCGGCCTCGGCGGGCGAAACGTGCTTGCTGCTTGCCTGTGTGTTCTCGTTTTTGGGCGTGGACAGGCGTTTGGCAGCCCCTGTCCGCCAGCCGCCGAACCAGCCGCCAAGCCGGCCGTGCAGCCCGTCTCAGCGCTCCTGCCCGTGGTGCGCGTCCGCCACGTCGGCCGGCGGACAGGGGCTGCCAAACGCCTGTCCACGCCCAAAAACGAGAACACACAGGCAAGCAGCAAGCACGTTTCGCCCGCCGAGGCCGGGCGCCTGGTGGAACGGTGCAACGAGGCGTTGGCCAGCGCCGGCGTCGCCATCCACCTGCGCCTGCGGCAACAGGAAGAAGACGAACAACTGGAGCTGGAAATCCACGACTGTACCGACGGCCACATCTGCACCGTGCTCCACGACCGGCAAGTCGCCCTCGCCGACCTCCCCGCCCTCCTCGCCGCCCTGGCCCGCCGCGCCGGAATCATCGTGGACGTCGTAGCCTGAACCACGCCTCATTTTCCTGTTGACCTCGCCCGGAAAACATGCTAGATGTGTGTGCTATCCTGAATGAATGGGTATTCATTCGTTTCTGTCCGGTCCTACGCCGTAACACCTGCGAGGCGAGGCTCCATGAACATTGAAAAGGTTCTCGACCAGAAAAAAACCGATATCCTCAACGCCTGGATCAAGCAGGTGCTGGGCACCTACTCGGCCGACGGGGCGCGGATTTTCAGCAACGAGCGGGACCGGTTCGCCAATCCGGTGGGGCACAACGTCCGCGCGGGGCTCACCGAGATCTACGAGGCCCTGGTCGCCGACCAGACGGCCCCGGTCACGGGCGAGGCGAGCTTCAAACTCGTGCAGGTGCGCGCCGTGCAGGAGTTTTCCCCCTCAGAGGCGCTTTCTTTCATCTTTCTTCTCAAAGAACTCGTCCGACGCGAGGCGGGCGCTGAACTCGACCACGCCGCGCTGGAGCGGATCGACCGGGCGGTGGACCGGATGGCCCTCCAGCTCTTCGACCACTATATGGCGTGCCGCGAACGACTCTTCCGGGTGCGGTTGGAAGAGATCGAACGGAACCGGTTCCTGGTGACCGACGGCGGCTGCCCGTCGCGCTTTCTCCGGAACCGCGGGAACACGGCAACCCCGGCCGGCAGCGCCGACGCCGGCCCGGACGCGTAATACGAACTTTTTCAACCTGAGGAGCGAGGTAACGGGAATGAAACTTCTCTACCCCCTTGTGGCAGTGTTGGCGGTGGTCGTCGTCGCCCTGGTCGTGGCGGCGATACCGGGCGGGCAGTATCTCATCGGCGTGATCCTGCCGTACATCGCCTTTGCCGTCTTTATCGGCGGCTTCATCTGGAAGGTGGTGGGCTGGGCCAAGTCGCCGGTGCCCTTCCGGATTCCCACCACCTGCGGCCAGCAGGAGTCCTTGCCCTGGATCAAGCAGGCCAAGTTCGACAACCCCTCGACCACCGGCGGAGTCGTGGTGCGGATGCTGCTCGAGGTCTTCACCTTCCGCTCGCTGTTCCGCAACACCAAGGCCGAGATCTACGACGGGCCAAAGCTGGTTTACGGCTCCTCCAAGTATCTGTGGCTGTTCGCCCTGCTCTTCCATTACTGCTTCCTGGTGATCGTGCTGCGCCACCTGCGGCTGTTCACCGTGCCGGTGCCCGAATGGGTCACCGCCCTGGAGCTGGCGGACGGCCTGTTCCAGATCGGCGCGCCGCGCATCTACCAGACCGACCTCATCTTCCCGCTGGCCATCCTCTTTCTCTTCGGCCGCCGGCTGATCAACCGCCAGGTGCGTTACATTTCGCTCGTCAACGACTACTTCCCCTTGTTCCTCATCTTCGCCATCGCCATCACCGGCATCCTGATGCGCTTCGTCTTCCGGGTGGACATCATCACGGTCAAGCAGCTCACCGCTGGCTGGCCAGCCTTCCAGCCCACCATTGCCGGCGATATCGGCGCGATCTTCTTCGTCCACGTGGCCCTGGTCTGCACGCTCATGATCTACTTCCCCTTCAGCAAGCTGATGCACATGGGCGGCGTCTTCCTGTCGCCCACCCGGAACCTCGCCAACAACAGCCGCAAGGTGCGGCACATCAACCCGTGGAACGATCCGAACATCAAGCCGCACTCCTACGAGGCCTACGAGGACGAGTTCCGGGAGTTCATGGTGGAAGCCGGCATCCCGGTGGAAAAAGAACCGCCGCCTAAGAAGGACGACGAAGGCTCCGAGGGCGATTCGGCCGCATAACCAACTACCGCGAAGGGTTAACGACGATGGCTGACACGAAAGTCGATGTGATGAAGGAGAAAGTCGTCAAGGAACCCTCCTTGATGACCGGTGCCGTCCCCACCCAGGACTGGATGGACGTGCCGGTGGTCTTCAAGCCCGGCAACTACTGCTATCCGGGCAAGAAGTCCATCATGGAGTACCACTGCAAGCAGTTCCCCGGCCTGTTTGGCGAGCCCCGCGAGTGGAGTCCCGAGGACGACGACTGGAAGCTGCCTGAAAACTGGCAGGAGATCATCTTGAACGGCATGCGGGAGCGGCTTGACAAGTTCCGCTCCTTCAAGATCTTCATGGACTGCTGCGTGCGCTGCGGCGCCTGCGCCGACAAGTGCCACTTTTTCCTCGGGACCGGCGATCCCAAGAACATGCCGGTGCTGCGGGCCGAGCTCATGCGCTCGGTCTACCGCGGCGAGTTCACCAAGGCCGGCAAGCTGCTGGGCCGCATGGTCGGCGCCCGGGAGATGACCTTCGAGGTCTTGAAAGAGTGGTTCATGTACTACTACCAGTGCACCGAATGCCGCCGCTGCTCGGTCTTTTGCCCCTACGGCATCGACACGGCCGAGATCACCATGATGGGCCGCGAGCTGCTGCACCTGGTGGGCGTGAACATCAACTGGGCCATGGAGCCGGTGGCCAACTCCAACCGCACTGGCAACCATATGGGGCTCCAGCCGCACACCTTCAAGGAAAATATCGGCTATCTCTGCGACGACATCGAAGACATCACCGGCATCAAGATCGAGCCGACCTTCAACCGCAAGGGGGCCGAGGTGCTGTTCATCACGCCGTCGGCCGACGTGTTCGCCGATCCCGGCATCTACACGGCGATGGGCTACCTGCTCCTCTTCGAGCACATCGGCCTGGACTACACCTGGTCCACCTATGCCTCGGAGGGCGGTAACTTCGGGCTCTTCACCAACAACCAGTACATGAAAAAGCTCAACGCCAAGATGTACGCCGAGGCCAAACGGCTGGGGGTCAAGTGGATCCTGGGCGGCGAGTGCGGCCACATGTGGCGGGTGGTCCACCAGTACATGGACACGATGAACGGCCCGGCCGACTTCCTCGAGGTGCCCAAAAGCCCGGTGACCGGCACGGTGTTCCATAACGCCGCCTCCACCAAGATGGTGCACATCAGCGAGTTCACCGCTGATCTCATCCGCCACGGCAAACTGAAGCTCGATCCCAGCCGTAACGCCCACCGCAAGGTGACCTGGCACGACTCGTGTAACACCTCCCGCGGCATGGGCCTGCTTGAAGAGCCGCGCTACGTGCTGCGGAACGTGGTGCCCGAGTTCCACGAGATGCCGGAAAACACGATCCGCGAATCCACCTTCTGCTGCGGCTCGGGCACGGCGCTCAACACCAGCGAGATCATGGACCTGCGGATGCGGGGCGGTCTGCCGCGGGCCAACGCCGTGCGCTACGTGGCCGACCGGTATGGGGTCAACACGCTCGCCTGCGTCTGCGCCATCGACCGGGCCACCCTGACTGCGCTCATGCAGTACTGGAACCCGGACGTTGAGGTTTGCGGCCTCTCCGAGCTGGTGGGCAACGCCCTTGTGATGGAGGGTGAAAAAGAACGCGAAACCGGTCTGCGCTTCGAGGAACTGGCGACCGGCAACGAAGGGTGAGCCAAATGTACGATGCTGGAAAGATCATTCCCGGACTTGTTGTTTTCGTGGCCCTGGTGACCTTCCCCATCTGGCGGGGGGTGGCCGACGACCTGCCCAAGCCGGAAAAGCCGACCAAGGCCCGCCAGTGCGTCACGGACACGGCCACCATGCGCAAGGATCATATGGTCCTGCTCAACAAGTGGCGGGACGAGGCCCTGCGCACCGGAGACCGGACGCCGTTCGTGGTCGAGGGCAAGAAGTACAAAAAGAGCCTGATGCTCGGCTGCCTCAACTGCCACGAGGACAAGAAGAAGTTCTGTGACGAGTGTCACGTCTATGCCTCGGTCCGACCGTACTGCTGGGACTGCCATTACGAACCCAAGGAGAAGTTCTGATGGACATGAAAAGACGAGACTTCCTGAAGATCGCCGGGCTGACGGCCATTGCCGGGATCGGGGCGCCGACCGCCTTCTCCCGTCTGCTCAAGGGTGAAGTCGATGGCGGGGCGGCCTACGCCAGCGGCGGGGAAGGCGCGGCAGCGGACAGCAACCGCGTGCGCCTAGGCATGGTCATCGACGTCAAGAAGTTCAACCAGTACAAGGGGCTGGCCCAGAAGTGCATCGACGCCTGCCACCAGATCCACAACGTCCCCGACTATGGCAACAAGAAGGACGAGATCAAGTGGCTCTGGCAGGAGCGGTACGAAAACGCCTTTCCGGAACACAGCCACTACCGCCGGAACGAGGAACTGGAGAAGATGTACTTCCTCGTCTCCTGCAACCACTGCGACAACCCGCCGTGCGTCCGCGCCTGTCCCACCCAGGCCACCTTCAAGATGAAGAACGGGATCGTGGCCATGGACTACCACCGGTGCATCGGCTGCCGGTTCTGCATGGCCGCCTGTCCGTACGGCGCCCGGTCATTCAACTGGCGTGACCCGCGCGGCCGCTCGGCGGACGGACGGCCGTTCATCGCCCACGTCAACCCGGACTTCCCCACCCGGATGCGCGGCGTGGTGGAAAAGTGCAACTTCTGCGTCGAACGGCTGGCCGAGGGCCTGCCGCCCAAGTGCGTGGAAGTGGCCAGTCCGGTCAAGGCCATGATCTTTGGCGATCTCAACGATCCCAACTCCGAGATCTCCCGCATCCTGCGCAGCCGGTTCACCATCCAGCGCAAGCCGGCCCTGGGCACGCATCCGTCTCTCTTCTATCTGATCTAAGGTGAAAGGCCATGCTCGAAAAAGCGCTCAAAGGAAGTAAGACGTACTGGACCTGGATCGCGGTCCTGCTTGGGTTCATCACCGTCGGGGTCATCTGCTATATCCAGCAGTTCAACTACGGTCTCGGGTACACCGGCATGAGCCGCGACGTGTCCTGGGGGGTGTACATCGCCCAGTTCACCTTCCTGGTCGGCGTGGCGGCCGGGGGCGTGATGGTGGTCCTGCCCTACTATCTGCACGACTACAAGACCTTTGGCCGGATCACCGTGCTCGGCGAGTTTCTGGCCATCGGCGCGGTGACCATGTGCCTGATGTTCATCCTCGCCGATCTCGGCCAGCCGATGCGGGCCCTGAACGTGCTTCTCCACCCGACGCCGAACTCCATGCTGTTCTACGACATGATCGTGCTGAACGGCTATCTCTTCCTCAACATCATCTGCGGCTGGGTCGTGCTCCACTCCGAGTACAAGGGCGCGCCGCCGCCCAAGTGGTACAAGATCTTCGCCTACCTGTCGATCCCGTGGGCCTTTTCCATCCACACGGTGACCGCCTTCCTGTACGCCGGCCTGCCGGGCCGTGACTTCTGGCTCACCGCGGTCATGGCGCCCCGCTTCCTGGCCTCGGCCTTTGCCGCCGGTCCGTCGCTGCTGCTGCTCATCGCCATCATCCTGAAGCGCAACACCAAGTTCGACATCGGCGAAGTGGCGCAGAACAAGCTGTGCACCATCATCACCTACGCCGCAGTGACCAACCTGTTCCTGGTGGGCTGCGAGTTCTTCACCGCCTACTACTCCAACATCCCGGGCCACATGCTCACCCTGGACTACCTCTTCTGGGGCATCAAGGAAGGCACGGAGGTCAAGAACAACCTGGTGCCCTTCATGCGCTTCTCCATGATCTTGAACATTATCGCCATCATCTTGATGTTCCTGCCCCAGGTTCGCAAGGACGACTCCAAGCTGGTGCCGGTGCTCATCGCCATGTTCGTGTCGCTGTGGATCGACAAGGGCGTGGGCCTCGTGCTCGGTGGTTTTGTCCCCACCCCATTGGAGCACATCACCGAGTACACGCCGACCCTGGGCGAGATCCTCATTACCCTGGGCGTCTGGGCCACCGGCTTTTTGATCATCACCCTGTTGTTCAAGATCACGGTGGACGTCAAGGTGATGCGGGAGAACTAGCCGGATTATTGACAAACCACCATCGGTACTATAAAACGCAGGTTGCCGTTCCGGCGCCTGCGTTTTTTTTCGTCCCGCTGCCGCGTTATCATGAACCCGGGATCCTCTGGGGGAGACCACATGCACCGCGCCAACATCCTCGATCTTGTCGGCAACACGCCCATCATCCCCATCCACCGTCTCAACCCGCATCCCAACATCGCCATCTACGTCAAGCTCGAGGCCTGGAATCCCGGCGGCTCGGTCAAGGACCGCATTGCCCTCAACATGATCGAGCGGGCCGAAGAGCGGGGCGAGCTGACACCAGACAAGATCGTGCTCGAGGCCACGAGCGGCAACACCGGCATCGGCCTGGCAATGGTCTGCGCGGTCAAGGGCTACCGCTGCATGCTCGTCATGCCCGAATCCGCTTCCGTGGAGCGGCGCAAGATCATGGAGGCCTACGGGGCGGAGATCCTGCTCACCCCGGCCAAGAAATCGACCGACGGCGCCATCGAGCAGGCCTACGCCATGGCCCGCGAACATCCAGATCGCTACTTTCTCACCGACCAGTTCAACAACCAGGACAACTGGCAGGTGCACTATTACACCACTGGGCCAGAGATCTGGGAGCAAACCGAGGGAAGGGTGACCGACGTGATCGCCACCCTGGGCACCACAGGCACGGCAATGGGACTGTGCCGCTACTTCGCCGACAAGCATCCCGAGGTGCGGGTCACGGCGGTGGAGCCGTTCTACGGCCACAAGATCCAGGGCCTCAAGAACATGAAGGAGTCGTACAAACCCGGGATCTTCGACAAGTCCTTGCCCTTCCAGATCGTCAACATCCCCGATGAAGACGCCTTTGAACATGCCCGCCTGCTTGCCCGGCGCGAAGGGATCCTGGCCGGCATGAGCGCCGGCGCCGCCATCCGGGCCGCCCTGTTGCGGGCCGGGCAGATCAACGAGGGGGTGATCGTCGCCATCCTGCCGGACGGCGGTGAACGGTACCTGAGTACGCCGCTCTTCTGCAAAAAGCCGTGCGTCGAGGTGCGGGAGCAAGGTCCGCAACTGCGGTTGCACAATACCCTGGCCCGCAAAAAGGAGATCTTCATCCCCCAGAACCCAGAAAACGTCACCTTTTACGCCTGCGGGCCCACGGCGTATGAGCCGGCGCACCTCGGCCACTGCCGCCGGTTCGTGGTCGCCGACCTCCTCCACCGCTATCTGAAGAGCAAGGGGTATGGCGTCCGGTTCGTGATGAACTTCACCGACCTGGACGACAACACCATCCAGGGGGCCGAGGCGGCCGGCCTGTCGCTCTCGGAATTCACCGAACGCCACATCCAGGCCTTCCGCCAGGTGCTCGACGAGCTGGGTGTGCTGCCGGCCAGCGATCATCCCCGCGCCTCGCAGTATGTGGACCGGATGATCGACATGGCGCACGAACTCATCCATAAAGGGTTCGCCTACGAGCGCCACGGCTCCATCTACTTCGACATCTCCAAACTGCCAGGCTACGGCAAGCTGTCGCGCATCGACCTTTCCAAGATCCAGGTGGGCA
>WFOD01000307.1 GCA_015488275.1 Deltaproteobacteria bacterium
ACTTAAAATGGTCGAGCCAGTACTGCTGCCGTTCATCGATGGCGCCATGCTTGGTGAGTTTCATCGTCCCTCCTTGGTTGCTGGTTCTTCCTGCCGCGCTGCAGCCGCCTGCGCCAGCCGCCGCCAGCGCGCCTTATGTTCCGGGTCAAGGGCCGCAGCCCTGCGGGCCAGAGCCTGGACGATCTCGTCTCCCTGGCCATGCCGATCGTATAGCTCGGCAAGCAGGCCCAGGACGCGGCCATTGGCCGGATCGACGCGCGCGGCCCGCTCGAGCGCGGACATGGCCCGCTTCTCATCACCCAGCCCCTGCAGGGCCTCGGCCAGAGCGCACAACGCCCGCGCCTCTTCGATCGCCCGCCTGCGGGTAGGGGCGGGCTCCTCTCCCTGCCCGCCAACAGCGGCGCAGTACTGATCGAGGTACCGGACCGCCTCCTCGTATCTTTGCCCCTCCAGGGCCAAGAGGCCGAGCTGGCGCGCCACCTCGGCATGCTCACCGTCAACCGCATGGGCGCGGGCAAAGGCGTCCCACGCCTCCTGCGGCCGGCCAACCCGCCGCAAGGCGAGGCCGAGGTTGAACAGGGCCATAAAATTCTCCGGCTCCTGCCCCAGCGCCCGCCGGAAGCAGGGAATCGCCCGCCGGTCAAATCCCATTTGGGCGTAGCACACGCCAAGACTGTTGTTCAGGTTCACCGACTCTGGGTTGAGCCGCAGGCCATGCCGGTATTCTTGCACCGCGCCGGCCAAGTTGCCATCCTCGTAGTAGATGTCGCCGCTGATATTGCAAGTGACGTCGTTGAAGACGGCCGCGCCGTTGTCGCCGTAGAACGAGGCGTGGATAAGGGCCTTGCGGGCATTGACGGCGATCTGTCCCTTGCGAAATCCAGAACAAGGATAGAGGGCCGCGCCAATCAACACACAAACCCCTTCCTCCCGCGCCCCCTGCCGCAAACGGCCGACGAACCTCTCCAGCTCTGGACGGCCGACATCGGCAAGCACTCCCCACGCCTCGCGCTCCGCATCGACAAAGGTCACCGGCAACTCGCCCACAAGGCACAGCAGCTTGCGGGAAAGACGCCCCTTTTCCTTGCCGCGCTCCCGAAGGACAAAAACCGCGAACCGTTCCCGCCCCCGCCAATGACGGGCGAGGAAACGCGCCACCGGCGCGGGCGGTCCGGCCAGACGGCCGGCGGCGTCCTCAGCCGAAACGTTGCACAGGGCGGCGGGCCCGCGCCGGCGCGCCCGGTCCAGGGCCTCAATGGCCCGCTCCACCATCCGCCGGCCTGGAAAAAGGGTGTCGTTATCGCTTGCCGCCGGCAAACGCATGGTCTCCATACCAAGGGAAGCCCGCCCCTGCCGCCGGCTCCGGACCCAGGCGAGCACGGCGTTGGCCATGCCAAAGGAACGGCGCAGGTCCACGTCGTTCCAGATCATGGCAAAAAGGCCGCCGCCAAAATGGTACAAGGGGGTTTCGTCCCCAAGGAGCTGCCGCAGGCAGCCGGCGAGCTGCCGCGCGGCGGCCACGGTCCCCTGCCGGCTGTCGGGCACCACCTCCAGCAGGGCGACCGTGAGCCACGGCGAGGACGAAGCGCCGCCCCCCTTTTCCCAGGCCAGGGCGTCCAGCTCCTCCACCAGGGCCGCGCCGGTCCCCAGACCGGTGATCGGATCAACGGCCCAGCGGCGCAACAAAGCGCATTCCCGGCCAATCTGTCCGGCAAGCCCGGCCAACCGCTCCTCGGGCAACGCGAGGATATCGGCCGGCACCTGCTCCGCCACCACCACGGCCACCATAGTCTCGCCGCTCCACAACGGCAGGTAGAGACGGCCGTGCTCAGCATCGGCCACGGGCCGGCCGCGGCGGCGCACCAACCGGGCGCCGGCCTCCCAGGCGTGGGGCACGCCCTCGCCCTCGCCGGGATCAGAAACCGCGCCCGCGGGCCGGCGGACGAGAAAGGCCACTGCCCCACAGCCGAGCAGGCGGCGGACCACCGCGCCAAAGAGCAGTTCAAACCGCCGGCAGTCCTCCTCCAACAAGGTGTCGTCCAGGCCGTGAAAATGCATCCCCTGTTGTTCACTCATCGGCTAGACCGTCGGCCAAATCAAAGCCATGCGGATCATCGGGATCAATGTAGTCGGAGACCACCTCGAGAAACCCGCACAGACTTGCCGACATGTGGTAGACGATCTGGGACCATTTCACCCGGTCGTCCAGGGATCTGGCCTTGCGCATCTTGGCAATGGCATGGCTCAATTCAGCGGTCATGGGATCCAAAACGGTCTCAGGATCAAACATCCATCTCTCTCCTTTTTTCTGGCTAAAGCCCGGAAACACCCCGGCTGATCACAAAACGCGCCACCGCTCCGTCCTGGGGCTACGCGGCGTCGCCCTGTTCAAAAACCGTAAGCACCGCATCGGCCAAAGAGGGCACCTGCCGGTCGAAAACCGTGCGCATGTCCAGCAAGAGCCCATCGTCTTCGATCCGGCCGACAACCGGCAAGGGCAGGCGGCGCAACCGCTCCTCCAGGACGCTGACCGCAAACTGCGCGGGCCGCAGCCGCACAGCCCAACTGGCAAGGGCCTGTTCGGGCAAAGAGCCGCCGCCAACCCGCGACTCCACCTCCGCCCGGTCCACAGCGCACCGGCCGGCCAGCGGCCGCCGCAAACGGCGCAAGAGACGGTCGGCCCGGCGGCGGCAGGTCTCGGCCGGTTGGGCGATCATCGCCAGGGTGGGAATCTTTTGCACCGCAAGGCTGGGATCGAGGTAGAGACGAAAAATCTGTTCCAGGCCGGCCAAGGTGAACTTGTCGATCCGCACGGCCCGGTTGAGAGGATTTTTCTTGATCCGCTCGATATAGCGCCGCCGGCCGACGATAATCCCGGCTTGCGGGCCGCCGAGCAGCTTGTCACCGGAAAAGGTCACCACATCGGCGCCGGCCGCCACGACCTCCTGCACCGTGGGCTCGCCGGTCAGGCCGTAAGGCCGCACGTCAAACAGGCAGCCAGAGCCAAGATCCTCCATCACCGGGAGATCGTGCCGCCGGCCAAGGGCCACCAGATCGGCAAGCGCCACCTCAGCCGTAAAGCCGGTTATCCGGTAGTTGCTGGTGTGCACCTTGAGCAGCATGGCCGTCTGCTCGCAGATGGCCATCTCATAGTCCCGCAGATGGGTGCGGTTGGTGGCCCCCACCTCGCGCAGGATGGCGCCGCTCTTGGCCATGACCTCGGGAATCCGAAAGGAGCCGCCGATCTCCACCAATTGACCGCGGGAGACGATCACCTCACGGCCAGCGGCCAAGGTCTCGAGCACGAGCAGCACGGCCGCAGCGTTGTTGTTCACCACCAAGGCCGCCTCGGCGCCGGTGAGTTCGCACAACAACTCCTCCACCAAGCTGTACCTGCTGCCCCGCCGGCCGGTGGCAAGGTCGAACTCCAGGTTGGAATAGGCCTCGCCAGCGGCCACGACCGCCTGCATCGCCTCAGCCGGCAGCACCGAACGGCCGAGATTGGTATGCACGATCACCCCGGTGGCGTTGATCACCGGCCGGAAGCGTGGGGCCAGCCAGTGGGCGAGGCGCTGCCGGCAGCGAAACAGGATCGCCTCTTCGCTCACCTCGTCGGCTCTGGCCGCGCCGGCGAGAATCCGCTCCCGCACGGCGGCCACCTCTTCCCGCACGATCCGCCGCGCCAACCGCAATGGCCCCGCATCGGCAAGCGCGGCCAACATTGCGTCGATCTTGGGCAGCCGCCGGAGCAACCGCTGCTGTTCTTCCCCGCGCATCGTCAATCTCGCCACCTCCTCTTCTGCCGGCAGTACCGCAAAAAAGCCATCCTCCCCCCTGGTTTTTCCCTTTGTCCGCACGCCGGCATGGACTACACTTACTGGTGATGGATCACCCAAAAGCCTCTCTGGACTTTTTGCCAGTCCGCAGCAAAAGCCATACCGGGCTTTTGTGGCCAGCCGCTCCTTGGCGATACTACTTGGCCGTCCTCTGGCTTGCAATTGGAAATTCGAGGAAACGCCCTTGGCCAACTTCACCTACGACCTTGGAATCATCGGCGGCGGCGCGGCTGGCCTGACCATTGCCGCCGGCGCCGCCCGATTGGGCGTCAAGACCGTGCTCGTGGAACGGGAGGCCCGCCTCGGCGGCGACTGCCTGCACCACGGATGCGTGCCGAGCAAGGCCCTCATTCACGCCGCCCGCCTCTACCACCACCTGGATCGCCTGCCCCAATTCGGCCTGCCGCCGGTAAACCGGCCGCCAGTGGAGTTCCGCCAGGTGCGGGCCCGTATCCAGCGGGTCGTGGCCACGATCCAGGAGCACGACTCGGAAGAACGGTTTTGCCGACTCGGCGTCCGCGTGGTCTTTGGACCGGCGCGTTTCACTGATGAACACACCGTGTCCCTTGGCGGTAACAGCACCCGCCTCACCGCCGCAAAATGGGTGGTGGCCACCGGCTCTTCCCCTGCCCTGCCGCCGATTCCCGGCCTGCACGAGGCCGGCTGCTTGACCAACCGGGAGATCTTCTCCCTCGACCGCCTGCCGTCAGCGTTGGTGGTGCTCGGCGGCGGCCCCATTGCCGTGGAGTTGGCGCAGGCCTTCCAAAGACTCGGCTCCCAGGTCTATCTCCTGCAACGGAGTCAAGAAATCCTTTCCCGGGAGGACGCCGATCTGGCAGGAGAACTCCACACCATCCTGGAAGGCGAAGGGATGCGGATCCATACCGGCGCCACCATCCTGCGAGTGGAGGCGGCCGCCGGCCGCCGGAGGGTGATCTTCCGCGCCACAACAGGACGGGAAGAGGCAGTGGAAGGCGACGCCATCCTCGTGGCCCTGGGTCGGCGGGCCAACACCACTGGTCTCGGCCTGGCAGAGATCGGCATAACGGCCGATGCACGGGGCATACGGGTGGACCGCCGGTTGCGGACCGGGCAACACCACATCTTTGCCGCCGGCGACGTGACAGGCAGCCACCTGTTTACCCATGCGGCTGGCTATGAGGGCGGCATCGTGCTCAGCAACGCGGTCTTCCGCCTGCCGCGCAAGGTTGACTACCGCTGGCTGCCCCGCTGCCTGTATACCGATCCAGAGTTGGCCGTCATTGGTCCCACGGAAAAAGAACTCCAGCACAAGGGGGAGGAATACCGGGTCTGGACAGAAGAATTTGCCGCCAATGACCGGGCCGTGGCCGGAGGAGAGGGCCGGGGAAGGATCAAACTCCTGCTCGACCGCAAGGGCCATCCCCTGGGCGCGCAGATACTCGGCCCCCATGCCGGCGAACTCCTGGCCCCCTGGATCACGGCCATGACCGGCAAGGTCAAACTGGCCACCCTGGCGGCCGCGGTCCATCCCTATCCCACCTTGGCCGAGATCAACAAACGGGTGGCCGGCGCGGTGATGGCCGAAAAGCTCTTTTCCGCGCCGGTCAAAAAGGCCCTCGCCTTTTTCTTCAACACCAAGGGACGCGCCTGTGAGCCAGAAGACCATGCCCCCTGACAACCACCCTCCTCCCCCCAAGGAATTCGACAGCCGGGTCGTGCCCATCATGCGCGAAGCTGTGGAGATGGTCAAACTGATCTGCTACGCCCGCCTCCGGCCCCAGCTCGACAGCCGCCACCCACAGATGAGGGCCGACGAACGCAACCTGCTGGCCGGCGCAGTGGTCAACCAACTGTTCGGCACGCCAAACCCGGAAACACGGTTTGTCCGCTTCGCTGCTGCGCGCGCACAGCAGATCGCCGCCGAGCTCCAGGGGATTCCCCGCCACCTGGGGGAACTCTCCATCTTGATCACCGACGCCCTCCGGGTTCAGTATGTATGCGACCGGATCGAAGGGCGCGAGGCCCCTGAACCGCTCCGGCAAGCAGACCGGCTCAAGATCCTCGTGCGCGAGCGGGAAGCCCCCATGCCGGCCCGCTTCCTCCATCTGGTCCGCACCATTGGCGCGGCCGACGGCCTGCTGGCCGCTGATCCTGGCCCTTCCTCCCGCTGACCTCTGCCGCCACTTTCGGTCCACCGGCCTGGCAAGGCCTTGCGCAAAGGCACGATTGCGGGTAAATAGTCGTCTTTCTGCGTGGCAATTCGCCTTCCCTGCACCAGTCTTCGATTTGAGGAGTCACCCAATGTATTCCGCATCCGATCTGCGCAAAGGGCTCAAGATCATGCTCGACGGCGAACCGTATATCGTCACCGAGTTCGAATTCCTCAAGCCTGGCAAGGGCCAGGCCCTGTACAAGACCAAACTGCGCAACTTGCTCACCGGCAACGGCTTTGAAAAGACCTTCCGCTCCAACGACAAGTTTGAAAAGCCCGATCTGGTGGAGCGCGCCATGCAGTACCTCTACGCCCAGGGCGACGAGTTCGTCTTCATGGACGTGAAGAACTACGAACAAGTGTCCATCGACCGGGAGACCTTGGGCGAGGCGATCAACTTTCTGGTGGACAACATGGAGGTCCAGGTGCTGCTGTTCAGCGACCGTCCCATCGGCGTCACCCTGCCCAATTCAGTGGTGCTCACCGTGACCCAGGCCGATCCGTGGGCCAAGGGCGATACTTCGGGCAGCGACACCAAGCCGGTGACCGTGGAAACGGGCTATGTCCTCCAGGTGCCGCCCTTTGTCGAAGAAGGGGATCGCATCCAGATCGACACCCGCACCGGCGAGTACATCACCCGGGTCAAAGAATGAAGGGAATGGGGCGCGGCGGCCGCCTGCGCCTCCGCCACCGGCTCCTGGCCGCGACACGCGAATTTTTCGATCTCCAGGGCTTTGTGGAGGTGGAGACCCCTCTGCTCGCCCCCACCGCCATTCCGGAAGAACACATCCTGCCCGTCCCCTGCGCGGGCGGCTTTTTGCAAAGCTCGCCAGAGCAGTACATGAAACGCCTGCTGGCCAGTGGCGAAAAGCGTATCTACCAGATCTGCAAGAGCTTTCGCTCTGGAGAGCGCGGCCGCCTGCACCTGCCGGAGTTTACCATCCTTGAATGGTATCGGGCCGGCGACGACTATCACCAGCTAATGAACGACTGCGTGGCCCTGCTGCGCCACCTGGCCAAGCGTCTGGACCTCCCCTCCCCCTTTACCTGCCGCGGCCAGCCGATCGAGCTCAACGGCGCCTGGCAACGCCTGAGCGTGGCAGAGGCCTTTAGCCGCTATGCCGGCCTGGAGGCTGAAGAGGCCCTTGCCGCCAACCGGTTTGAAGAAATCCTCTCCCAGCGGGTGGAACCGCACCTTGGCAGCGGACGTCCCCTCTTTTTGTACGACTATCCGGCCGCCCTGGCCTCCCTTGCCCGCCGGCGGCCGGACGCGCCCCACCTGGCCGAACGGTTCGAGTTGTATATCGCTGGCATCGAACTGGCCAACGGCTTTTCCGAACTGGCCGATCCAGAAGAACAGCGGGCCCGCTTCGCAAAGGCGCAACGCGCCTTGACCGCCCAAGGCGTGGATCCAGGTCCCATGCCGGAGCGGTTTCTCGACGCCCTGGCGGACATGGGGCCAGCAGCAGGCGTCGCCCTGGGCCTCGACCGCCTGCTTCTCGTCCTCTTCGACCTGCCGGTCCTCGACGCTACCGTCGCCTTTCCGCCAGCACAGATGTAATGAACCCGTAACAAATCCCCCCGGCTTGGCATGGTGATCTAGCGGTCCGCCGTGCCCCACGGCAAGAACGCGGCCGGTGGAGCCTTGGCGGGACTATCGGCCTCAGCGGCCGGCGGCGAGGCGCATGAGCTCGCAGAGCACGTCGCCGAGATCGACCTTGCCGTTGCCGTTGCAGTCCCATTGCCGGAGATCGGGGCCGCCAGCGTCGCCGGCGCAGAGGACGCGCGCGGGCACGGTCACGTCGCGCACCTGTGCGGTCGGGGTCTGGAGCGCGGTGTCGATCGTCTTGGCCGTCGCCTTGCCCGGGGTCGGGACCACAGACGTGTCGAGGGGCGAGACAGGGAGATCGGCGGTGATGGCGCACGAGGCGCCGAGCGTGCCGTCCGGGGCGAGCCTGGCGAGCAGGATGTCTTCGGTCCCGTTCGCGGGCAGGGAGACCCCGAGCATGGCGAACCCGTTGTCGGGCAGCTCAGTCACGGCGTTCGGCC
Source organism: Deltaproteobacteria bacterium (assembly GCA_015488275.1). Taxonomy (GTDB): domain Bacteria; phylum Desulfobacterota; class Desulfobulbia; order Desulfobulbales; family S012-135; genus S012-135. The sequence continues at coordinate 8,080 of WFOD01000307.1, forward strand.
AGTCCATGTCGTTGGTGTGGTAGCGCCGGCTCCAGCGTGGCGCGCCCTGGGCGTCGATGCGCACGAGCAGCGAATCCCACTTGGTGCCGCTGTCCTCGTAGTAGCTGCCCACGAGGGCGCCGCCGTCGCTCGTCGCGGCAATGCTTAAGGCTTCGTCCGCCTTGCCCGCGACCGGGTAGGTCTTCTGCCAGCCCACCGTGCCGTCGGTGCCGAGCCGCAGGACCCAGGAGTCGATGTCGCCGGCCGCAGTGGTGGTCAGGCCGGCGATCAGGTAGCCGCCGTTGCGCGCCTCCTGCATGTGCCACATGGCGTCCTCGTCCCGGTCGCCGTAGGTATACTGCCACAGGATCCCGCCGTCCTCCGGGGCGAGGCCCAGAACCCAGATGTCGGTGACCCCGTTGCCGAAGGACGCCGTGTTCGTGCCGACCACGTAGCGCCCGTCCGCGTCCACGACTACGCGCGCGGTGTACTCGCCGTAGTCGGACGGCGGCGCGTCGTCGCCCGCCGTGCCGTAGCTCTTCTTCCAGACGGCGTTGCCGTTGCCGTCCAGCTTGAGGACCCACAGGTCAGTGCCGCCGGCGCCGAAGGAGTTCGTGCCGCCGACCACCACGGAGCCGCCGTCCGGCGTGGTGGCGATCGAACAGGCCTGCTCCTCGCCCGGACCGCCGAAGGTCCGTTCCCATACCAGGTTGCCGTGACCGTCCAGCTTGAAAATCCAGGCGTCGGAGCCGCCGGCGCCGGAGGACTTCGTCCAGCCCGCCGCCACGTAGCCGTTGTCGGCGGTCGGCTTGATGTCGAGCGCCATGTCCTCGTCAGCACCGCCATAGGTCTTGGCCCACTCGACCGTGCCGTCGGCCCCGGTCTTGACGATCAGGGCGTCGCCGGTGTCGGTGATGGAGTACGAGCTCGAGACGCCGGCGATGAGCACCCCCCCGTCGGGCGTGGGCAGCAGGGCCTCCATCTCTTCCGCGCCCGCGCCACCGTAGGTCACGGCCCATGTCGGTGCAGGCGTCGAGGATGCCGCGCCCGCCGTCGCCGCGCATGGGCCGGCGGCCGGGAGCGTGGCCGCAAGGGACAGGAGAACGAGGATGGGAAAACGGCGGTTCATCGGGGGTGCGGGGATGTGTCTGGTGCCCCCGGACGACAGTCGTGCCGTCCGGGGATGCGCGCGATAGCCGCTCCTGGCTCTTGGAAGCGCCACCGGCCAGGGGTTTGAACTTACACCGTATCTCGCCGCTTTTTACGTTGCAAGGCCGCGACTCCGCCGAGTCCAGTGGCCAACAGCAGCATGCTGGTCGGTTCGGGAACCGGGTTGGCGTCCATTCTGTTGAGGCACACGTTGTCGAGCAGAAGGCCGATGTTGCCGCCGACGGCCTGATCAAAGTATATGGAGCCGACGAGCGGCGTGTTCAGCGTGAATGGTATGCCGAGGGTCATGAAGCCGCCGCCCTGAGGCTCGATGTAGGTCAGGGTCACAGAACCGAGATCAAAGTTGCCGATGCCGTAGTCCATGGTAAATGTCCCGTGACGGCGGGAACCGGACACGTCGAAGACCAGCTCGTAATCGCCGGGGATGAGGGCGAACGTGCTGGTGGTTTCGATCCGACCGGCCTCCCCTCCCGAGCCGGCCATGTCCAGATAGAGGCCGTTGCCCGGGTTGAAGTCGAAATAACTGTTACCGATGAGATCCACATAGCCCCGGGTTACGGTCCAGTTGGTGAATGAAGTATAGTTCAGAACGCCGGTGCCGTTATGTTCTGTGTTGAAGTCGTCAAAAAACAAGGTGGTCGCTCGGCTGGCGGTTGCGTGGATCAGGAGCAGGGCTGCGCTCAGGACCAAAAGGGAGAAGAGCAAGGTGGAGGGTCGGCTACCGCGAATCATGCGTCAAGCCTCCATGCAAAAAGTTGTTACGACGGACTGACAAGAATAAACGCAAAATACATTCCATGGTTGGCAAG
>WFOD01000308.1 GCA_015488275.1 Deltaproteobacteria bacterium
CTGTCCGATACCGCCTTTCATCTCGCAACCTCTGCCGTGGTGGCCCGCCGTTTGGCCACAGACCCAGACCAGGGCCTGGATTCCGCCGAGGCGGCCCGCCGGCTCGCCGCAGACGGCCCCAACCGGATCTCCACCCACCGACAGCAGGGGCCGTTTATCCGCTTCCTGCTCCAGTTTCACCAGCCACTCATCTATATCCTCATTGTCTCTGGGGCGATTACTGCCGCCCTGGGAGAGTGGGTGGACGCCGGCGTCATCTTCGGCGTGGTTCTGGTGAACGCTGTGGTGGGGTTTGTTCAGGAATCCAAGGCGGTGAACGCTCTGGCCGCCCTGGCGCGCACCATGACCGCCGAGGCGGTGGTGGTGCGGGACGGCCGGCAGGAGCGTATTCCGGCCGAGGAATTGGTGGTTGGCGACCTTGTTCTCTTGCAAAGCGGCGACAAGGTGCCGGCCGACTTGCGGCTCGTGCAGGCGCGTGAGTTGCGGATCGACGAATCCGCCCTGACCGGTGAATCGGTGGCGGTGGAAAAATCGGCGGATGCCTTGACAGCCGACGCGCCGGTGGCTGACCGGCGTAACATAGCCTACGCCTCCACCCTGGTTACCTATGGCCGCGGCAGTGGCATCGTGATCGCCACCGGCGACCAGACCGAGGTGGGGAAGATCTCCACCATGATCGCCACGGCCGACGAACTGGCCACGCCGCTCACCCGCAAGATCGCCGCCTTCAGCCACGTGCTGTTGTACGTGATTCTCGGTTTGGCCGGCCTGACCGTGGCGGTGGGGCTTTGGCGTGGCGAGTCGCTGTTCGATATGTTTCTCGCCGCCGTCGCCCTGGCCGTGGGCGCGATACCAGAAGGGCTGCCCGCTGCGGTAACCATTACCCTGGCCATCGGGGTGGGACGGATGGCCGCCCGCAAAGCGATCATCCGGCGCTTGCCGGCCGTGGAGACCTTGGGCTCCACCACGGTGATCTGTTCAGACAAGACCGGCACGCTGACCGAAAACCAGATGACCGTGCAGGAAATCGTGGCTGGCGGCATGACGGCCGAACTTTCCGGAGTGGGGTATGATCCGGACGCTGGCAGGCTGAGCGTGGAGGGTGAGCCGCTTGATCCCCGCCGTCATCCCGCCCTGCTCGAATGTTTGCGGGCCGGGCTGCTGTGCAACGAGAGCCGGCTTTTGCGCGAAGATGATCTTTGGCAGATCGACGGCGATCCCACCGAAGGGGCGCTTTTGGTCGCGGCCGCCAAGGCGGGGCTCGACCTGCGGGAAGAGGAGGCGCGTTTTCCCCGTCTCGATCTTTTGCCGTTTGAATCGGCCCACCAGTATATGGCCACCTTGCACCGTGGCCCAGAAGGAGAAAGGTTCGTCTATCTCAAGGGATCGGTCGAGGCGGTCCTGGCCCGCTGCGCCACCCGCCTTGGGCCGCAGGGAGAGGAAGCGCCCCTGGCCGCTGATGAGGTCCTTCGTCAGGTCGAGCTGTTGGCGGCCAAGGGGCTGCGGGTGTTGGCCTTTGCCAGATTGGCGCTGGGGACAGGGGATATCGCCCGTCTGGATCATGATACGGTGCGCGGCGGCCTGTGCTTCATCGGTCTGCAAGCCATGATCGATCCGCCGCGTCCGGAGGCGGCCGAGGCGGTGCGCGTCTGCCGGCAGGCCGGTATCCAGGTGAAGATGATCACTGGCGATCATGCGGCCACCGCAACGGCCATCGCCGCCCGTATCGGCTTGACCGGGGCGATCGGCGAAAACGGCCGCGCGGTGCCGGTTCTCACCGGGCAGGAACTGGCGGGACTCGACGAGGGCGAGCTGGCCGCCAGGGTAGAGGAGACCGCGGTCTTCGCCCGGATAGCGCCAGACCAAAAACTGCGCCTTGTACGCGCGCTCCAGGAGCGGGGCCATGTGGTGGCCATGACCGGTGATGGGGTGAACGATGCGCCAGCCCTGAAGCAGGCCGATATCGGCGTGGCGATGGGCGTTACCGGCACCGAGGTGGCGCGGGAGGCGGCGGACATGGTGCTCACCGACGATAACTTCAGCTCCATCGAGGCGGCGGTGGAGGAAGGCCGTGGCGTGTTCGACAACCTCACCAAGTTTATCGTCTGGACTCTGCCCACCAACCTGGGGGAAGGGCTGGTGATCATGGCCGCCATCTTTCTCGGCGCCACCTTGCCGATCCTGCCGGTCCAGATCCTGTGGATCAACATGACCACAGCGGGATTTCTCGGCCTGATGCTCGCCTTTGAGCCCAAGGAGCCTGGAATCATGGCCAGGCCGCCCCGCGATCCCGCCACCCCTATCTTGACCCGGCCACTGGTGTTCAGGATTCTCCTTGTCGGCTTTTTGCTCCTGGTGGCCGCCTTCGGCCTGTTCGAATGGGAGTTGACGCACGGCGCCTCGCTCGCCGAGGCGCGTACCGTGGCGGTGAACGTTTTTGTGATCATGGAGTTGTGTTACCTGTTCAACTGCCGTTCTCTTTCTCAGCCGGTGTGGCGCCTGGGGCTCTTTTCCAACTTATGGGTTCTTGTCGGTTCGAGCGCCATGCTCCTCCTGCAACTGGCGTACACCTATCTTCCGGTCATGCAGCGCCTTTTCGGCAGCGCCGCCATCGACGCCGCGGCATGGGCCAGGATCGCCGCCGCCGGGGTGCTCGCCTATCTGGTGGTGGAGGGAGAAAAACGGCTGCTGTACCGGCGGCGCGCTGGTAGGTAGGGCAAAACGATAACGGCCGCCTGCCCCTGGCAAGGCAGGGGAGGCGGCCGTTGGCTTTTGGGGCAAGGCCCCCGCTGTTGCCGGCTACTGGACGTCGAGCACCTTGACCTGAAAGGTGAGGGTCTTGCCGGCGAGCGGATGGTTGAAGTCGATCACCGCGTTGTCGCCGCGCAGTTCGATGATCTGGCCGCGCACCGTGCCCTGCGGCGTCTGGCCCTGCACGTGCGTGCCGACTTCGCGGGCGTCTTCGGGCAACTGGGAGGTGGGCACCTCGATGATCGCTTCCTGGAGCACTGGACCATAACCTTCTTCTGCGTTGACCGTCACCCGCTTGCTCTCGCCCACGCTCATACCCTCAAGGGCTTTCTCCAGGCCGGGGATGATCTGCTGCTGGCCGAGCACAAAGACGAGCGGCTGGCCGCCCACGTTGCTGTCCACCACTTCGCCGTTGTCCAGGGTCAAGGTATACTCAATGGATACCTGGCTGCCTACTGCTGCGTTCATGAAAAAACTCCTTTTACTGCTGGGGATGAGGGAAAATTGTTAAGTTTCCACCCTACAGGTTTTTTGTTGGGAGCACAAGGAGATTTTGTTCTTGTCCCACCGGCTGGAGGTCAGCGGAGGAGTTCTTCCGGCATGACCAGGCGCTGGAAAATGGCGACTCCGTCCGCGGTCTCCACCGGTTCGCTCAAGGCGAACGGCGGCAGGGAGGCCACGGCGGCGGCCACGGCGGGCTCCATCTCCGTTTGTTTGACGAATCCGAGATAGCCGCCGTCCAGGCGGGTAGGCGCCAGTGAATGGCGGCGCGCCAGGGCGGCGAAATCCTCGCCCCGGCGCAGGCGGTTGAGAATGTCTTGCGCCTCGCTGCGGCTGGCGGTCACAATGGCGCGCAGGTAGAAGCCGTCTGCAGGGAGCGGCCATGTGTTGGGCGGCGGCTCGGGCGCGAACTCGGCCAAGCGGCGGCGCAACTCGCCCGCCTCCTTGCCAAACCGTTCGGCCAGACGGAGGCTTTGCCAGGCGCGGCGGTAGTCGCCCTGTTCGGCAAAGATGGTGGTCATGTTGTAGTACACCCCCGCCTGGGTGGGATCGCGCTGGATCGCCTGACGATATTCCCGCATGGCGCCGTCGATATCACCCTGGGCGTGGAGCATGATGCCCAAGGCCGCGTACTTGCCGCCGTCGAGCGGGTCTGCGGCAACCGCCTGGCGCAGGTAGCGGATGCCTTCGGCGATCTTGCCCATTTTGGCGTAGGTGATGCCGAGGTTCTCCAGGGTGCTGGCGCTCTCCGGCTCCAATTCCAGGGCGCGGCGGTATTCGGCGATCGCCTCCTGGAACCGCCCTTCGCGGGCGAGGGCGTTGCCAAGATAAAAATGGTCTTCGGCCTCGCCCCCTGGCAAAACCGCGGGAACGGGCGGCGCTGGCTCAGGCTCCAAGGGAGGAGTGACCACTGCTCCTGGGGCCTGGCCTGGCGTCACCGGCGGGGACGAAGCCATTTCCTTCTTGCTTGTTGGCGCGGGCTTTTTTGCTGCAGGCGGAGGAGGCGCGGGCGTTGCGGGTCTTGCCACCGGTTGCTTGCCTGATTGTGCCGGCGTTTTGGGCAGGGCGGCGGGCCTTTTCTGGACAGCGGGCCCTGCGGTGGCCTGGTCGAGTTCGCGCAGCCGGCGAATGGCGCGGGAATACTTGGCCTTGGCCGCCTTTTGGTACCAGGCGCGGGCCTTGACCAGATCCTTGGGAACGCCGAGTCCGCGTTCGTACATCCGGCCGAGATGGTATTGGCCGCGGGGATAGCCCCGCTGCACGCTCTTTTTGTACCAGTACACCGCTTGATCGTAATCCTGCTTCACCCCAACCCCGGTCTCATAAAGGATGCCGAGGTTGACCTGGGCCCTGGCGAGTCCCTGGTCCGCCGCTTTTTTGTACCAGTACGCCGCCTTGCTGGGGTCGGCTTTCACCCCGAGGCCCAGTTCGTAGCACTTGCCCAGGCCCCGCTGACCTGGGGCGTAGCCTTGTTCGGCCGCTTTCTTGTACCAGAAAAACGCCTGGCGGTAATCTTTTGCCACGCCCGCCCGGCCGTATTCGTACATACCGCCGAGGCGGTACTGGGCCTTGGCGTCGCCGGCCTCGGCGCGGCGCAAAAGGTCTGCCGGCGGACCGGCGGCGGCCCATGCCGCGCCAGCGGCCCAGGCCACGGGCAGCAGCACAAGGAGCAGGAAAACGCTGGTTTTGGCGCGTCTGGTCATCGTCCTCATCGCAACTCTACCCAAAATTTGCCGATTTCCCGGTCGTTGTACGTGGCGACGATGGGGTAGCGTTTGCCCTTTTTGCCCACCGAGTAGCGTTTCCACAGGTCTTGATCGGTATAGATCGGAAAATTGAGGTCATTGCCGTCGTTTACCGCCTTGGGCGGCGCGAATCCCTTGAAGTTCACCACCACCTTGCGGTCGCGGCGGGGATCGTTGGTGCGGATGGCGTGCAGGGTGAGGCGGGAGCCGCGCCGCACGGTGAGGGTGGCGCCGTTGGCGAGCTGCCTCATCGTGCCGTCCACATCCACCAGCAAGGTCTCGGCTTGCAGGGGCCGGCGTTTCTTTTCCGCTGCTGGCTTGGCGGCCGCGGCCGCTTTTGGCGCGGCCGGCTCGATGGCCGCCGGCCGTCGGGGAACGACCTCCACCAAGCCGCAACGCTGGGCGTCCTTGCGCACGATGATCCGGGTCGGTTCAGTGATGCGGAACGGTTTGTGGTTGTCGTTGGTCGAGCCCAGCCCCTCGATATCGGCCACCAGGCCCCGCCGGTAGTTGGCGATGATATCGGTGACCGTGATATCGGTGCCTTCGGCCACTTCGAGCCGTGCGCCGTCGGGCAGGGCATAGGGAAAGCCGTTGCCCACCTGCACCAGGAGATAGCGTAACTGCGGCGGCTCGAGATTGACTCCCGGCGTGTCGAGGATGATGCCAAGATCGGCCATCACCGCGTTGATCACCAGTTTGTGCAGTTGGATCTTGGTGGCCAGCGACCGGATCGACTTGGATGTCTCCACGCCAAAGGCCGGGATGTTGGCGCGGGTCAGGGCGTAGTAGGTGGCGGACTTGCGTTGCTCTGGGTGGCTGGTGTTGGGGTTCAAGGTGTCGTGGTTGTTGGGCCGGAAGCGGTAGCGGGGATTGTCGATCTGCGGGTTCACCCGGCTGATGATCCGGTCGGCCATTTCGGCCAGGCGGATGATACGCTCCTCCCCTGGGACGCGGTATTCGGCCGCGTCAAAGATGATCGACTGGCCGAAACGCATGGGATTTTCCATCTCGTTGATCCACTTGGGATTGTAGAACCCGGATCCCTCGTGCAGGTTGAGCAGGCAATCGCTTTCCGCGATCAGGTGCTTGAGGATGGCGACGACTTCCTCCTCCAGGTTGCGCTTTTCAACCTTGTCGTCGAACTTGCGGTTCATGTCGCCGGTCAGGCCGTTGCGGCGGTTGAGGAGGATGGAGTAGAGGTTGGCCCGCGGCACGACGATCAGGTTGCCCCGTTTCAGGTGGATATCGGCGTAGAGGTCAGCGGTGAGATAGCTGCCCGGCTCGTCGCCCTGGATCCCGCCGATGATCATCAACGTCGGTCCCGGCTCCTGGCCGGTGATCCGGTAAACGTGCAGTTCGTGATCCGTGTTGGCCAGGAAGACCTCGTGCCGGATCTGACCCCAGGCGGACTGGGAGGAGACAAGGAGCAGCAGGAGCAGCAGGGGGGCAAGGATGTGGGTGGTGCGCGTCATGGTTTCTTTTGGTGTCCTTTCTTCTTGCCGTCGATCCACACTTCCTTGGTTATCCGCCAGCCGTCTGCGCCGTAGGCCAGGTAGAGGATCTTGCGGCCGTCGGCGCGGTAGCGGTCGGATTCGTACAACTGGTGGAAGGAGACCCGGGCGCCTTTTTTCGTCCAGGCGATTTCGATATCGCCGATGGTCACCGAAATGGTGCGGTAGCGGCGGTTCAGCCCTTCCTTGTACCGCCGCCAGGCGGCGAGATCCTTTTTCCCCTGCCGGAAGGTGGGGGCGTAACAGGCGATGTAGTCGTCGATCCGCTTGCCCTGCCACGCCTGGCGCCAGCGTTCCACAAAGGCGCGGATCTCGTTTTCGTCCTTGGGATATTCGGGTTCTGGTTTTTTCGGGGTCAAGCGCAGGGCGGCGGCCACGGCCGGCGGCAGCTTGGGCCGGGAGACCACGGGCCGCAGGCGCAGCGGCTCGGCCAGCCATTGCCGCTCGCCGAGTACAAAGCGAGGCGTTTTTGTTGCGGCCGGGGGAGAGGTGTCCACCAGGTAGCCGCGCACCACGCCGCGCTGCACCGCGCCTGGCCCCTTGCGTAGCCGGTAGCGGCCCTGGGCCACGGTCTGGCGGCCGTCCGAGATACAGACCAGCGACAGGAACTCCACTGGCCGGTCCCGCATCTCGTCGGGCAGGATCATGGCGGCCACGGTCTCGGCCTGGAGGCCGGCGAGCAGGCGGGCGCCGGCCGCCAGGCGTTGTTGGTCCTCGACAATGACCACTGGCGTGAGTTGGCGGCGCAGCTCGGCGGCCAGCCGGTCGAGATCTTCGTTGCGCATGGCGATGCAGCCGTTGGTGGAGTTGGCCGTCAGGACGCGGTTGGTGCCGTGGATATAGATGCCGTCGCCGTTGCGGCGTTCCTGGTTGTCGAAGAAGTTGGGATAGTCGAGATGAAAGGCGCGGCGGCCGAATACGGTGAGCTTGGTGTCAGTATAGCTCTTGGTGATGAAGTAGATGCCCTCTGGCGTGCGCTCGTCGCCTGCCTGCGACTTGGGGCCTTGGTTCTCGCCCGTGGCGCAGGGATAGGAGGCCACGGTCTGGAGCGTGCCGTCGTAGCGCAGCAGGCTGAGGCGCTGGCATGCCTTGTCGATCAGGATCACGCTCACCGGCTCGCCGCCGGCCAGGACACGGAACCAGCCCGCGGGGGGCGCGGTAGCGTGCGGTTGGCCGGTCGCTTGCCCCTTTTCGTCGCCGGCCGCGGCCGGCAGGGCGAGAAAGAGGCAGAGCAGGGCCGCCAGCAGGTATGCGTGCCTCACCTGAGGGCTCATGGGCGTATGGCCTCCTCCACGAGATCGGCCAGGGCGGCGATGAATCCGGGCCGGGTGTTGAGGGAGGGCGCGCGCTCCAATTGCATGTTGTGCTGTTCGGCCTGCCGCCGGTAGAGCATATCGATCTCGTACAGGGTCTCCACGTGGTCGGAAACAAAGCTGATCGGCACCATGACCAACTTGCGGCAGCCTTCGGCCGCCAGCCGATCGATGGTGTCGGGCGTCGAGGGCTCGAGCCAGCGCACCGGCCCGGAACGGCTCTGGTAGCACAATTCTCCCTTGATGCCGGTTTCCGCCTCCACGGCTGCGATGGTCCGCGCCAAATGCTCGCAGTACGGATCGCCCTCCTCGATGAACCGGGCCGGCAGGCTGTGGGCGCTATACACCACCCTCGCGTTTCCTCCCACGCGCTCCCGCGCCTCCAGGATGGTGGCGGCAAGCTCGCGCACGTAGCCAGGATGATCGGGCCAGGCGTCGATCGTGTGGATGGCAAAGCCGTATCCCGCGGCCCGGCGCTGGAAGTCGCGCACCGACGAACCGGTGGTCGCCTTGGAGTAATGGGGATAGAGGGTGAGGAGCACCAGCCGGCGGATGCCTTGGGCGTGAAAACGGGCGATCGCGGTATCCGCATACGGCTGCCAGTAGCGCATGGCCATGTCCACCGTGGCCGGCAGGCCGCGGTCGCGCAGGGCCTTTTCCAGGGCGGTGGCCTGGGCCCTGGTAATCCGGTTGAGGGGGGAGCCTCCGCCGATCAGCCGGTAGGACTCTCTGCTCTTGGGCGCCCGCCGCCGGGCGATCCACCAGGCGATGGGCCGCTGCAAGAACGGTGGCCCCAAGCGGATGATCTCCCGGTCGGAGAAGAGATTGTAGAGAAAGGGGCGCACGTCGGCAAGCCGTTCCGGTCCGCCGAGGTTGAGAAGGACCACGCCCAGGGGTTCGTCCGCTGTTGCGCTCATGGTGCTGGGCTGAAGGGGTCGGGCAGGGCGAAAACGCGCTCGGCCAGGTCTTCCGGCGCAATGCCGGCCTGGTCGCAGATGCGCTGCTCCAGTTCCTGACAGATACGGAAGTTGCGGTCAATGGCCGCGATGCGTTTTGGGTCGCCGTTGGCGTACCGTTTAATGATCGAGCGGCGCCGCGTCTCCAGATCGACGATCTGGTCATGGTCCACACGCTTGTCCGCGTAGTACACAACCTCCCGGGCGGTGAGCTGGCCGGCCGGCGGGAGGCCGCCGGCCAGGATCACGTGTTCGGCCACCAGGGGCGCGAGTTCGTCGAAGCCGTGTTGCCGGCAAATCCTTGCCCCTTCGGCCGCATGGTCGCACCGCTCGTCGAGGCACGGTGTCTTGGCGATATCGTGGAGCAGGGCGCCGGCCACCGCCGCCTCCACCGATACCGGCAGGCCGGCCGCCGCCAGCCGGCGGGCCAGCAGGTCGGCGATCCGGCCGACCAAAAGTGAATGACGGCGGATATGGGGTAGCATGTTGTAGCGCTCCATGAGCGCCAGGCAGGTAGCGGGCGGCGGAATCATCGTCGCGTGTTTAACGGCTGCTCAGGCGATGCACCAGTTCCACGGCCAGCCGGGCCTGCTCCGGCGGTGTATCGGGAAGGATGCCGTGACCGAGATTGAAGATGTGCCCTTTGGCCCCCTTGGCCTGCTCGAGAATGCGGCCGATGCGCGCGGCCAGGTCGTTTTCGGGTAACAGCAGGGCGATGGGGTCCATATTGCCCTGGAAGGCGACGCGGTCCCCTACCCGGCGCACCGCGTCGTCGATGTTGATCCGCCAGTCGAGACCGAGCACGTCGGCGCCGCTGTCCGCGGCCAGCTCGAGCAACGTGGCGCCGTTGTTGGCAAAGTAGATGATGGGTACGTCGGTCTCCTGCCGGAGTTCAGAGATGATGCGCTGCACGTACGGCAGGGCGAAGGCGGCGAAGTCGCACGGCGCGAGCGCGCCGGCCCAGGAGTCGAAGATCTGCAGGGCCTGGGCCCCGGCCCGGGCCTGGGCGGCGAGATAGCGGCTGGTGCATGCGGTGATCTTGTCGAGTAGGGCGTGGTACAGCGCCGGCGCCTGGTACATCATCTTCTTGGTGTTCCAGAAGTTGCGCGAGGAGCCGCCTTCAATCATATAGGTGGCCAAGGTGAACGGCGCGCCGGCAAAGCCGATGAGCGGCACCTTGTCGGCCAGCTCCCGCCGCAGGATGCGGATCGTTTCGTACACGTAGGGCAGCGCTTCTTCCATGTCGGGCACCGAGAGACGATCCACCGCGGCCTTGTCGCGCACCGGCGGCGAGAGCACTGGCCCTTTGCCCTCCACGAACTCGAGGTCCACGCCCATCGGCTCCAGCGGCACCAAGATATCGGAAAACAGGATGGCCGCATCCACGCCCAGGATGTCCACCGGCTGGATGGTGACCTCGGCGGCCCGCTCCGGCGTCTTGCACAGGTCGAGAAAGGTGCCGAGCTTGCGCACCTCGTGATACTCGGGCAGATAGCGGCCCGCTTGGCGCATGATCCAGATCGGCGTGTATGCCACCGGCTCGCCCCGGCACGCCTTGAGAAAGGTGTCGTTCATGGTCGTGTTCTCCTTTGCCATATCAGTCCGTCGAAAAAGCCGTCCATGGCTTTTTCGACCCCGGTTGGGCAAAGCAGAGCTTCGCCCAACCTCACGAATTGCTTGGACTTTTCAAGCCCGGCGCAATTCGGCGGCACGTCCCTGTGCCGCACAGCCCGCTTTTCAACGGGCTGATATGCCTCAGGCAGGTGTTTTCTTGCGCAGCCTGACCGGCTGGTAGGTGCAGAAGGGCTCCTCGTCGAGGTAGTCGCCGGTCACCGCGTAGGCCCGGGCGCGGCAACCGCCGCATACCGCGTTGTACTCGCAGGCGCCGCACCGGCCGTGGTAGCCGGCGAAGTCGCGCAACTCGGCAAAAAGCGGCGAGTTTTCCCAGATTTCCTGGAAGGACTGTTTTTTGATGTTGCCGGCCGACTTGGGAAAATAGCTGCACGGCAGCACCTCGCCGTCCACATCGATCAGGCAGATGAGCTGGCCGGCGAGACAGCCCTTTGAGCCGCCGGTGGAGAACTTGAGGTTCCGGCGCTGGAGTTTTTTGCCCTCGCGCTTGGCCTCTTGCCGGAAGATCCGGTAGTAGTGGGGCGCGCAGGTGGGCCGCACCAGCAGCTCGTCCTCGTCCCGCTCGATCTCGTAGTGCCATTTGAGCAGCTTTTCGTAATCCTCGGCCGAGATCAGCTCTTCCATGATTTCCTTGCCCCGGCCGGTGGGAACGATCATGAACATGTACCAGGCCGTGGCGCCGATCTTTTTGGCCAGTTCGTACACCCGCGGAATCTCGTCCTGGTTGCGCTTGGTGAACGAGGAGTTGATGAGAAACGGGATGTCGTGCTCGCGAAAGAGTCTGGCCGCGTTCATCGTGCCGTCGAATGCGCCTGGCTGGGAACGGAAGTCGTCGTGCACCGCGGCGGTGGAGCCGTCCAGGCTCAGCGACACCATACGGATGCCAGCCTCCTTCAGCTTGTGGCAGACTTCCGGCGTCACCAGGGTGCCGTTGGTGGCCATGCACATACGCAGCCCCAGGGCCGTGCCGTGGGCCGCAATGTCGAACACGTCGGCCCGCAGGAGCGGTTCGCCGCCTGAAAGCACGACCACTGGGCTGGCGTACGAGGCGATGTCGTCCAGGATGCGTTTGGCCTCGTCAAAGGAGAAGTCGGGATGGCCCGCCACCTCCAACTCCGAGGACGATCGGCAGTGCACGCAGTGCAGGTTGCAGCGCCTGGTGATCTCCCAGGCGATCCATTTGGGTTCGAATTTCACCGGTGTTCCCTCCCGTTGATGTTGCCATTGGGGGCGCCCTGCAGCCAGATATCGGGTCCGCGAACCCGCGGCTTCGGCGTACGAAAGAGCAACCCCGCTGGCAGGTTGCGCTACAGGTAGTCGGCGGCCACTGCGGCCAGGTTGCTCCGTTCGCTCTTGCGCAGGGTGACGTGGCCGTGCAGGGGGATGCCCTTGAGCCGCTCCACCGTGTAGGTCAGGCCGTTGCTGCTCGAATCGAGGTACGGGTTGTCGATCTGGTACGGATCGCCGGTGAGCACCATTTTGGTGCCCTCGCCCGCCCGGCTGATGATGGTCTTGACCTCGTGCGGCGTCAGGTTTTGGGCCTCGTCCACGATCACGTACTGCTTGGGAATGGAACGGCCGCGGATATAGGTGAGGGCCTCCATCTCGAGGATGCTTGCGTCCATGAGTTTGGTGATCTTCTGTCGCACGTTTTCTTCCTGGGCGTCGCCGTGGTTGTTCTCCCGCTCCTTGGCCGTGCTCATGAGATAAAAGAGGTTGTCGAAGATCGGCTGCATCCAGTGAGAGAGCTTTTCGTCCTTGCCGCCAGGCATGTAGCCCAGATCCTTGCCAAGGGGAATGATCGGCCGCGATACCAGAATCTTGTCGTACCGCTTGAAGTGGAGGGTGGATTCAAGGGCAGCGGCCAGGGCGAGCAGGGTCTTGCCCGTGCCCGCCTGCCCCACCAGGGTCACCACCTCGACCTTGGGATCGAGGAGGAGTTCCATTGCCATGCGCTGCTCTTTGCTCCGGGTGCGGATGTTCCAGGCGCTTTCGTAGTTCGGGTTCAGATGCGCCAGGTGCTCGGCGTCCCGCGCCCGGGCCAGGGCGGTGTGCTTGGCGTTCTCCTCGTCGCGCAGCAGGACGAATTCATTGGGAAAGAGATCAAAGCCGGAAAGCTCGATGACCTCGTTGTTGTAGAACTCTTCGATCACCGCGCCCGGCACGGCGATCTCCCGGTTGCCGGTGTAGAGCTCATCAAAGTTGACCTTTTGTTTTTCAAAGTCCATCACGTCAAGGCCCAGGGCGTCGGCCTTGAGCCGGGCGTTGATGTCCTTGGAGACGAAGATCACCCTTTCTCCTTGCTGGTGCAGGGTATAGGCCACGGCCAGGATGCGGTTGTCCGGCACCGACAGATCCATGCCGCAGTCGGCGAGATTGTCCCGCTCCAGGAAGATGCGTAACATGCCGCCGTTCGCCATCTCCACCCCGTCGCGCAGCCGGCCGCGGGTGCGCAGTTGGTCCAGGTCGCGGATCACCCGCCGGGCGTTACGGCCCAGTTCGTCGTTACGGGATTTGAATTTATCCAACTCCTCGATCACCGACATGGGCAGGACCACCACGTTGTCGGCAAAGGAGTGCAGGGATTCGGCGCTGTGCAAGAGGACGTTGGTATCGACGACAAAGTGTTTGCGCATAATGTTCGGGCCGGACGGATGAAAAATGCGAGGGATGCGCGCCGGCCGTGGCGGGGGCCGGCGCGTGGTTACGGCCAAATTTCGCAATCATAAACTGTTCTGCGGCGAAAAGGAAGAGGCGAGGAGGCGACAACGGGACCCGCCGCCGCCTTTTGGGGAGCCGCGGAATTCGGCGGCATATCCCTGTGCCGCTAACAGCCCGTTTTTCAACGGACTGCTAGACGAAGAGCGCTGATCCGTGGTATAGAAGCCGCATGAAGATCGCCCTTGTCCAGTTCGATCCGGTGATCGGCGACTTTGCCGGCAACGTGGGAAAGATGCTCGTCTGGCTCGAACGGGCCCGCGCTGCTGGCTGCCGTCTCGCGGTCTTTCCCGAGCTTGCGGTCAGCGGCTATCCGCCGCAGGACTTGCTTGAGCGCCGGGCCTTTCTCGACGGCCACAACCAGGCCCTTGACCGTTTTGCCGCACAGGTGCGCGGGATAGCGGTGGTCTGTGGCGTTCTCGAGCCCCATACCGGCCCTTCCGGCAAACCGCTGCACAACTCTTGCGCCTTGATCGAGGACGGCGCCATCCGGTTCACGGCCCAAAAGCGGCTGTTGCCCACCTACGACGTGTTCGACGAATCCCGCTACTTTGAGCCCGGCGGCCGCAGCCGCGCCTGTGGCTTTGCCGGCCGGCGGCTGTCGCTCACCGTGTGCGAGGATATCTGGAACGACAAGGACGTGGTGGGCCGGCCTCTTTACGGTATCGATCCTGTGGCCGAGTTGATGGCCGACAAAAAGGAGCGGCCAGACCTGTTGATCAACATCGCCGCCTCGCCCTACTGCCTCGGCAAGATCGACACGCGGCTGGCGATCTTCTCCACCATTACCCGCAAGTACGGTATCCCTCTTCTCTACTGCAATCAGGTGGGCGGGCAGGACTCCCTCGTGTTCGACGGCGCGTCCTTGGCCGTGGATCCAGGCGGCGCAGTGGCCGCGGCGTCGCCCAAGTTTGAGGAGGCCATGCTGGTGGTCGAGTGGGACGAGGCCAGCGGCCGGCTCTTCGGCCCGATGCTGGCCGCTCCCCTCCTGCCGGCAAGTGAAGAGGCGCGGGCCGCCGAAATCTTGGCCGCCTTGGTCGCCGGCACCCGGGATTATGTGCGCAAGTGCGGATTTCGTCAGGTCTTGTTGGGGCTCTCCGGGGGGATCGATTCCGCGGTCACCGCTGTTGTCGCCGTCGAGGCCCTGGGAGCGGAAAACGTTCTTGGCGTGGCCATGCCGTCTATGTATTCCTCCTCCGCCTCCCTGGAGGATGCGCGCCGGCTGGCCGCCAACCTGGACATCGAGTGCGTGACGCTGCCGATCTCTGGGTTGTTCACTGCCTATTGCGATCTGTTGCAGCCGCTTTTTTCCGGCCGGCCGGCGGATGTGACCGAGCAGAACATCCAGGCCCGTATCCGGGGCAATCTTCTTATGGCTTTGTCCAACAAGTTTGGCCGCCTTTTGCTCTCCACGGGCAACAAGTCTGAGCTGGCCGTGGGGTATTGCACCCTGTACGGCGATATGAGCGGTGGCCTGGCCGTGATCTCCGACGTGCCCAAGACGATGGTCTACGCCCTGGCCCGTTACATCAACCGGGAACAGGAAGTCATCCCGGCCCGGACCATCGAACGGCCGCCGTCCGCCGAACTCGCCCCTGACCAGCGAGACGAAGACGATTTGCCCCCCTATCCGGTGCTCGACGAGATATTGCACCGCTATCTCGAGGAAAACCAATCGGTGGCCGAGATCGTCGCCGCTGGCTTTGCGCCCCGCGTGGTGGCCGACGTGGTGCGTCGTGTCCGGCGCAACGAGTACAAGCGCAAGCAGGCGCCGGTGGGCCTCAAGGTGACCAGCAAGGCGTTTGGCTACGGCCGCCGGTATCCCACGGCCGAGCGGTTCGACGAGACAGAGGCGGCGTCATGAGCGGCCCTTCTTCTCCGGTAAACGGCAAGGGCGGGGGAAACGGCCGTCTGCTCCTGCTCGGTGTGTTGCTGGTCGTCTTGGTGCTCGTGGTGCAAGAAGAGCGCCTCCAGCGTCCCATGTCCGTGCCGTTCACCACTTCCGGCCGGGTGGAGCTGTGTTTGTTCTGCCACGGCGACGTGCGGCTCGAGGGGGCGCACGAGGCCCGGGTGGTGGGCTGCTCGTCCTGCCATCTCGGGGATCCCCTCGCCTTTCGCAAGGAGACGGCCCATGCGGGCGTTGTCAAGAATCCTGGCGACCTGCGGGTCGTCGAGCAGACCTGCGGCACGCCGGGCTGCCATTCGGCGGATATCCATAAGGTCAAAAATTCGCTCATGGCCACCAACCGGGGCATTCTCGCCACCCTCCTTTACTATTGGGGCGAGGCCCCGGACCAGAACGGCGATTTCTCGGTGGAGCAGCTCCTCGCCACGGGCGAGACCTCTCTTGCCCGCGATTATTTCCGCAAGCTGTGCGGCACCTGCCACCTGTGGAAGCAGAAAGGCGATCTCCCTGGCTTTTTCGGCGAAAAGGGCGGCGGCTGCGTGGCTTGCCACGAGGTGAAGCCGCCTGCCGATGCGCCGGTGATGGCTGGCACGGACAAACGCCATCCCCTGCTCACCAAAAAGATCCCGTCTGAGAACTGCATCCGCTGTCACAACCGCAGCGGCCGTATCGGCCTGTCGTATACCGGCCGTTTCGAGGCCGAGGGATACGGCACGCCGTACGAAAAGGGGAAGCCCTCGGCCAACCGGCTGCCCGGCGGCCGGTTTTATCTGGAGCTGCCGGCAGACGTGCATTACGAAAAGGGCATGGTGTGCATCGACTGCCATACCCGGGAGGAGACAATGGGCGACGGCGTCCGCTACGCCCACTATGAAGAACAGCTCGAAATCCGTTGCGTCACCTGCCACGGCGGCCGCCCCCTGGGCGTGACCCGCAAGGGGAAAAAGCTGAACAACGTGCTGCACACCAAAGAAGGCCCCCGTTTGCAGGGCAAGCTGGACGGCAAGAGGCGGCCGCTGGCCTCGCCCAAGGCAGGAGTGTGCGACGTGGAGCTCCACCGGCGGCTCTCCTGTGAGGCGTGTCATTCCGCCTGGGTGCCCCAGTGCTACGGCTGCCACGTGCGGCGGGACCTCTCGGAGACCGACCGGGACAAGCTCACCGGTGAGCAGACGCCGGGATGGTGGTCTGAAGGGCGGTCGTTCATCCGTTACGAGGCGCCCATGCTTGCCGTGTGGGACGATGAAGTGGTGGTGGTCACCCCTGGCTGCCAGGATATGGTCACCCTGCTCGACGCCGACGGACAGCCCGAGCGGCAGTTCAGCCGTTTGACGATGGCGGCGATCAACCCGCATACCACGAGGCGTCGGGGACGGGCCTGCCGGGAGTGTCACGCTGATCCCAAGACCTTGGGACTGGGCGCTGGCACGGTATGGATCGAGAATGGCCGCTGGCGGTTTGCGCCCATACACCAGGGCGAGCCTACTCCCACGGGCGATACGCCTCCGCTTGATGCCTATGTGGCCATTGACGGCACGCCGCTGCAAAACAGCTCGCGGCCGACCCTGCGGCCGTTCAACGGCCGGGAGTTGGCCCGCATCCTGCGCGTGGGCCTCTGCCTGCAGTGCCATGAGGATTACCGGTATTTCCGCAACTATACGCCGGAGTCTTCTTGCCCGGACGAGCAGGGCCGCAAGGCGCTGCAAGGGGTGGGGGACGCCGCCGTCCGGCCGGGCGGTGGAGTTGCGGCGCAAGGCGGCGTGCCAGTACAATAGACGTAACTGGTCGCGGGGGAGTCTTCGTTCTGCTGACGTCGCGGCCTCGCGGACCAAAAGAGACTTGACACCAACCTTATAACGTTTGGGGAATCGTATCCCATGTCGATCCTGACGCCTGTTTTGCTTGCCAGTGACGAAGGCCGTGCAGTCTTGCGCCGGCTCGAAGACCGTTTTCAGGCCACCGATCCGGCGCTCTCCGCCGCTGTGGCCGAGATCATCGCCGCGGTGCGCGAGCGGGGCGACGAGGCCCTGGTGGCCTACACCCGGCGGTTTGACGCGCCAGAGATGACCGCCGACCGGCTGCGGGTGGCCGAAGAAGAGTTTGCCGCGGCCCGGCGGCAGGTATCAGATGCCTTTCTGGCCGCCTTGCGCTTGGCCGCCGAGCGGATCCGGCGTTTCCATGAGCAGGAGGTGGAGCGGTCGTGGCTGCTCACCCGCGAGGATGGGGCGGTCACCGGCCGGCTGGTGCGGCCGGTGGATGGCGCTGGGCTGTACGTGCCCGGTGGCCAGGGCGGCTCCACCCCCCTGGTCTCGTCGGTGCTCATGAACGGTATCCCGGCCGCCATTGCGGGGGTGGGCCGGACGGTGATGGTCACCCCGCCGGACGCGAGCGGTGGCGTTCATCCCGCCCTTTTGGTGGCGGCCCAGGAGGCGGGTATTGCCGAGGTATACAAGGTGGGCAGCGCCTGGGCCATCGCCGCCCTTGCCTATGGCACGGCAACCATTGCGCCGGTGGATGTGGTCGTGGGACCTGGCAACCAGTACGTGACCGAGGCCAAGCGCCAGGTGGCCGGCAGGGTGCGGATCGATATGATCGCCGGGCCGTCCGAAGTGCTCATCGTTGCCGATGGGAGCGCCCATCCCGCGGCCGTGGCCGCTGATTTGCTCGCCCAGGCCGAACACGATCCCCAGGCCCTGCCCATGCTGATCGCCACGGATAAAGGTCTGGTGCAGCGGGTGGCGGCCGAACTGGAGACACAGTTGGCCGGGCTCGCCCGCCGGGATATCGCCGAGCGGTCGCTGCGTGAGCGGGGCGTGGCGCTCATCGCCGGCGATACCGCCGCCGCCCTGGAGGCGGCCAACCGGATCGCGGCCGAACATCTCGAGCTGATGGTGGCCGATCCCTATGCCTGCCTCGGCCGTGTGCGCCACGCGGGAGCCGTGTTTCTCGGCCACTGGACCCCTGAGTCGGCCGGCGATTACGTGGCCGGCCCGAATCACGTGCTGCCCACGATGGGTACGGCCAGGTTCTCCTCTGCCCTGGGCGTGGAGACCTTTGTAAAAAAGACAAGCGTCATTGGCTATACGCCCGAGGCCCTAGCTGCGGACGCCGACGCCATCGTGCTGCTTGCCGAGCTCGAAGGGCTGACCGCCCACGCCCGCTCGGCCGCCCTGCGGGCCGGGGAACTGCGGGCGCACAAAGACGACCCGGCCGCCTCGGCTCCGCCTTCCCGCGCGTCCGGCTCCTGATCCTTTCCTTGGTATGTCCTGGCTTGTCCCCGCCCTTGTCGCTTCGTTGCTGGCGACGTTCGTCCTTGCCGGCACGGTGGCCTATCTCTACCACCGGTACCGGCGGCCGTTTTTACGCACCTGGATCGTCGCCTGGGGACTGTACGCCCTGCGCTTTGCCGGCGCCCTTGGCGCCCAGGCGGCCGATTCCCCGGTCTTGCGCCTGCACCTGTTGGTCTTCACCATCTTGGCCGCCCTGTGGAGCGGCTTTTTCCTCCTGGCCGGCGTCTATCAGTTTATCGATCGGCGGATGCCGCGCAGCCACGGGCTGATCGCCGGCCTGCTCACCCTCTGGACCGTGGTTGCCGCCTTTTGCGGCTTTACCTTTTTCACCACCACCCTGCCCGTCTTCTTTTTTCTGGGGTATGTAAATATCGTCGCCGGCGTGCTCTTCTTACGCCAGAACGAGCTTCCCTTGCTCGGCCGCCGGCTCACCGGCTGGAGCTTTCTCCTCTGGGGACTCCACAAGCTCGACTACCCCTTTTTGCGCACCGTCGCCTGGTTCGCACCCTGGGGATATCTGGCCTCCGCCGCCCTGGAGGTGCTCGTGGCCCTGGGCACCATGCTCACCTATCTTGATCAGACCCATAGCCGCCTGCGCCAGCGGGAGAAGGACCTGGAGCTGGCGCTCACCACCTACCAAACACTCACCGCCAACCTGCCGGACATCGTGTACCGGATCGATGTCAAGGCCGGCGGCCGCATCCGCTACTTCAACGATGCGGCCAGGACCATCACCGGCTACGGGCCGGAGGAGCTGGCCGCCGGCCGCATCTGTCCCATCGAAGATCTCGTCGTCGCCGAGGACCGGTTACGGGTGGTCGGCGTGCTCCAGGAGGCCATCGACTATCAAAAACCCTTTGCCGTGCAGTACCGCTTTCGGGATCGTGAGGGGCGCATCCATTACGTGAGCGACAAAGGCACGCCCATCTTTGACAGCGAAGGCGATCTCCTTTGCATCGATGGCCTGATCCACGACTTCACCGAAATGCGGGAGGCAGAGCAAGAGCGGGAGAACCTGCAGCGCCAGTTGCGCCAGGCGCAAAAGCTGGAGGCCATCGGCACCTTGGCCGGCGGTATTGCGCACGACTTTAACAACATCCTGTCGGCCATTATCGGCTTCACCGAGCTGTCGCTTTACGAACACGCCGACCTGCCGGCCCCGGTGCGCGCCAATCTGGAAGAGGTGATGCGGGCCGCCAACCGGGCGCGCAGCCTGGTCAAGCAGATCCTGTCGTTCAGCCGGCAGCGGGAGCAGGAGCGCACCGTGTTGCAGCTCCAGCCTGTGGTCAAAGAGGTGGTGAAGCTGCTGCGGGCCACGGTGCCAAGCTCCATCTCCATTGGCACGGATATCGAGGAGGCCACGAGTCCGGTGCTGGCAGAGCCGATCCAGATGCACCAACTCCTCATGAATTTGGCCACCAACGCGGTACAGGCGATGGACGGCAAGGGCGATCTTTTCGTGCGTCTCGGCAACGTTGTGGTAGATGGGGACTCCTATCCAGACCGGCCCGACATCCCCAGCGGCCGGTACGTGCGGTTGGAAGTGGAAGATACCGGTTGTGGCATTGACCAGGAGGCGCTGGAGCGGATCTTTGATCCGTTTTTCACCACCAAGGCGCCAGGCGAGGGCACTGGCATGGGGCTTGCCGTGGTGTACGGCATTGTGCAACGCCACAAGGGATTTATCGTGGTGCGCAGCGAACCGGGCCGGGGCTCGGTGTTCACCGTGCTCCTGCCGCCTTCTTCCGTGTCCGCGCATACGGCGACTGGTGTCCTCGCCGCCGATGCCCGCCTGCCTGGCGGCCACGAACGCCTGCTCTTGGTGGACGACGAGCGGGCGATCGTGACCTATATCGAACGCCTCCTCGCCTGGCTTGGCTATCAGGTATGGGCCTTTACCGACAGCCAGGAGGCGCTGGACTTCCTCCGGCGGGAACGGGTGCGGCCCGACCTGCTCCTCACCGATCAGACCATGCCAGGGCTTACCGGCATCGAGCTGGCGGTTGCGGTGCGGGAGCTGTTCCCTGGCACGCCGGTGGCGCTCTGTACCGGCTACGGGGCGCGGCTCGACGAGCATGAGGTGCGGCGGGCCGGTATCGGCGTCGTGCTCGCCAAGCCGGTGAGCCGGGACGAGTTGGCGCGCACCGTGCGGCGGCTTTTGGACGAGGCGGCCCAGGCCGTGGGAGAGGGCCGACCGTGAGCGCGGACAAAACGGCGGCCGGCGCGAAGGCAGCGGATATCGCCAACCTTATGGCCGATGGCGCGCTGGCGCTCGACGAACGGGCGCAGGCGCGCCTGGATGCCTATATGTTGCTCCTGCGCCGCTGGAACCAGGTTTTCAACCTGGTGGGGGCCTCATCGCCCAAGATGCTTTTCGAACGGCATGTGCGCGACTGTCTTGCCGTGCTCGCCTGCCTGCCGGAAGAAGGGGCCTCCTTGCTCGATATCGGCAGCGGCGCCGGCCTGCCGGGAATGGTGGTCGCCATTGCCCGGCCCGGGCTTACGGTCTCCTTGGCCGAGCCCAGGGCCAAGCGCCAGGCCTTTCTTCGTCAGGCGGCGCGCCACTTGGCCCTTGCCAACGTGCGGGTGGTCGGCGAGCGCCTGCTGCCCGACGATCCCGCCCAACACCGCCGGCTGGGCTGTTTCGATTATGTGACCTCGCGCGCCTTTGCCGATCTTCCTTCGTTTCTTGCCCTGGCCCTTGTCTATTGCCGGCCTGGAGGGCGGATCATCGCCATGAAGGGACCGGCCGTGGAGAGTGAAATCGCTGCCTGGCGCGCCCAGGGTATTGGCCTGCCGGCCACGCTTCGTCCCTATCGTTTGGCCGATGGCAGCCGCCGTTGCCTGGTGGTGGTGGAGAAACCAAGCTGATGCGCCGTATCTGGTCACAGGGCACCCCATCTGCGGCGTCATCGGCACGCCCGGCAGTGCCGGTTTATCTCCCCTTCGGCCGAAGCCTATGGCCCATCAACGCCTCGGCTCCTGGGGAGGCATTGCAA
>WFOD01000309.1 GCA_015488275.1 Deltaproteobacteria bacterium
CCACGGTGCACGGCAATACCGGCGGGTTGAAGAGCGGCCTGTTGCGGGGCCTGGAGCGGCTCTACCGCCGCCGCTGCCCGCCGGAGGCCCTGGTGACCAACGACCTTGCCCGCGAGATGGCGCGTCTTGCCGCGGCCTGCAACCGCCAGGTGGGGGTGCTCATCGACCGCGGCGGCAGCGTGGAGTTGGTGCTGGTCGGGGACCACAAGTCGATTCTCATCCCCGTGCTGCCCCAGGTGCGTTCCGGTCGCGGCCGGCTCAAGGGCCTGCGCTGCATCCATATCCATCTTGCGGGCGAGCCCCTTACCCAGGACGATCTCAGCGACCTCCTCTTCCTGCGCCTCGACTGCATGGCCGCGATTACGGTGGACGCAGAGGGCTTGCCCCGTCAGGTGCACGCCGCTCATCTCGTGCCCTCTTCCCTGGCCATTGACAAGCCGGCGCCAGAGGATGGCGGCCCGGCGGCAAAACCCGCCGGCAAGCCGTGGCGGTTGATCGAGCCCCAGCATCCGGCCGAGATCCAGCGGCGTGTCGATTTTCGTGAGCTGGTTGCCGCCCTGGAGGGCGAGTTCGCCCGTTTGCGGCCGCTCGCCGAAGTGGACAAGGGCCGTGACCGGGCCATTCTCATCAGCGTCACCACGGCATCCAAACGCCTGGCGCAGGAGTCGATGGACGAACTGGTGGAGCTGGCCCGCTCCGACGATGTGGTGGTGCTCGACACCGTGATCCAGCAGCGCCGGCGCATCCATCCCCGCTGGATCATGGGCAAGGGCAAGCTGGGCGAGATCATGCTCCGGGCCTTGGTCCTCAACGCCAATCTGCTCATCTTCGACCAGGAGCTCAACCCGTCCCAGATCCGATCGATTACCGATCATACCGAACTGCGGGTCATCGACCGGACCCAGCTCATCCTTGATATCTTCGCCCGCCGGGCCCGTAGCCGTGAGGGCAGGCTGCAGATCGAGATGGCCCAGCTCAAGTATATGCTGCCGCGCCTTACCCTGCGCGACGATGCGCTTTCGCGCCTGACCGGCGGCATTGGCGGCCGGGGGCCTGGCGAGACCAAGCTGGAGATCGACCGCCGGCGGATCAACGACCGTTTGGCCAAATTGGCCCGCCGGCTGCGCCAAGTGGCGGACGAGCGCCACCGCCGCCGGCAGCGGCGGCGCAAGAAGGGACTGCCGGTCTTGAGCCTGGTGGGATATACCAATGCCGGCAAGTCCACCCTGCTCAACAGCCTGACCAAGAGCGATATCACGGCCGAGGACAAGCTGTTCGCCACCCTGGATCCGACCAGCCGCCGCCTGCGCTTTCCCCGCGATATCGAGGTGATCGTCACCGACACGGTGGGCTTTATCCGTAACCTGCCGGCAGAGCTGCTTCAGGCCTTTCGGGCCACCCTGGAGGAACTGTACGAGGCCGATGTGCTGGTGCACGTGATCGACGGCGCCAGTCCCCGCTGCCGCGATCAGGTGCGGGTGGTGGAGGAGCTTTTGGCTGACATGGACCTCGACCGGCTGCCCATGATCCGGGTGTTGAACAAGGTGGATCTGCTCGGCGCCGGCCAGGCGGCGCGCCTGGCAAGGGAACTGGAGGCCGTGCCCGTTTGCGCCCTGGACCGCGCCACCTTTGGGCCGTTTATCGAGCGGGCCGCCGCCCTGGTTGAGGAAAAGTGGCGGGCAGTGAGCGGCGGCGGCCAGAGCGCCGCTGTGCTGGAGGATACGGCATGAGATTCCTGCACCGGTGCGGCTCTGGCGGCGGCGCGCTTTTTTTCTGCCTTGCCGTGTGGTGCGCCTGTTGCGCCTTGTCGCCGGCATGGGCAGGCGAACCGGCGGCGGCGATCGACGAGTTGGTGGTGACCAACTCCCGGCGTGAACTCTTGCTCTACTTCCAGGTGCGCGACGCCTTCACCCCCCAGATGGCCGAGGCGGTGCAGAGCGGCCTGCCGCTCGTCTTTTCTTTTACCGTGCGGCTGGAACGGGTGCGGCCCCGCTGGCCGGATGAAGAGATAGCGGCGCTGGCCTTTGACCACGTGCTCACCTACGACGCTCTCAAGGAAGAGTACACCGTGCTCTGTGAGGAAGAGGGACGGGGCAACGAGGGCCGGAGGCGCGTCTTTCGCCGGTTCGACGAAGCCAAGGAATGGATGGGCCGGGTTTCCGGCCTGAGCGTCACTTCCCTCGACCGCCTTACAGAGGGGCAGGACTATGTGGTAGCGGTCCAGGCCCGGCTGGGCGAGCGCACCCTGCCGTTCGGCCTCCACTACCTCTTGCCCTTCTTCTCCCAATGGGATTTCAAGACCCCGTGGCGGACGGTGCGCTTCCGCTATTGACGTCATGAGCAGCCTGCCTGCTAGCCAGAACGGCAACGAGGATCGTCTCCGGCGCAAAGCGGCCAAGCGGCGGCTGGTGCGCACCACCATTCTCGTTGGCCTGGCCCTGCTCGTCCTCTTCACCTGGCTCGAGACCAAGGTTTTTTCCATTGGCCAGGTAGAGTTCCCGCTGAGCGGCAACGTCCTGGTCTTTTTGCTCATCAACGTCAACGTCATCCTCCTTTTGGTGGTGGCCTACCTTGTGCTGCGTGGGCTCACCGAACTGGTCTTCGAGCGGCACCGCCAGCTCCTCGGCTCCCGCCTGCGCACCAAGTTGGTGGTGAGCTTCATCGCCATGTCGCTCGTGCCCACGGGGCTGTTGTTCTTCATCGCCCTTCAGTTCGTCTCCACTTCGATGGATTATTGGTTCAACTCTTCGGTGGAGGATTCCCTGGTCCGCAGCCTGGAGTTGGCCAAGGCGAGTTACCGCCGTCACCGGCAGCAGGCGTCCATGTTGCACGTCTGGGTGGCGGCGCGGCTGGGCACCCTCCGGCAGGCGGATCTGGCCGCGGCAATAGGGCGGGACAACGGCAAAACCGGCCTGCGCCCAGAAGCAAGCTCTGCCCTTGGCCAGCAGTTGGCGCGGTTGCGGCGGGAAGCGCGGCTCGATGGCGTGGCCGTGTACGGCGCGGACGAGCATCTGATCGCCCTGGCGGGCGAGGAGGCGGTGCTGCTTGATCCAGCGCTCTTGCGCCGGAGCCTGGCCGGCGAGACCGTAGTGGACACCGTGCGCGATACTGCCGGCGAACTCATCCGGGTGGCGGCCCGCGTCCCCACCGACACGCCCGGCACGCCAGCGGTGCTGGTGGTGGGGCACCGGATCGCGGCCGCCGAGCTGGACGACCTCACCTCGATCACCCGGGGGCTTGAGGGCTACCGGCAACTCATGCTCCTCAAGCGGCCGATCAAGGCGAGCTTGCTCGTTCTTTTGCTCATCGTCACGCTGCTCATCGTCTTTGCCGCCATCTGGTTCGGATTCTACGTGGCCAACAGTCTCATCGGTCCCATTGGCAAGCTGGCCGAGGCCACCCGGCGGGTGGCGAGCGGTGAGCTCGATTTCGAGCTCGAACGGGAGTCCGACGATGAGATGGGCACCTTGGTGGACGCTTTTAACCGCATGACCCGCGATCTGCGCCATAGCCGGCGCGAGGTGCAGGCGGCGAACGACGCCTTGCGCCAGTCGCTGGCCGCCCTGGAGGAGCGGCGGCGCTATACTGAGATCATCCTGCGCAACATCACCGCAGGCGTGATCTCGCTCGACGCCCACGGCCGGGTGTCAACCATCAACCGGTACGCCGAGGAACTGCTCGCCATTGACGGCGAGCAGCTCGTCGGCCGTCATTACCGCTCCATCCTGCGGGCCGCCCATCTTTCCATTTTGGAAGGCTATTTCGACGAGTTGGCCGGATCGAACCGGCCGTCGATCCAGCGGCTCGTCCGGTTGACCGTGGGCGGCAGCACCTTTTCCCTCCGGGTGAACTTCGTGCGCTTGGAGGACGAGAGCGGCGAGCCCCTTGGCGTGGTGATCGTGTTCGACAATCTCACCGAGTTGGAAAAGGCCCAGCGCATGGCCGCCTGGCGCGAGGTGGCCCGGCGGATCGCCCACGAGGTGAAGAACCCCCTCACGCCGATCCAGCTTTCGGCCCAGCGCCTGCGGCGCAAGTACGGAGCCGTGCTCCAGGATGAAGCCTTTGACGCCTGTACCCGCACGATTATCGATCAGGTGGAGGAACTCAAAAAACTGGTGGGCGAGTTTTCCAGTTTCGCCCGGATGCCAGGGATCAAAAAGACCGTACAGGAGGTGCGGCCCATGCTCGCCGAGTTGGTGGCCCTCTACCAGCAGGCGCATCCTGATCTGGAGTTTCGCCTCGCCTGTGAGCCCGTTGCGCCGTTTGCCTTTGACCTGCCACAGGTAAAGAGGGTGGTGGTCAACCTGCTGGACAACGCGGTGGCCGTGCTCGGTCAAGGCGGACGGGTGGAGGTGCGCTGCCTGCGGGAGGAAGAGGAGGCGGTGATCGTGGTTGAGGACAACGGCCCAGGCGTGCCTGAGAGTGAACGGCAACGCCTTTTTGATCCTTACTATTCCACCAAGAAGAGCGGCACGGGCCTGGGGCTGGCCATTGCCTCCACTATTGTTGCCGATCACGGCGGAACGATTACAATGGAGAACCGCACGCCGCACGGCGCCCGGTTCGTTGTCCGCTTGCCGTTTGAGGTTCCGGACGCGGCCGGCGCGCCGGCCAGTTCCAGAGAAGGACATGAAGAAACGGATACTGATCATTGATGACGAGGCGAGCATCCGGGAGTCGGTGGCCGGTATTCTGGACGACGAGGGCTTTGCCGCCTCTGGCGCGCCGGACGCTGAAAGCGGGCTGGCCCTGCTTGGCCGTGAGGAGTTCGATCTCGTGTTGCTCGACATCTGGATGCCGGGCATGGACGGCATGGCCGCCCTGGAGCGGATCCGGGCCGAATGGCCGGATCTGCCGGTGATCATGATCTCTGGTCACGGCACGATCGAGACCGCGGTGCAGGCCACTCGCATGGGGGCTTATGACTTTATCGAAAAGCCGCCTTCCTACGACAAGCTGGTCCTGGCGATCACCAACGCCCTGCGGGTCAGCGAGCTGGAGCAAGAGAACCGCATCCTGCGGCAGCAGGCCTCGTCCCGGCCGGAACTCACCGGCGCTTCGCCGGTCATGCGGGCGCTCAAGGAGCAGATCGCCCGCGTGGCGCCCACCGACGCCTGGGTGTTGATCCTTGGCGAGCACGGCACGGGCAAGGAACTGGTGGCCCAGACCATCCACCGCCTTTCGCGCTGCGCCCACCGGCCGATGGTGGAGATCAACTGTGCCGCCATTCCAGAAGACCTCATCGAATCCGAGCTGTTCGGCCATGAGAAGGGGGCGTTTACCGGCGCCACCACGAGCCGGCGCGGCAAGTTCGACCTGGCCGACGGCGGTATGCTCTTTTTGGACGAGATCGGCGACATGAGCCTCAAGACCCAGGCCAAGATCCTGCGCATCCTTCAAGAGCAGAAGTTCGAGCGGGTGGGCGGCAGCCGCACCATTTCGGTCAACGTCCGGGTCTTGGCCGCCACCAACAAGAACCTCGAGGAAGAGATCCGCAAGGGCAATTTTCGCGAAGACCTCTACTGGCGGCTCAACGTGGTGCCCATCCATGTGCCGCCCCTGCGCCACCGGCGGGAGGATATACCCCTCTTTGTCGAGGAGTTCAGTCGGGATTTTGCAAACAAGGGGCTGGGCCGCAAGACCTTTTCCTCCGCCGCCCTTGAGGTGATGATGGCCCATGACTGGCCGGGCAACGTGCGGGAGCTGCGGAACTTTGTCGAGCGTCTGGTCATCATGTGTCCTGGGGAGGAGATCGCGGCCGACGAGGTGCGGCGGCACCTGCCCGGCGGCGACGCCCTGGCCCTGGCCCCGGTTGGCGGGAGCGGGTCAGGGGCGGCGGCTTCGTCCGCAGCGGCCCCACCCCACCTGGATTTCCGGGAGGCGCGCCGCCGGTTCGAGCGGGAATGGCTGGCCCAGCGGTTGGCCGAAAGCGGCTGGAATATTTCCCAGACCGCGGAACGGATCGGCATGGAACGGAGTCATCTTAGCAAGAAAATCAAGGCCCTGGATATCAAGGAGTCGTGAACAGCATGACCGATATGAGCGAGAAGCCGGGCGGCAACCTGCCCAAGAAGGAAGACCTGGAAAAGGAACTGGCCGAGTATCTGTCGCGCAAGTACGGCGGCCAGGTGAAGGTGATCTCCACCGGCATCCAGGCCGTGCCCGCCGGCGAGGGCGAGGCCGAGGTGGACGAAGGGACCGGCGAGAGGGGCTCGCCGGTGCGCGAGTTCGATCTGCGGCCCGAGGAACTGATCCGCTGGCTGGACGAGTTCGTGGTCCGGCAGGAGACAGCCAAGCGTGTGCTGGCGACCAAGATCTGTACCCACTTCAACCGGCTCCGCCGCCAGCTCGAAGACGATCTGCCCCGCGAGCCGGCCGTTGGCCGGGTAAAGAGCAACGTGCTCCTCATCGGCCCTACGGGCGTGGGCAAGACCTATCTGATCAAGCTCATCGCCCGCCGCCTTGGCGTGCCCTTTGTCAAGGGCGACGCCACCAAATTTTCAGAGACCGGCTATGTGGGCGGCGATGTGGAGGATCTGGTGCGCGACCTGGTGCGCGAGGCGGACGGCGATCTGGAGCTGGCCCAGTACGGCATTGTTTACATCGACGAGGTGGACAAGATCGCCGGCTCGCCCCACCGGTACGGGGCCGACGTGTCGCGCACCGGCGTGCAGCGGGCCTTGCTCAAGCCGATGGAGGAGACCGAGGTGGAGATGAAGGTGGCCCACGATCCAATCTCGCAGATCGAGGCCATCGAACACTACCGCCGCACCGGCAAGCGGGAACGGCGGGTGGTGAACACCAAGAACATCTTGTTCATCATGAGCGGCGCGTTCGACGGGCTGGCCGAGATCGTCGAAAAACGCCTGGGATCGCGCAGCATCGGCTTTGACCGGGATGTTGGCCGCACGGGCAAGGCCGATGCGGTCCTGTTGCACCAGGTCAAGGCGGAGGACCTCATCGAGTACGGCTTTGAGACCGAGTTCATCGGTCGGCTGCCGGTGATCGCCGTGCTCGATCCCCTGTCGGTGGAGGATCTGTTGGCCATTCTGCAAAACGCCAACGGTTCCGTGGTGGCCGCCAAAAAGGAAGATTTCTTGGCCTACGAAATCCGGCTCGCCTTTACCGACGAAGCCCTGCGCCGCATCGCCGAGTTGGCCTTCCAGGAGCAGACAGGCGCGCGGGGCCTGGTTTCAGTGGTGGAGCGGGTGCTCCTGCCCTTTGAGACCCGGTTGCCCTCCACCGATATTGAGGTGTTGGCCGTTACCCGGCAGATGGTGGACGATCCAGAGGAGAGCCTGGCCAGGCTTCTCGCCTCTGACGCGGCCCGCGCCCGCAACCGGGAACTCTACGCCCAGTTGGCCGAGGCAGAGCGCAAGCGGCTGGAGAAACGCATCGTCCGCCAGGTCGGACAGTATCTGGAGGAGTTCGACGTGCTCCTGACCCCGGAACGGCTGGCCCTTTTCGCCGGCTACTGCCAAGAGACCAACGCTGACCCCGAAGACCTCGCCGATATCTTGGTGGATCTGGTGGACGAGATCCGCCGGTTTGGCGAGCGGCTGTCCGCCTCTTGCGGTATTTCGGTGACCTTCAGCGATGAGGCCATTGACCGCATCCTGGCCCGCCGCCCCCTGGGCGTGGCTACGGTCAAGAAGGTGCTGGCCTCCCTCAAGCGGGATTACGAGTATGGCCTCTGCCTCCTGGCCCAGCGGCGGCCGGACAGCCATGTCGTGGTGCCGGCCACTGGCATCGACGATCCCAAGGGATTTGTCGAGGAGCTGTTCCGCCGTAACTTCGACGATTGATCTCCTCGCGCTTTCCACCGGTCCTGAAAGGGCCAAGGGATTCGTGACGCTCTCGCAAAACGTTTTCGGTCAGGTTGACGTCCGGAGCAGGCCGTAAAACGCCAACGGCGCCCCGCGGGGCGCCGTTGGCGTTTTTTTTGTCCGGCAATGACCGCGCCGGCAGCGCTTACGCCTCCGGCTCCAGGGCCTTGGCCCGCGCCACGAGGTTACGCCAGCCGCGCTCCACGTCCTTTTGGACCTGGGCGAACAGCTCGTCCGCATGGTCCGGGTTGGTCAGGCGCAGGGCGCGGTAACGGTTCTCGTTCATCGCGTATTCGGCGAAGGGGATGGAGGGCTCCTTGGAGTCGATATGCAAGGGATTCTTGCCCTCCTCCTCCAGGGTCGGGTTGTAGCGGTAGAGCGGCCAATGCCCGCAGGCCACCGCTTTTTGCTGCTGCTCGAGGCCCTTGGCCATGTTGATGCCGTGGTTGATGCAGTGGGCGTAGGCGATGATCAGGCTCGGGCCGTTGTAGGCCTCGGCCTCGGCGAACGCCTTGGCCACCTGTTGCGGGTTGGCGCCCAGGGCCACCCGGGCCACGTACACGTTGCCGTAGGTCATGAAGATCTGGCCGATGTCCTTTTTCGGCATCTTCTTGCCGCCCGAGGCGAACTGGGCCGTGGCGCTCCGCGGCGTGGACTTGGACATCTGGCCGCCGGTGTTGGAGTAGACCTCGGTGTCGAGGATGAGGACGTTGACGTTCTCTCCCGAGGCCAGCACGTGGTCGAGACCACCGTAGCCGATGTCGTAGGCCCAGCCGTCGCCGCCGATGATCCAGACCGATTTCTTGACCAGGTAGTCGGCAATGGAGAGAAGCCGCTTGGCGGCGCTTGAATCGCTGGCCGCCAGCTTGTCCTTCAGCTTGGCCACCCGCGCCCGCTGGGCGTCGATCTCTTCCTGGTTGGTCTGCGGCGCGCTCAGGATGTCGTTCTTCATCTTGGCGGTGACGATCTTCTCGGCCGCGCACTGCTCGAGGAGTTCGGCCGCCTGGGAGGCCAGCTTGTTGACGGCAAAGCGCATGCCAAGGCCGAACTCGGCGTTGTCCTCGAACAGCGAGTTGGACCAGCTCGGGCCGCGGCCGTTTTCGTCCTTGCAGTAGGGCGTGGTCGGCAGGTTGCCGCCGTAGATCGACGAGCAGCCGGTGGCGTTGGCGATCATCATCCGGTCGCCGAACATCTGGGTGGCCAGCTTGATGTACGGCGTCTCGCCGCAGCCGGCGCAGGCGCCGGAGAACTCGAACAGCGGCCGCCTGAGCTGGCTCCCCTTGACCGTGGAGATGTCGGTCTCGCTGGCCGGCACCTCGGGCAGGCTGAGGAAGAATTTGACGTTGGCCGCCTCGGTCTCGCGCACTTGGTCGGTATTGTCGATCATTTGCAGGGCCTTCTCCTTGGCCGGGCAGATCTCGACGCACAGGGTGCAGCCGCAGCAGTCCTCGGTAAAGACCTGGATCACCGCCTTGCGGCCCTTGAACTGCTTGCCCACCGCATCGGCGCTCTTCAGCTTCTTGGGCGCTTTCTTGAGATCGGCCGGCTGGACGATCTTCATACGGATGGCGGCGTGCGGGCAGACCAGCGAGCAGCGGCCGCACTGGATGCAGTTATCGGGCAGCCACTCGGGCACGTGCACCGCGATGTTGCGTTTCTCGTACTGGGTGGTGCCCGTGGGCCAGGTGCCGTCGGCCGGGATCTGGGAGACCTTCAGCTCGTGGCCCTTGCCCTCGATCATCTTGGCGGTCACCGTCTTGACGAACTCGGGCGCATCCTCGGGCACCACTGGCGGCTTCTCGTGGCCGGAGATCGTCTTGGGCACCTTGACCTCGACGATGTTGTTCACCGCCGCGTCCACGGCCTCGAAGTTCATGTTGACGACCTTTTCGCCCTTCTTGCCGTAGGTCTTTTTGATCGCGTCCTTGATCGCCCGGATCGCCTCTTCCTTTGAAATGATGCCAGAGATGAGGAAGAAGGCGGTCTGCATGATCATGTTGATCCGGCCGCCAAGGCCAATGGCCTCGGCCAGTTTGATGGCGTCGATGATGTAGAACTTGGCCTTCTTTTCGATCAACTGCCGCTGGACTTCGGCTGGCAGGTGCTTCCACACCTCGTTTTTCTTGTAGGTGGTGGTCAGCAGAAAGGTGCCGCCCTCCTCGAGGTTGGAGAGCATGTCGTACTTGTCGAGAAAGGTGAAGTTGTGGCAGGCGATGAAGTTCGCCTTGGAGATCAGGTAGGGCGCCACGATCTTGTTCGGGCCGAAGCGCAGGTGGCTGGTGGTGATCGAGCCGGACTTCTTGGAGTCGTACACAAAGTAACCCTGAGCGCTGTTGTCGGTCTCGGTGCCGATGATCTTGATCGTGTTCTTGTTGGCGCCCACCGTGCCGTCCGAGCCCAGGCCGTAGAACATGGCCCGGTAGACGTCCTTGCCCTCGATGTTGAACTCGGGATCGTAGTCCAGGCTGGTGAAGGCCACGTCGTCCTGCGGGCCGACGCAGAAGTGGTTCTTGGGCGCCCAGGCGGCCATGTTGTCGTACACCGCCTTGACCATCGCCGGCGTGAACTCGGCCGAGCCCAGGCCGTAGCGGCCGCCGAGGATGAGCGGCTGGCTGTTGATCCGCGAGGACTCCACCGCCTCGCCCACTGCGGCCCGCACGTCCAGGTAGAGGGGTTCGCCCGCCGACCCCGGCTCCTTGGTCCGGTCGAGCACCGTGATCCGCTTCACGGTCGCCGGCAGGGTGTTGACGAACCGCTTGCCGTCGAACGGCCGGTAGAGGCGGACGATGACCAGGCCCACCTTGCGGCCCTGGCCGATCAGGTGCTCGGCCGTGGCGGCCACGGTCTCCGCGCCCGAACCCATCATCACGATCACGTCCTCGGCGTCCGGCGCGCCAACGT
Organism: Deltaproteobacteria bacterium; assembly: GCA_015488275.1. Taxonomy (GTDB): domain Bacteria; phylum Desulfobacterota; class Desulfobulbia; order Desulfobulbales; family S012-135; genus S012-135. Next base: position 10,728 of record WFOD01000309.1, read on the forward strand.
AGTCGAACAGGTGGTACTGCCGGCCGGTGAGTTTGGCGAACCGGTCCATTGTCTCCTGCACGATGTTCGGCGTGGTCGCATAGTAGGGGTTGACCGTTTCGCGGCCGGTGAAGTACACGTCCGGGTTCTGGGCCGTGCCGCGCATCATCGGCCGGTCCGGCGTCAGGGCCCGCTGGCGGTGGGCGATCACCAGTTCCTCGTCGATCATCTCCCTCATATCGTCCAGGGTGAGCTGCTCGATCTTCTGGATTTCGTGCGAGGTGCGGAAGCCGTCAAAGAAGTGGACAAAGGGGATGCGGCTCTTCAGGGTCGCCTGGGTGGCGATCAGCGCCATGTCCTGGCATTCCTGGACGTTTTGCGAGCAGAGCATGGCCCAGCCGGTCTGACGCACGGCCATGACGTCCCCGTGATCGCCAAAGATCGACAGGCCCTGGCAGGCCACCGAGCGGGCGGTGACGTGGAAGACCGTGGGCGTCAGCTCGCCCGCGATCTTGTACATGTTGGGAATCATGAGAAAGAGGCCCTGGGAGGCGGTAAAGGTGGTGCACAGGGTGCCGGCGGTGAGCGAGCCGTGCACCGCGCCGGCCACGCCGGCCTCGGACTGCATCTGGGTGACGACCGGCACAGAGCCCCAGATGTTCTTTTGGCCTGCGTTGGCCTTGGCGTCCGCCTCTGCCGCCATGGGCGAGGAGGGGGTGATCGGATAGATGGTGATCACCTCGCTGGTGGCGTACGCCACGTGGGTACATGCCTGGTTGCCGTCGATCGTAACCATTGCTCGGGACATACGATACTCCTTTCCTTGGCTGTTTTGAGGTTGCCGGATAACGGTTGCTACCTGTTGAACTCGTTGGGACTATTGGCGAAACGGGGAGGCCCGCTGCCGCTCGTCTGGCTGGTGAGTTCCCCACTGTAAACGAAAACGTGCAGAATATCCAGCCGATGGCGGTATTTTTTTTGTCCTGCCCGCGCGCGGCCCCGTTGGAAAAACGGGCTGCGTGCGGCGCAAGGACGGCTTTTTCGACGGACTGCTATGGAAGATAGCGTTCCCGCTGCCAGGCGGGGAGGGTGACCGTGACCTCGGTCCAGGCGTTCGGCCTGCTGGCGAGCGCGATGCGGCCATGATGGAGCTGCACGATACGGCGGGCGATGGTGAGCCCGAGGCCGGTGCCGCCGCTGGCCGGTGAACGGGCCTTGTCCACCCGCTGAAACTGTTCGAACACCCGTTCTTCCTCTCCTGCCGGCACCCCGGGGCCGCTGTTGCCAAGGATCAACGTTACGTCGCCGTTGGCTGCGCTGCAGCGCGCGGCGATCTTGCCGCCTTGTGGTTCGTTGTAGCGCACCGCGTTGTCAAACAGGTTGATGCACAGCCGGCGCAGCATGTCCACATCGCCCCGCACCGGGGCGCAGCGCTCAAGGTCGAGACGCACGTCGATGCCCCTGGCCTCGGTCATGTCGCGGTATTCGGCGGCCACCTCCCGCACCAGGCCGGCCAGATCCACCGGCTCGGGCCGCGGCTCGGGCCGCATCTCCAGGCGCGACAGGTCAAGGAGTTTTTTTACGAGCAGGGCCATGCGTTGCACCGTTGTCCGCATGGCGACGAGATCGCTGCGTGTGGTCTCGTCCATGTCCGCCCGTTGGAGCAGGGAGTCTAGGCGCAAGGTGAGCAGGGCGAGCGGGCTTTTGAGTTCATGGGCCGCATTGGCGAGGAATCCCTTTTGCCGCTGGAAGGAGAGATGCAGCCGGTCGAGCATGGCGTTGAGCATCCGCGCCAGCTCGTCGAGTTCGTCACGGCCGCCGCTTTCCGGCAGGCGGCGGGCCAGGTTGCCTTCGTCAATGGAGCGGGCCAGGGCGGTGATGGCTGCCACTGGTTGGAGGACGCGGCCGGCGAGCCAGTAACTCACCGCCAAGATGACCAAGGTGCAGGTAATGAGACCGACGCTGGTTTCGCGCAGCACCTCCACCACCTTTTCCTCCAGGGCCTCGATGGGTTTGGCGATCGTCACCAGGTATCGGCCGTTGTCCACCGCCACCCAGGTCGTCAGCACCCGGAAGGCCACCTCGTTTTCGGCGTCTTGACCCAGTTGCGCCACGCTGCGGGGCACCACGCGCTCCACGGTAAAGCTTGTTTTCCCTCCGGCCCCTTGCGGTAGCGGCAGGGAAAAGGCGCGGGCCAGGGCGGACTGGTAGCAGAGATCGCCTTCTTGTGTCCGCACTTCGATCCAGTAACGGTCCGGCGGATAGGGGAGGCTAGGAGGGATATCGCTCCAGGCCGGCGTCACGGCGGTGCCGCGGGCGACCAAACCGCGGGCCATGTGGAGAAGTTCCTGGTCGATGAGCTTTGCCGGGCCTTCGACGAGTTCGATGAACACAAAGGAGGCGAACCCCAACGCAGCGAGGAGGGAGGCGCCGGCGATCCAGACGGTGATCTTCTGGCGGACGGTCATGGCTCAGGCGCGCCTACTGTTGGCGGGCGGCGCGGCGGCCCTCTGGGGGGCTTGCGTCGATCCGGTAGCCGACGCCGCGTACCGTGACGATGAGCGACGGCCTGCCAGGAGTGTCGATCTTGCGCCGCAGGTTCTTGATGTGCACCTCGATGACGTTGGACATGGTGAACGGATCGTAGTCGTCGCCCCAGACGTGCTCGGCCAGGTCGAAGCGGGAGACCGCCCGTCCCTTGTTGTAGAGCAAGAACTCCAGGATGGCGAACTCCTTGGCGGTGAGCTCCACCGGCTCGCCATGCAGCGATACCCTCCGGCCGGCCGGATCGAGGAGCAGGCCGCCGGCCTGCAACAGGGGCGTGCGGCTGGTGGTGCGGCGGAGCAGGGCGCGGACGCGGGCGAACAGCTCGGCCATGGAAAAGGGTTTGGGCAGGTAGTCGTCCGCGCCCGCGTCCAGACCGTTGATGCGGTCCTCCACCTCGGCCAGGGCGGAGAGCATGAGAACCGGCGTTTGCAGCTCCCAGTGCCGTATCTTCCGCAAGACCGCGATGCCGTCCATGTCTGGCAGCATGATATCGAGGAGCACCAGGTCGTAGGCGCAGCTCTCCAGTCGCGCCAGGGCCTTGCGGCCGTCGGCAGCGGTCGTTACCCGGTAGCGCTGTTCTTCCAGGGCGCGGCTCAGCTGTTCACGGATCTCAGGATCGTCGTCCACTACCAAGATATGCATGGCAAGGCGAAAGGCGGCGTTGGCCGCGCATCGGGTTCAGCCGGACCGGGTAATGAGCCATACTCCGGCGCAGATGGTCACGGTCCCGATCCAGCGGATCGGCGTCATGGCCTCGTCGAACAGGAGCCAGCCCGCCAGGGCGGTGACGATATAACCCAGCGAGAGCAGGGGATAGGCGTAACTCACCTCCACCCGGGAGAGGACAAGGAGCCAGATCGCAACACTGACCGCGTAGCAGGCGAGGCCGGTGAGCACAAGCGGATGGGTGGCCACTATCCGGCCGACCGGCACCAGGTTGACGAGGGTGAAGTCAAAGCGCCCCACCTGCCGCATTGCGGCCTTGAGAACGAGCTGCGCTGCGGCGTTGAGCAGCACGCCGCCAAGGATCAGAGGAAAGTAGCGACTCATGGCGTACCATAGCGCGGCGGAGGAAAAGTGTAAACCGGGACCAATGGCCACCGCGTTACCGTCTGGTCCGATCTTCGTCGCCAAGCCGCCTTTTTGCGCTCATGGCATGACGGTTTTTTTGCGACTCCATCATGGCTAGTATCGCGCCAGCACATAGCCGTCTGGTCCGCTGGTGTCCAGCCGCTTGGCCGGCGGCAGTTGCGTCCGCCAGCGGCGGTAGTTGCGCGCCCTGGCCACGAGGATCGCCTGGCCGGGATTGGCGGCGATGCGTGCGGCGGCAGTGGCGATGTCGAGCAGTCTTGCCTGGGTTTGGCGGTTGCGCCCCACGCCGTAGGCCAGTTCGCCGGCCGACTCCACCATGAACACATCGGCCCGCCGGGCGAACCAGCATACTGCCTGCAAGGTTTCTTCATCGGCGAGCACAACGGCGGCGGAGGCCAGTTCGTCCCGGTGCCGGACGAGGAGGGAGCCGGGGGCCTTTTTCTCAATGGTCAAATCGGGCAGGGCGCCTGGCAAGGAGGACAGAAGCAGGGCTGGCGCCAGGGCCATGCAGAGGATCGCCTGGACGGGCCGCTGGCGATTGCGCGCGGCTTGAAAGCAGAAAAAGGCCATGAGCGCAAGACCGTTGGCCACCAACAGCCATTTCCAGCCCCGCGCATAGGGCTGCGTCTTCAGGATTGGGAAGTATCCTGTTTGGAGCAAAGCGAGGGAGATGGCCGCCAGGCCGAAGAAAAGCGCGCCGGCGATCCCTCCCACGCGCAAGAGGCGGCGGCCGGTGGCGCAGCCAGCGGCATGGAGGATCCCCAGGCCGGTCAGGATGGCGAAAGGCGGCAGGCAGGGGAGGATATAGGTCAACAGCTTGCCATGCGAGGCAGAGAAGAAGACAAAGGGCAGGGCGAACCAGCAAAGGGCGAGCCGGGCGAGATCGCCGGTGGTTTTTGCCCGCAAGATCGGGCCAAGGCTGGCGGCAACGGCCGGAAGCGTCAGGCTCCAAGGCAGAAACATGGCCGGCGCGGTGAGGAGAAAGAACCAAGCTGGCTCCGCATGTTGGGCGTTGGCGGCGAGAAAGCGCCGGATGTGCTCGTTCCAAACAAAAAACCGCCAGAAGTCCGGGGCTTGCAACTGGATGGCCACCCCCCACGGCAGGACGACGGCGATGGCGACGCCAAGGCAAACGCCGCCAAGCCGCCACGAGCTGCGGACGCTTCCCCGCCAGACCAGCCAGGGGAACACGGCAAGGGCGGGAACGACAAAGGCGAGAAAGCCCTTGGTGAGAAAAGCGCAGCCGCAGGCCAAGCCGGCGAGCGCCGCCATCCCTTGTCGCCGGAGGATGGTCTTGCTATGTACGGCGAAAAAGAGAGCGGTCACCGTGGCGGTGAGGAAGAAGGTGAGCAAGCTGTCGAGCACGGTGAAAGTGCCCACGGCCACGGTCTCGATGCAGGTGAGGTAGATGGCGGCCAGCAGCCAAGGGAGGTGCTGGCGCCGGCCGTCGTTGGCGGGCAGCGCCGCCCTGCCAAGGAGGATGAGCAGGACCGCCGTCCCGGCCACGGCCAAGGCTGAAGGAAGGCGGAGGGCGAACCTGTTGTAGCCAAAGAGATAGAGGCTGGCGGCGTGGAGCCAGTAGCCGAGGGGCGGCTTTTCAAAGTAGAGGAGACCGTTGAGGCGCGGCACGAGCCAGTCGCCGCTGGCCAGCATTTCGCGCGGGATCTCGGCGTAGCGGGTTTCGTCGGGCACAAAGAGGGGCCGCAGCCCCAGGGGCGCAAGATAGAGAAGCAGATACAAGCCGCTGACCAAAAGAACGGGGACAAGGCCGGAGACGGGAGATGTCCGGGCCGGGGCGCTCATCGCAACTCTTTCCTTGTTGGCGTTGCAGGCCAGGACGTCGGCCCCTGCACGGCCAGCCAGCCGGCGCGGCCTGGCGCCGTCGCCCTTCGCACCGGCGCAGGGGGCAAGTGATCGCTGCCAGGTTCTGGCCGGGCCAAGCGCCCCAAGGGAACGGGCCGGATATCGCGTTTTGCCGCCTGCTGCAAGAAACGGGCGAACAGCTCTCGGCAGACCCCGCCTTCCACCTCGGCGTGGACGGTGAGAACGTTGCACCGCTCAGCATGGATCTGGCGGAAGATAAAGGCGTTGTACGTGTCGGGCCGGCAAGTTCTCCCCACCACTTCGTCGTAGGTCGGTAAGGTGGTGGGCACCTGGGGCGGGCCGACGGCCGCGCCGTCCACCAGGGGTTGGAAGGGCCGCTTCCCGCGGCAGTCGCTGTTGTAGGCGGCGGGAAAGCGGCTCCGGGCGCGCAGGCCGGCCTCGGTGATCCGCCAGGCCGGGGCGGCGGCCGCCACCGGCGGCCGGCCGGCGATGCGCGTAAGCTCCCGCCAGCCGCGCGCGATGTGAGCGGTATACTCGGCTTCAGACCAGCGGCCGGCCCGCGCCTGCCAGGCATGGTGGTCCCAAGCGTGCAAGCCGATTTCGTGGCCCGCGGCCGCGGCCCGCTGGATAAGCGCCGCGCAGCGAGGGCCGATGCGGGGGCCTGGCCACAAAAGTCCCCGCAGCAGGATCTCCCAGCCATACAGGGATGGAGCCCGGCTTCGCAGCATTTTGGCGCAAAAGGCCGGATTGGCCAGCCGGTAGAGATGACGGCCCATGTTGTCCGGCCCGACGGAAAAGAAAAAGGTGGCCCGTACGCCCGCTGCGGCCAGGATATCGAGGAGGACCGGAACGCCCTGCCGCGCGCCGCGCAAGGTGTCCACATCGATGCGCAGGCCCAGGGGGATCATCGGCCAAGGCACCCGTTGTGCTCCATGCGCGCCACGGCGTCGCGCAGGAAGTAGTCCAAGGTGATCTCCACCGATTCCTCCAGGGGCACCTGGGGACGCCAGCCGAGCAGGGTGCGGGCCCGACGAATGGACGGCCGGCGGTGCTGCACATCTTGATAGCCTGGGCCGTAAAAGGAGCGCGCCTCCACCTCCCGCAGGCCGGCGAATGGGGGAAAGTGGCGGCGCAGGGGGTGGCTTTCGAACTTGGCCACCAGCATCTCGGCCAGCTCGCGGACGGAGAGTTCGTTGTCCGGATTGCCGATGTTGAAGATCTGGCCGTCGGCCCGGCCGTTTTGATTTTCGATGATGCGGAACAAACAATCGATGCCGTCGCGCACATCGGTGAAGCAGCGCTTCTGCCGGCCGCCGTCCACCAGGCGGATGGGCGCGCCTTCCACCAGGTTGGCGATGAACTGGGTGATGACCCGGGAAGAGCCGATACGCGCCGAGTCCAGGGAGTCGAGCCGTGGGCCGATCCAGTTGAAGGGCCGGATCAGGGTGAAACGCAGGCCCTTTTGCGCGCCATAGGCCCAGATCACCCGGTCGAGCATCTGTTTGGCGCAGGAGTAGATCCAGCGCTGTTTGCGGATCGGACCGAGCACCAGGGGAGAGTCAGCCTCGTCGAACTCCGCGTCGGCGCACATGCCGTACACCTCTGACGTGGAGGGAAAGATGATCCGTTTGCCGTACTTGGCGCAGTAGCGCACGATGCGCAGGTTTTCCTCGAAGTCCAGCTCAAAGACCTCCAGCGGCCTTTTCACGTACAAGGCCGGGGTGGCGATGGCCACGAGCGGCAGCACGATATCGCAGCGGCGCACGTGGTACTCGATCCATTCGCGCATGATGGCGATGTCGCCTTCACGGAAGTGAAACCCTGGCCGGCCGAGGAGGCGGCCGATGGCAGAGGTGGAGAGGTCCATTCCGTGCACCTCGTAGCGCCCTGAGTCGAGCAGCCGTTCGCTCAGATGGTTGCCGATGAAACCATCGGCGCCGAGAATGAGCACGTGTTTCTTGCGCCGTAGCTCAAGCCGGCGGGCCGCTTGCGGTCCAAAACGCATCCCTTCCACCAGGTTCAGCTCGTCCGCCAGTTGGCCGC
>WFOD01000310.1 GCA_015488275.1 Deltaproteobacteria bacterium
CTCGAAACAGTCGGCCAGCGCCTCGTTGGCCGCCGCCAGGGAGGCGGCGGCCTCCAAAGAGGGGGCGGCGATGGAGACGCAGAGCCACCCTCGAATGCTGGAAAGGGAGAGACTCATATCCTGGCGCATGGGCCGCAACCTATTCGATCGCTTCCTGGTTGTCAATCGAGCCTGTTTCCGGTAAACGGTAAGACCATGTACCGCTTATTTGTGGCCATCCCCCTGCCCGGCAAAATCCGCCGGCAACTCGCCGGTCTGGCGCACGGCCTGCCCGGCGCCCGCTGGGTTCCGGAAGAGCAGTTTCACCTGACCTTACGCTTTATCGGCGAGGTGGACGGCGCCATGTTCCGCGACATCACGGCCGCGTTGGCCACGGTGCGCGCGCCAGCCTTCAGCTTGCAAGTCAAAGGGATCGGCTGCTTTGGGGGGCGCAAGGGCGCGCGGGTGCTTTGGGCCGGCGTGGAGGCCGACGATACCCTCTATCTGCTCCAGCGCCGGATCGAAAGCGTTCTCGCGCACACAGGCGTAGAGCCGGAACGCCGCCGCTTTTCTCCCCACATCACCTTGGCGCGGTTCCGGACGCCGCCGCCGCGCGAACGGCTTGGCCGCTTTGTGGCCGGCAACAACCTGTTCGCCAGCGATGTCACAACCGTCCAGGCCTTCCGCCTATACTCGAGCTTTCTCTCGCCCAAAGGGGCGACCCACCGGGTGGAGGCCGAGTACCCCCTGGCCTGATCCTTTTTTCTCCTTCCGTCCCCCCGCTGTTTTTATATAATGAGGAAGACGCCGGGCCCACAAGCCGCTGGCGGCGGCCGGTTCACCCCGCCCGATCCACGCACTCGCCAAACCACAAGGGAGTTCCGCATGGCCATAGTGACGCTCACCGTCGGTCACTTGAAGATCACCGACCACCTCGTACTCGGCGTGGCCCAGGCGCTTGCCGCCCGTGGGGACCACAAGTTCCAGTACCTGTCCATCGCCAACCAGCCGGTGGCGAGCTGGCAGGAAATGGCCGCCGCCTTTTCTGAAGGACGGGTGGACGCCGCCTTCGTGCTCGCGCCTACGGCTATGGACCTTTACAAGTCGGGGATCAAGTCGCGCCTGGTCTTATTTTCTCACAAGTCTGGCTCGATCCTGATCAAAAACAAGAAGGCGGGCATCTCGTCCATCGAGGATTTCCGTGGCAAGGTGGTCATCATCCCCTACCAGCTCTCCATCCATCACATGCTGCTCCACAAGCTCTTGAGCGAAGCGGGCATCGAGCCAGGCGCGGGCAAGGACGTCCTGCTTGAGGTCATGGCCCCGGGCCAGATGCCGCAGGCCATCCAGTACGACGAAGATGGCGAGATCGCCGGCTTCATCGTGGCCGAACCCTTTGGCTCCCAAGCGGTCACCGAGGGATACGGCGAAGAATTTTGCCTCTCCAAAGACATCTGGCCCGAGCACCCGTGCTGCACCCTGGTGGTGCGCGAAGAAGTGATCCAGCGCCACGGCGACGCGGTGCACGAACTGGTGGACTCTCTGGTCAAGGCCGGCCGGTTCATCGCCAGCAATCCGGCCGAAGCGGCGGTCATGGGAGCCGAATTTCTCGGCCAGAAAGAAGAGGTCATCAAGCGGGTGCTCCTTGACCCACCCGACCGGATCACCACGGACAATCTCCTGCCAGTACTGGAGGACCTCGAACTCATCCAGGACTACATGCACGACAACATGGGCGTGATGAAGAGCAAGATCGACCTGGAGGAGTTCGTGGACACCTCGTTTGCCGAGGCGGCGGGCGCGAGTTGAGCCGCACCTCCCATTCCCCTGCCGCGCAAGGAGAGGCGGACGCGAAAACAGGATAAAAAAAATCCTGTTTACAACCCTCCCCCTCCCGGTTTATAATCAAGAAAATTTCCTAACTAAACCGTAAAGGTGATACAGATGTGCATGGACATTCGCAAGCAATGTGTCTGCGGCCGGGAGTCGGTGCGGCTCCATTTACGGGACAACGTGATGATCCCAGAAGTGGTTCTCCGCATTTTCTGCCCCAACTGTCCGGGCGACGCCGCCTTTGACGAGACGAGCATGATCAACGACAACGGCTGGGTCATCGAGTACGACATGGACCTGGCCCGCGGGCTGGCGGCCAGCAAGCTCCAGCGCGCCCCGGATGAGGTGACGCCGGCCTTTATCTTTGATCAGGGCTACGCCTGCTGGCTCGAGCTCTATCCGGGCGAGCAGGCGGAGATCGAGGCTGAACGGGCAGAGATCATGAAACTGCTTGAGGTGAGCCAGAAACACTACCTGGAAGCGATCCAGCGGTGGAATATCGAGCGGGTCGCCCGTTTGAAGCGGGCCGGCTGGCGGCGGGCGCAGCAAACATGAGAGCCGGCCTGTGGCGGTCTTCCTGCCGTCAGCCCGCCGCTTGCGCCACCACGGTGACCACTGCATGGGCGGCGATGCCTTCCCCGCGGCCGGCGAATCCCAGGCGCTCTGTGGTCGTGGCCTTGATGTTGACCGCCTCTGTGGCGCAGATCCGCACGAGGTTGGCCCGCATGGCGTCGAGATAGGGGGAGAGGCGAGGCGCCTGCGCCACCACGGTGATATCGGCGCTGGCTGGTCGCCATCCCGCCCCGGCCAGCATACCGATCACCCGCTCGAGGAGCACCAGGCTCGAAATACCGCGATACTGGGGATCGGAGTCTGGAAAGGCGCGGCCAATATCGCCAAGCGCGGCGGCGCCAAGGAGCGCATCCATCAGGGCGTGCACCAGCACGTCGGCGTCCGAATGGCCAAGCAGGCCGCGCTCATGGGGGATGGTGACACCGCCGAGGATCAGGGGCCGGCCGGCCACCAGGCGATGAACGTCATAGCCGTGCCCCACCCGCACGGCGGCGGCCGAACCGCCGTTGTCGCCCAACAGCCGTTCGGCGGCCTGCAAGTCGGCGGGCACGGTGATCTTGAGATTATTGGGATCGCCTTGAACCACGGTCACGGGGATACCGGCATGTTCCAGGAGGGCAGCCTCGTCCGTGCCCACAAACCCCTCAGCCTCTGCCACGGCAAAGGCGCGGAGCAGCAGATCCCGGCGGGCGGCCTGCGGTGTCTGCGCCTGCCAGACCACGGCCCGGTCAATGGTCCGCAGAATCCGCCCCGCGCCATCGACTTCCTTCAACGTGTCCTTGGCCGGCACTGCGGCGATGGCAGCCCCGTGCTCGGCAGCGGCCCGCGCCACCCGGCCCACGAGGTCTGCGGTCACCAGTGGGCGGGCGCCGTCGTGAACCAAGAGGATATCCGCCCCTTGCGCCGCCTCACAGCCGTTGCGCACCGATTCCTGCCGGCTCGCGCCACCGGCCACCACTGTGCACGGGATTCCTAGGCCGGCGGCCAACCGTTCTCCCACGGCCAGCTCAGCCGGCGGCAGGACCAGAATCATGGCGCTGATCTCTGGCGAAGCGCTGAGCCGCTCCAGGGTATGGCGCAGCACGGGCCGGCCGGCAAGGGGCAAAAACTGCTTCGGACAGGAGCCGCCCATCCGCCGGCCGCTGCCGCCAGCGGCGACAATGGCCGTCGTGGCAGTGTAACTGATCACGGGGTTACTCCTCTGTCTGCCGGAGCCGCGGCCTCGCGGACCAGGTATCTGATTGCAAGGGCTCCAGATGCAAGGAAGAGGCACGCGCCCTGGAAGCTATCAGTCCGTCGAAAAAGCCGTCCCTGGCTTTTTCGACCCCGGTTGGGCAAAGCACAGCTTCGCCCAACCTCACGAATTGCTTGGACTTTTCAAGCCCGGCGCGATTCGGCGGCACGTCCCTGTGCCGCATACAGCCCGTTTTTCAACGGGCTGCTATGCAAGCGGGCCAACAACGGTGCAGATGGGGCGCCC
>WFOD01000311.1 GCA_015488275.1 Deltaproteobacteria bacterium
GGAGAGGGATGGGCGCGTTTCTGGCCGGTAGAAAAGGGGGAGGGGGAGTTCACGGCTGAAGCGGAGCGGGGTGTACTCCCTGGCGCCAGAAGATTGGCGGTCGCCTGGCCACGGTTGGCGGCAGACGATCGGGGTGGAAAGGAAAAGGTCGAGGAGTGGCACGGCCGCCGCCGTGGCGCCAGCGCTTTGGCGTTGGGGAAGAAAGAGCACCTCCACCGCTGGCGTTTCCAGCCGGTCGATGGCTGCGGCCGCTTTTTGGAGATTGGCCATGCTGGTGGAGCGGAAAAAGGGAAGGTAGGCGGTAACGGCAATGGTGATCCCCCAACAGGCGGCGGCCAGGGCGGCGAACCGCCGCGCCTGGCGGTCGGCGACCGTCTCGTGTAGGCCGAGGGCCGCCAGCAGGGCGAAGAGCGGCAGTAAGGGAAGAAGATACCGCAGGCGCCAGGCGTGGAACAAGAAGGCAAAGACGATAAACCAGCAGAGTCCGAGGTAACGCCATGCCCTGCGCTGGGCTACCCGCCAGAGGGCGATGGCGGCCAGGACGACGAGTGCGGGACAGTTCTGGAAGAAAAAGATGGAGAGGGCCCCTTCCTGCCAAGCGGCCAGGCCTTGGCGCTGAAAGGTCGCCAGGATCTGGAGTTGCCGGGCGGTCAACGGCCAGGTGGCGGCGATGTAGGGCAGGAGCGCACCGCTGGCGACAAGAATGATGGCCACTCCCCGTCGCAGCAAGCTTTTGGCCGGTGTGGTGGGCGCGGCCAGGGGAACGAGCAGGGGGATGCCCAGCAACATGGGCCAAGTGGAGTACTTGGCCAACAGGGCCAGGGCCAGGGCAAGACCGGCGAAGATCAGGCGTAGCCGGCCGCCGTGGCGCAGGGCCCTGGTGGCGGTGAAGATGGCCAGGGTCATGGCCAGCATGGTGAGTATATCGACCAGCATGAGGGGGAGTTGGACCAGAAGATAGGGCGAGCCCAGGAGCAAAAACGCCGCCGTCCAGCCAGCCTCTTGGCTGCGGAGCAACGTTCGTCCGAGGGCGTGGGTCAGGGACAGGGTGAGGAACAGGGCGGCGACGTTGACCGCCAGGACCACGGTCCGTGCTTGCCCGAAGAAGGAGAAGAGCAGGCCGTAAACGATGGCCCCTAGGGGTTGGTCGGTCCAGGCGGGAATCGTGCGGCCCCATTGTTGGAGAAAAAAGCCGGGGCCGTATTCCGCCAGATAGGTGGCCTGGATCAGGTAACGTCCTGCGTCGAGCAGCATCTCCGGCTGCCTGGCCAGCAGCATGGCCGGCGCAAGAACGGCTCCTGCGGCCAGGAGGGCGTGCCTGGGGCCGGTTGCGCGTGATCCGGCCAGTGCGAACCTGGCAAGAAGGCGGCAGACGACAATCGTTCCTAGCAGAGTGGCCGCCACCCGGGGAAAATTGGCGGCCGTAAAGGTCCACCGCCAACTCGCCAGGGTGTTCCCGTCGAGGAAGCGGAAAATGTAGAGAATGCACAAGGCGGCGAGCAGGCCGCCGCCAATGGCCAAGTCGCGGGCCAGGCCTACAACACCAGCACCTTGTCCGCGTTGTGGTGCATCGCCGCGTTGCTGAACTGGCTGCTGCACTCGATGTTCTCCGGCACGGCCGTGGTGTTGACCTCGAGCTCTTTGGCGCTGTGATCGCAATAGCTCATGCTCACCCCGTCAAGAGCGGCAAGGTCGCGGTAGGCGGCCTCCTCAAGCAACCGGGTGCCGCTGTCCATGGCGAAGATCTGCACGGAGTGGCCGCGGGCGACCGCCGTTCGGGTGAGGCCCACGATGGCGGACAGATGGCGATCGGAATTGACAAGGATACCAAGTTTCATGGGAAATTCCTCCTCATTTCTTGCGCACGACCTTACCAGCAGATCACCCGGTCGCAGGATTCGATCTGGCCGATGATCGCCTCGTAGTCTTGTTCTTGGGTCAGGTCGATACGTTTGACCTCGTGCTCCTGTTCTATGGCGGCAAGTATGTCGCGTCCGGACTGATCCAGTTCCTGTTTGATGAGACAAAGAACGGTCATCACTTTTCTCCTTCTGGGCTATTGGTTATGTCGGCCGACTGCTTTTTTTTGACGGACTGCTAGTAGAAGACAATATGGTCGTACTCCAGAAGTTTTTTTGCCAGCTCTGGCGTGGAGAGAAAACGCATCGTCCGGTTCTCTTCACAGTTGGTGTAGGTTTCTAATTCCAGGTCCGCGATGGTCTCGAGATAGAGTTGATTCTGCTCGCTGGCCTCCACCGGCTGGTCCAGCACGAACACGGCGATGGTGTCGTCGAGCAGGATGATGCCCACCGCCATGCGCAGGGCCTCGCTCTGCCGGTCGCGCACTACCACGGCGATCTTTTTTGCCATTGGTCTCCTCCTTTACCTTTCTACTTTTCGATCAGATAGATGATTTGCCCGTGCTCTTCCAGCACCTGCCGCAGGACATGGTTGCCTTGGCGGCAGACGGTGGAGATCCCGGACAGGGTCCGGCGGTCGTCGCTGACCACTTTGAGGACCTGTCCCTTGTGCATGGACTCGAGCACCTTGCGGGTGACGAGGCTGGGTTGGGGGCACAAAAGGCCGCTGACGTTGACGATCCGGTCGATTTTTGTTTCCGGCATGATTTTTTCGCCCTTTGGCTGGAGGGAGGTTTGCATCGGATGGCCGACTGCCGGGTCGGCCTGAAGACCCCGGGCTTGATACGTTGTTAGGGGAAGCAAGGAGGGTGCCACTTCTTTTCCTGCCCGAAATAGCGTAAAACAGGGGCAGGAACGGGAGCCAGGTGTCCTATTTGGCACAGAAGAGAGGGGGGAGGGGTGTGCCGAATTGGCCAGAAAGGGCCTGGGGCGAGGGATGGGCGTTTTTGGCCGCTTGGGAACGGAATATGCACCGCCAGCGCCTGAAGCCTGGATCGCAAGCAGCGGAATTCGGCGGCGCGTCCATTGTGCCGCATGAGAGTCCGTTTGGCAACGGGCTGTTAACGGACGGCTAAAGGATGGGTATGGATTGGCTTGGAGGGTTGATCGCAAATCACGGGTTTCTCCTCGGTTACCATATTTGCGAGGAGATCGTGGTGGCTATCGTCTGCACGGTCATCGCTTGGCGGGCCTGGCGGGCCAGCGCCGCCGACGATGGCGATGCGCAAGAGGCCGACCGCCAGGCGCAGGACCGCTGCTTGTTGGTCGCCACCGGTTTTCTCATCCTTGCGTGCAGTAGTTTGATCCATGCGCTGGTGCACGCCTTTGGCTGGGATCAGAACCTGCTCTACCAGACCCTCCTTGGCTACTGCTTAGGGCTTTTGACCCTGGTGGTGGCCATTGCCGCGGACCGTCCCGGCAACAAACGATACGTGCCCCTTCTCTATTTACCTTTGCTTTTGTTGCTTCTGCCGGAGATCAACCGGCAATTTCCCCGTTTTGGCGAGTTCCGCCCCTTGGTCTGGATCAGCATTGCCTACTGCGCCGGCCTGGTGAGCATGTTGCTCGCCGCCGTGTACTACCGGACACGGGAGATACGGGTGCTGGCCACCGCGTTTGGCTTTGGTTTGTTGTGTATTTCGTCGATCTTTCTTTTCTTTCCAGCGCCGATCGGCTCGCCGGTATGGCTGCACGGCCATCTTTTCCGGCCGGCGGGCTTTGTGGTGCTTCTCGCTGCGGTGGACCGGCGGGTGCTGCGCCGCCTTGGCGGCAGTATCCTGTACCGCGTGTTGGCCGCCTTTGCCTTGCTGGCCGCAGTGCCCCTTCTCATCTTTGGCACGGTGGTCTGTTATGAGAACATCAGCCCCATTGACAGCGAGAGCCGGCGGCTGCTGGTTTTCTTGCTCCTGCTCATCACCTTTGCCTCGGCCTTTGTCTTTGGCCTTGGGGTGATCATCCGCTTGGTGCGGCCCCTGCTCCTTTTGAAGGAGGCGGTAGACCGGTTGGCCGAAGAGGGCTGGAGCCGGACGATCCAGGTGCGCGGCAACGACGAGATCGGCGAGTTGTCGCACGCCTTCAACCAGATGACCCAGCGGCTCAGCCGGGCGATCGAAGAGCAGGAGCGCCTCTGCCGCCTGGCCGCTACCGGCGAGCTGGCCGCCACCTTGGCGCACGAGATCAAAAACCCGCTCAACGCCATTGGCGGCGCGGCCAACTATATCGGCAAACACTCGCCCGGCCGGCTGATTCAAGAGTTCGTCGAGGTGATCGCCGAGGAGGTGGGACGGATCAACCGGCTGTGCACCACGCTGCTCGGTTTTGCCCGGCCGTTGGAGCCGGATCTGGTGCCGGTGGACTGTAACCGCCTGGTGCGGGAGGTGCTGGTGCTCATGGACAAGGAGGCGCGGGAGCAAGGGGTTGCGGTGCGCGCCGAGTTGGCCCCGGACCTGCCCCCCGCCCTGTGCGACGCGAACCAGGTTAAGCAGGTGCTCATCAACTTGCTGGTCAACGCTTTTGATGCTTTGGCTTCCGGCGGCACGGTGCGGATCGCCACCGGGGCAGCGGCGGGCGTGGTGCGCCTGGAAGTGGCGGACGACGGGCCGGGCATCAGCGAAGAAAAGATAGGGCTCATCTTCAACCCGTTTTTCACCACCAAGACCCGCGGCACCGGTTTGGGCCTGGCGATCTCGAAGAAAATCGCCAAGGAACACGGTGGCGATCTGGAGGTGGAGAGCGAGGTGGGGCGTGGCAGCGTCTTTACCCTTGTTTTGCCGCAAGATCCGGGGACAAAGGAGGAGACAGGCGAATGAAGCGCAAGATTCTCATCGTTGATGACGAGGTGAATTCCCTCAAAGTGCTGGCCGCGGCGCTCAGCAACGAGGAGTTCAGCGTGGAGACCGCGCGCAGCGCAGAAGAGGCCCTGAGCATGTTCCAGGGGCGGCACTACGACCTCGTTATTTCCGATTACAAGATGCCGGGCATGGACGGCGAGCAACTGCTGGAAAAGGTCAAGACCCAGGCGCCGGAGATCCCTTTCATCCTCCTCACCGCCTACGGCACCATTGAGTTGGCGGTGAACGCCATGCGCAAGGGGGCGTACACCTATCTGACCAAGCCGGTCAACCTCGATCATTTGGAGAGCGTGGTGGGGGATGTGCTCTTGGCCGAGGAGCGCTTGGCCGGCGAGGACATCCCTGGCCGGCACCAGTTTCTCAACATCATCGGCAAGTCCAAGGCCATGCAAGAGGTCTTCTCTCTCATCCGGCGGGTGAGCAAGACCGACGCCAACATCCTCATCCTCGGTGAGTCGGGGACGGGCAAGGAACTGGTGGCCCGGGCCATCCACTATACCTCCTTGCGCGCCGACCGGCCGTTCATCCCCATCGATTGCACCACCATCCCCAGTGAGTTGATGGAGAGCGAACTGTTCGGCTACGAGAAGGGCGCCTTTACCGGCGCGGCCGATCGCAAGGTGGGGCTCATTGAAATGGCCCAGGGCGGCACCGTGTTCCTCGATGAGATCGGCGATCTCGACTACGCGCTGGAAAAGAAGCTGTTGCGTTTTTTGCAGGAAAAGGAGATCCACCGGCTGGGCGGCACCAGCAAGGTGAAGGTGGACGTGCGGGTCCTGTCGGCCACCAACCGGGACATTGAAAAGGAGGTGGAAAAGGGGGAGTTTCGCGCTGATCTCTACTACCGGCTCAACGTCATCACCATCCGTATGCCGCCGTTGCGGGAGCGCAAGGAGGATATTCCCCTCATCGCCGCCTACTATCTCGATACCTTTCGCCGGAAGAACAAAAAAGAGATCCGGGGCTTCAGCCGGGAGGTGCTCGATATCCTTATGCAGTACGATTGGCCGGGCAACGTGCGAGAGTTGGAGAACGTCATCGAACGGGCGGTGATTCTGTGTCCCTACGACGAGATCAACGCCGAGTGCCTGCCGGCCAAGTTGCGGGAGTCCCCTGCCGAAGAGGGGTGCGGCTGCGATGAGCTGAACTTGCCGGAGATGGAGCGGCGGATCATCCGCAAGGCCTTGGACAAAACGGCTTGGAACCAGTCTCGGGCCGCGCGGCTGTTGGGCATCTCCCGCAAACAGTTGCGGACAAAGATGAAGAATCACGGCCTGTTGCCCGGAGGATAGGGTGACGGTCACGGTTGGGGTGGGCGAGAATGGCGAAGAGCAAGCGACTCCAGGCCCTGCGGGAGCTCAAGGAGCTGAAAGAAAAGATGGAGGCCTTCCGCGCCGGCGATCTGGCGGTGGAGGCGGACAATCCCCACATTGTCAAGTGCTGGGAGCGGCTGGGATGCGACAAAAAGGACTGCCCCGCCTACGGCCGGCTGCGCTGCTGGTCCATTGCCGGCACCTACTGCCACGGCACGGTGCAGGGAACCTTTGCCCAGAAGTTGGGGGACTGCCGCCAGTGCGTGGTCTATCGGGAATCGTGCGGCGACGAGATCGGCGAACTCCTCGAGGCCTTCAATCAGATGGTCAAGGACTTCCGTTTCGCCCTCGACGAGCGGGAGCAAACCATCCGCCGGCAGCAAGCGGATGAGCAGCGGCACGCGATGGAGGAGATGGTCGCCGCCCTGGCGCACGAGACCCGTAACCCGTTGCATTCCATCGGCATGGCCGCCAGCTATTTGAAAAAGCACTTCCGTGGCGAGTTGTTGACCGAGTTCTTGTCGATCATCGAGGAGGAGGTCCGCAAGCTCAACGACCTGACTTCGCTGTTCATGAGCTTCGCCCATCCGCCCCCTCTGCGGCTGTCCTTTTGCCGGCCAAACGAGCTGATGGGCGAGGTGGCGGAGGATGTACGCGCCGCCGTGGCGGAGCGGGGGGTGCGGGTGGAGATGGAGCTTGACCCCGCCGTGGACAAGATCGTCTCTGATCAGGCGCGGTTGCGCGAGGCCTTGGACAGACTGGTGGAAAACGCC
Organism: Deltaproteobacteria bacterium; assembly: GCA_015488275.1. Classification (GTDB taxonomy): domain Bacteria; phylum Desulfobacterota; class Desulfobulbia; order Desulfobulbales; family S012-135; genus S012-135. The sequence goes on from WFOD01000311.1 coordinate 6,858, forward strand.
CGGGAAGCGGTGGCCGATGGAGGCGAGATCCGGTTGGCCACCCGGTTGGACGGGGAGCGGCTGCGCCTCGTGGTTGAAGACAACGGGCCAGGTATTGCGCCAGAAGAGCGGGATAAGATCTTTCGCCCTTTCCATTCCACCAAGCTGCATGGTCCGGGACTGGGTTTGACCATTGTGGAGCGGATCGCCCGCGAGCTTTCTGGTTCGGTGGAGGTGGAGAGTGAGCCGGGCCGCGGCGCGATCTTCACCCTTTTGCTTCCCTTGGTGGACGATGCGCCATCTTCGTCGTCGCGGAAGCCGCCCTGCGGCCGTGGCCGTGGCTGATGGGCTGATGGGCGAAAAGGGGCTGCGAGAGGGGGCGCCGGCCTGCTATAGTAGGCGGCCATGCACGACGACGAGCGCGATATCTATTTTGCCATCATCAATCGCTTTATCGGCTACCACAGCCGCAAGGCCCAGCGGCGGACGGCCAACGACACCAGCCGCGAATATCCCTTCGTGGCCATGGACACCCGCCAGGCCTTTGACCAGATCCTCTTTGTCCGGCGCTACCTGGAGCGGCACGCGCCGGCCACTGGCCCGTGGTCCTTTCTCGATATCGGTGCCGGCATTGGCAACGTGCTCCTGATCGCCGAGGTCATGGGCTTTGAGGTGTTCGGTATTGAGAAGGATCCCTATCCTTGCCGGATCGCCCGGGAACTGCTGGGCGAGGAGCGGGTGGCTGCCACCGATATTTGGGCGTTCGATGCCTACCACCGCTTTGATGTGATCTATTACTTCCGGCCCTTTCACGATGGAGAAACGCAGCGCCGCTTCGAGCTCATGGTGGAGGACGGCCTGCGCCTCGGCGGCATTCTCATCGCCAATCGCAAGATGAATTCCCGCATCGGGCGGGATGCGCGCTTCGTCCGGCTCCATCCGGAGCTGCCGGTCTGGCGCAAGACCCGCGGGGAGGAATAATGTAGCTGACCACAGGGCGATTCTTTCTTGGTTGCGACAATTTGCCACGTTGACCACGAGCGGCAAAGTACTACTCTGTGGAACAAGCGGGTGGCCGGCCACCAGCGAGACCCGCGAAAACATTAAAGCCAAGGAGGAGTACGACATGCAACATGATCGCCAGACAGATGTGTCCCGTCGCGATTTCCTTTCCGCCTCGACCAAGGCGATGGCCGGCGTCGCCCTGGCCTCGGCCGTTCTGGGCAGCGAGAAAAAGGCCCATGCGTACGGCTACAAGACGGAGTTCGGCTACACCAAGCTCGATCCGGCCACAGTGGCCGCCATTACCCATGAAAACTACTTCAAACGCTGGTGCGCCTCTTCGGTGATCGCCGGCTTTGCCGAGCAGCTGCGCTCCAAGGTGGGGGGCCGGTGGAAGGATTTCCCCATCGACGGGATGCGTTGGGCCCACGGCGGCCTAGCCGGCTGGGGAGCGCTGTGCGGCACCCTGACCGGCGCCGGCACGGTTATCGGCCTGGTGACCAACGATACCGATATCGCCGAGGCAATGGTAAACGATCTCGCCTTTTTCTACTCCTACACCGAACTGCCGTCCTACCAGCCCAAGCAGGGGCGGGCCAAGGCCAAGCTGCAGAACAAGACCATCGCCGGCACCCCGGTGTGCCACATCTCGGTGGGCCGTTGGATGCGGGCCGAGGGCGAGGCCTTTCTCTCCGATGCCCGGGCCGAGCGCTGCGCCCGCCTGGCGGCCGATATTGCAATGGAGACAGCGCGGATGCTGAACGCCTGGAAGGACGGCGCCTACAAGCCGCGCCACACGCCGCTGTTCAACGTGGCGGCCAACGGCATCACCTCGCAGAACAACTGCATGGATTGCCACGGCCGCGACGTGCCGAGCGCTGAGACCTACAGCAC
>WFOD01000312.1 GCA_015488275.1 Deltaproteobacteria bacterium
CGATCAACAGACGGCGGCCGTCGCGGGCGATGAGCACGCAGTCCCGCTCCAGGGCAAGCAGGCCGTCACGCGCCAACACCGCGGCCACGGGATCGGGCAGCGGTTGCTCGGTTTTGCCGTCCACCAGGCGCAGCACCTCGCAAAGGGGGCGGCCTTTGGCCTCGGCCAGCGGCCAGCCGGTAAGCTCTTCCGCCACTGGATTGCACAGCACCACTCGGCCTTCGGTGTCCGTGGTGATAACGCCATCGCCAATGGACGCCAAGGTGACAGCCAGGCGGTTGCGCTCCTCCGCCAAGGCGGTCTCGGCCGCGATCCGGTCGGAGATGTCGATGGCCTGGCCCTCGATATACGGTTGCGCCTCCTGCTCCTCGTCCACCAACCGGGCGGAGAGCAGCGCGTGGATGATGCGCCCGTCCCGCCGCCGCAACCGGACGAGATGATCCTGGACCGGCCCCTGGCGCAGCCGTTCCACAAGCGCCGCCCGCTCGCCCGGATCGGCGTACACCTGGCGGGCGATGTCCTTCACCTGGCGCTGCATCTCTTCTGGAGAGCCGTAACCCAACATCCGGGCCATCGCCGGATTGCAGGTGCGGAACCTGCCGTCGAGCCAACTTTGGTAGATGCCCGCCTGGGAATACAAAAAGATATCGCGAAAACGCTCCTCCGCCCGCTGCAACTCCCGGATTTTTTGGCTGACCAGTTCCTCAAGGTTGCTCTGATAAGCGGCCAGGTCCTCCTCGTAACAGAAGCGCTGGAGGCCGCTGGCCACGATATCCGCAGCGCCGGCCAAAAAATGCCGGTCCGCTTCCGCCGGCACCACTCCGCCGGGAAGGGCAAGGCAAAAAGCGCCGAGCGGCCGCTCGCCCAAGCGCACCGGCACCACGCAGACATCAAGGCCCGCGGGCAAGCCGGCGGTGCAGCGCCGCCGGGCCTCGGCGGCAGCAGCGGCGGAAAAGAGCGCCATTCCAGTACGCAGGGCCCGGTGGCACAGGCCGTCCCGCTTGTCCGCACAGCAGGCGGCCGCATGGGAAAACCCCTGCTCCGCCGCCACCTCGAACCCCTCTTCCGTTTCGAGCAGCAGCGCTCCCCGGCCTTCAATGGCAAAGATCTCCTGCGCCAAAAGGATCTCCAGAGCGCTGGCGAGAAACCGCCGCCGGCTCCCGCTCCGCAAGGAAAGGGCGAGCAAGGAATTGATCGCCATCCGCCGCTGGCCTTCAAGAAAGGCGGTCCGGCTGTTCTCCTCGACCATATTCTCCAGGAGCCGGACCTTATGCTCCAGCCGGGCGATTTTTCTCTGCAGGGCGTCAGGCGTCATGGAACCGCCGCCCCTCCTTCATGCGCCGGCGGAGCATCCGAGGGAAAACGCAGACGAAACTCGCAGGCCGTGGCCCCTGCGTTCATGCATCGTTCGTGGCGGCACTCGATGCCCGTGCCGTAATGTCTCCCGACTCCGGCGATCAACCCCTCGACAAAAGGACAAAGCCGGCGTTCGGACCGATAGCTGAGAAGCAGCGCGCCGTCCTCGGCCTCCTGACAGGCGAAACGGGGCACAGTGGCGCCCTGGTAGAGTTTACTCACCTCCACGTGGTGCACCATGCCCACGAAGCGGAAAAAATCCCTAGGATGACGGAAAGGGGTAAAGAAGTCGGGATACCGTTCGGCCAGACGGGCGAGGGCGAACCGGCCAAACTCGCGCAACAGTTCCGCATCGTCCACCGCGAGTCCGCGGGCCACCGCCTGCACCAGAAGCAAAAAATCCTCATCAGCGTAAGTGCCGGGCGCAATCATCAAACGCGGATCATGCGCCAGGCCGTCAAGGCCGTCAACCAGGCGGTCGTAGGCCGGCTCGCCCAGGCGCGCACAACAAAACTGCTCGAGCAGATTGAAAATGATCCCCTTCACGTCGCCTTCCTTTGGCCTGCCTGTTCCGGCCGTTCTGGTTGCAGGAAAGCAACTGGTCACGGGTTACTCCTTCGTCTGCCGAAGTCGCAACCTCGCGGACCAGTTACCGGTGTGCAACGGGCTGTTACCCCATCCCGCCGCTGTCCAGGCCGTGGATCTTTTCGTAGAACTCGTCGATGATGTCTTCCATGTTGCGGTGAAAGCCCGGCACAGCCGTATAGATACGCTCATCGACAAAATCCTCGACCGCGGGCCGGGGACCATTTTCGGCCACAAACCCCATCCCCTCCACCAGCAGGTTGGCCAAGTGGACGACCAATGTTGGCAGCTTGTGGATCAACGCCTTGTGAAACTCATGATGAAACCCCACCGGTACGGTGATCGCCGCCGGCAGGCCCCATTTTTCAAGAAGAAACATCCCCACCCGGGCATGATCGGTGCCGAGCAGCCGCTGTTCCATCACCAAGGTGGAATCGGCAACCTCCTGTTCCTCCCGGTTGAGCAAGGCCGCCTGCAGAGGACGGTTGAGCACGACCTTGCCCACGTCGTGGAGGAGGGCGGCGGTGTAGAGGGCGGCGCTGTTCTTCACCCTGGCGTAACGTCCGATGATCGACGACAAGACCGCCGTGGCGTAGCTGTGTTGCCACAACATGCCCGCGTCCAGGTTGTACGCTTCCTGGGGGTCCTTGAGCAGACCGATGGAAGCGCTGGTAATGACGATCATCTTCACCGTTTCGAGGCCAAGGCGCACAAGGATCTCGTGCACAGAGGAAATCTTGCGCATATGGCCAAAATAGGCCGAGTTGGCCAGTTGGAGCATGTTGGCGGTTAGGCTGGGATCTCGCTCGATCTTGGCCCCCAGTTCCTGGAAGTCACATCCGCCGTCATAGGCAAGCTGTAATACCTCCAGGGCAATGTCCGGCCGGGGCACCAACTTGTCAACGTTCTTGACGTACTCCTGCTCCACTGGCTGCATGAAGATGTCGTCTCAAAATTATTTATATTTCACATGGATAGCAAAAGAACGAAGCGACCTGCCTGGCGGGGAGGCGGCAAAATGTTAAACGATTACAATCGTATATCGGCCAGATGAATGGTGTCAAGCAAAAAGGGGGCCTCCAGTCGCAGGAGAGCGCGCCGCAGACGCCTTACGCCTCACCACCAGCGATAGCGGGCAACCATCCCGAAATCTGACGACAAATCAAAAAGATGAACGGTCCTTTGCAGAATCGCCCCTCTTGGCGGCCACGGCCACCGCATGCCACAAGCCGCGCAAAACGCGCACCTCGCGGGCCGAGAGCAAGGCGCGCCCAAAGATCCGCCGGTAGGTTTGCAGAATATGGTCAGGATTTTGCGGGTTGAGATAGCCGATGGCGAGAAGCACCTCGCGCATATGGGCGTACATGTCCTCTACCTCTCCGGCCGCAGCCGGCGGCTCCTGTTGTTCCACCCCACCGGGCAGGAAACGCGCCTTGGCCGTTTCGTAGAGACAGACGGTCACCGCCTGGGCAAGATTCATGGAGGGGAGTTGCGGATCCGTGGGAATGGTGACGAACCGGTGGCACTGCTGCAACTCGGCGTTGGTCAACCCATTGTCCTCCCGGCCAAAGACCAGAGCGGTCCGGCCTGCGACCGTGGCGGTCATCGTTGCGAGCTCCTCGGGCAGCACACACTGCTGCCGGTTCTTGCCGAACCGCCTGGTGGTGCCGAGCACCAACCGGCAGTCGGCGACCGCTGCGGCAAGGCTCTGGTAGACACGGGCCTGGTCCAGCAGATCCTGGGAACGGACCGCTGCATAGCGGGCGGCAAGCGAGCGGTGATTGCAGGCCGGTTGCACCAACCGCAAGTCGCGGTAGCCGAAGTTGCGCATCACCCGGCAGACGGCGCCGATATTGCGCGGTCCTTGCGGCCCAACCAGCACCACGGCAAGGCCGGAACTCTCTTTTTTCATTCCCGCGTCTTCCCTTTACGTCCTGTCAGCACTGCGACGGCCGCTTCTGGATTGACAGTTGCCGGCCAACGGCGTTGAATAAAGAAAAAGGAGGAGGCTTCCCACAGGCTGAGAGGAGGACAGCATGGACAACGGAGTTGCCATCTTCACCCCTTACCCTTTCCAGGTTGGCGAGCGCCTGCGGATCACCGGCGGTCCTCGTCAAGGAGACTGGCGGGTGGTCGGCCTGACCGACGCCAAGGTGACCCTTGAGTGCCCGGTCTCTGGCCAGCGCGTCACCTGGGCGCGGTTCTGCTATCTGGTGGAGCGCCGCGGCGACCTCCCTTGGCCCCAGGAGGAAGGCCAACGCACCACCCATCACCCCTCCTCGTCCCAAAGGGCCAGGAGATAGGGTTTCATCGCCAAAAAGAGATCGGCTTGAGCGTCGTAATACGCCTCGGCCGCGGCTTGATCCTTGTCGCGCAAACGGGTGACAAGCGACGCCACCCGGGCGTTGTACAGGGGAATCATGGTGTCGAGCACCTTCATCCGCTGCCGGGGAGTGCGGCAAAAGGTGCGGGCGTAGCGGTAGACGATCCGCACCCACGCCTCACCCGGCAGGTCGAAGTCGTTGTCCGCTCCTTTTTGCGCCAGGCTCTCGATCACGGGAAAGTCCTGGGGATCAACGATGTTGCGCCACACCGGCCCAAAATTCTGGAAACCGAGCTGGAAATACGCGATGAGCTGCGCCACGTCGATCTCAAAGGGAGGCGGCTCCACATCCACCGCATCGCCAAAGGTGGGCGGGGTGGTCACCGTCTCCACCCGCCGCCAAAAAGAGACGTTCTCTTCCATCAGCCGGAAGATCGTGCCCACCACCTGCCGGAACATGGGGCCCAGATCGGCGGCCGGATCCTTTTCGCCGTGGATCTTGGCCCCGAGTCGCGCCTGGCAGATCTTAAAGCCACCGGTCACCGCGCTGGTGGTCATCCAGATATCCACGCCGAACTTGGCGATCTCGCTCTCCCACACATCGTGGTCCAGGTAGTGTTTGACCAGGGGCAGGGAGAGGCCAAAATCGCCGCCGATCGGCTGGCGGATGTTCATCCCGTATAGGGCCCGGGTGAGGTTGTAGGCAATGGTGTTGGTGATCGTGCCGTCGAACTTGTAGCGCAGATAGTCGGGAGCCACGAAATCGTAGCCGCGAAAAACCGGATCAAGGATGTTCTTCACCCACTGGTGGGTGATGGAGCGCAGATCAGAGTCAAAGACCGCCACCGCCCTGGCCTGGAGGAAACGGGCCGCCTCGAACACGGCGCGAAAGGCGCTTCCCTTGCCTGGGATGCCACGGTAGATGGTGGTAATGATATCAAAGTTGTACTGGTGCGCTCCCACGTTCTGGGCCACCTCCCGGGTGTCGTCCGTGGAGCCGCCGTCGGCCACCATCACCAGGCAGCGCAACTCCGGGTAATGGCGCTCGAGGCCAGCGGCCACCTGACGGATCACGTGGGCAATGGTGTCGTCGCTGTAATAGGCCGGAATGCCGACCACCACATCGGCCGTGGCGAGCTGCTCGATCTGTTTGCGGGTATATTCCCGCAAGGCGGTGGAGAACCGGTGCCTGGTGCTCATGCCTCCTCCTTATCAGTCCGTCGAAAAAAGCCGTTCCTGGCTTTTCCGACCACGGTTGGCCAAAACGAAAATTTCAGCCAACATCTCGAATTTCTTGGCGCCGTTTCAGATATTCCAGGGGCACGGCCCGGTTCGGTCTGCGCCCCTGGAGCCTTTGGCACGGCAGCCGGCTAGAGAAACACAAAAAGAGCCGGCGGAATTCGGCCCCACGTCCTTGTGCCGCACACAGCCCGTTTTTTCAGCGGGCTGTTTCCTCGGCTTGGTTCCATTGGCCGTCACCCACCAGGACGGCGACAAAATCCATGACATTGGTGCCGGTTGGGCCATCTCCTACCTGACCGCCGATCTTGGCGAAAAAACCGGCAGAGTCGTTGGCGGCCAAAAAGGCGGCCAAATCAAGGCCGAGGTCAGCGGCCCGCCTCCGCGCCAAGGCGTCGGCGAACGCGCCGGCCGCTTGCGCCGTTCCGTCCACGCCATCGGTGCCGGCGGCGAGCAGGGATATCCCTTCCGCGTCCTCTCCTAAAGCAAGGAGGGCGCCAAGGGCCACTTCATGGTTGCGCCCGCCTGTTCCCTTCCCCTGAACCGTGACCGTGGTCTCTCCGCCGGCCAACAGGCAAACAGGCGGTGAAAACGGTTGGCTTGACGCGAGGATCTCTTGGGCCACGGCCACGAGAAAGCGCCCCAACTCCCGTGCTTCGCCATTGAAACGGCTGGAGAGGAGATGCACCGGCACGCCGCGTTGCCGGCAGGCCGCCGCCGCGGCCTCCAGGGCGATGCGGTTGGCGCCGATGATATGCTGGCTCACGCTGGCCGGGATGGCCGACGGTGTCTCCGCCAACTCTTTCCCCATGCCGCGTTCGATCACCACGCGCACCGAGGCCGGGGCTTGCTCCCACACGCCCGCCTCCACCAACACCTGGCGGGCGTCAGCATAGGTAGAGGGATCAGCGGTAAAAGGGCCGGAGCCGATGATCGCCAGGTCGTCGCCGATCACATCAGAGATCACCAGCACTGCGGCCGGTGCGCGCAGGCAGGCGGCCAGCCGCCCTCCCTTGACCAGGGAAAGGTGCTTGCGCACCACATTGAGCTCGTGGATCGGCACGCCGCGCCGCAGCAGCATCCGGGTAAGCTCTTGCAACTCGGCCAAGGTGACCGGCGGCACGGGCTTTTCCAACAGGGCCGACGAGCCGCCGGACAGCAGGTAACACACAAAGTCTTCTGGCCCCGGTTCCGCCAGATCGGCAAGCAGCCGATCGCCCGCCGCCACGCTCCCCCTTCCGGGTACTGGATGCTCGGCCGCCATTACCTCCAGGGGCGGACAGGTCCCAGAATGGGGCGCGATCAAAAGACCGCCCGCCACCAGGCCGCCGAGCGCCGCCACTGTGCCCTGCCCCATGCCCAAAGCGGCTTTGCCGCTGCCGAATACAAAGACCCGGCCCCCTTCTCCCAACCGGTGAACCCGCTCTGGCGCCTTGCCGGGGGGACCGATCAAAAGCGTTCGTCCCTCTGTGACCCGCAACCAGCGGCGCACCAGGGGCTCTGGCCGCACCGCGTCCACAGCCGTCCGGTAAAGACGGCGCAAAAACCTCCGGCCGGCAGGTTCAGGCATTATCCGCCTCCACCGCCTCGAGCAACTGCTCGTAAATATCGGGCACCGAGTAGATCACCCGGTTCCAGGAAGGGATGAGGGTGGATTCGTGCGGCCCCTTGCTCTGCTCCCACGCTTCCCAGACAAAGGAGCGGAAGTGGGCCACCGCCTGCTCCTCCTGGTAACGGTCATAGGCCAGGCCATTGATCTCTGCGTCGTCCGAATAGCTTTTGATGAAAAGAAGGGCGTTTTGATAGTAGGTGTGGAGCAACATATCCACGATTTCGTCGGTCAGGTGGTAGCCGTGGGAGCGGAGGTGGTTGAGAAAGAAACGGGCAATATCCACCACCATGCGGTGCAGGCCGGCCGAGGCGTCGCCAGGGGACAATGGCTGGTGCTTGTGCTCGTAGTTGGCGGCCAGATCGACCTGGGCCACCTTGCGCGGCATCACCCGGTGGTACACCTCAGACAGGGTGCTCACCTCCAGCCCCCAGTCGTAGGCGATGTTGATGCCGCGCGCCAACCGGGTGGTGAAGCTGAACTCCCCGGCCAGGGGATAGCGGAAGGACCGGTGATAGGCGAAAAAGCGGGCGTTGTCCTCCAAACCGGCCCGCCGCATGATCCCCTCCAGGGCGTCAACAAAGGGAACGACGAACAGGCGGGTCACCCGCCCTTTCATCGCCCGCTCCCTGGGGGAGATACGGGCGTAGTAGCCCTTGCAGAACTCAAGGTCGTTGTTGGGATTGGCCACCGGCTCGAGCAACCGGCCGAGAAGCAGGCGGTCGTAGGTAACGATATCGCAGTCGTGCAGTCCCACCACATCGGCCTCCTCACGCCCCAGGATGTAGCCGAGGGCGATCCATACCGACTGCCCCTTGCCCTGCACGCCCACGCCGATATCGCGCCGCCGGATGCGCTCGAGCACCGCCTGGATCCGCGGACCGTCCACCCAGACGAGCCGCACCTCGCGGTCCGGCTTGGCCAAACGGCCAAAGTAGCGGCGCGCCGTATGGAACCGCTCTTCGTCCGGCGCGCCGCCAAGGGCCACGACCACAGAATGCAGGTAGCGCGTGGCGTCGATCTCGGTCACGATCCGGTCGAGGACATCGGGCGTGCTCAGTTCGGCAAAAAGGCATGGCAAAAGCAGGCTGATCCGCAGGTGACGGCTGTACGACTCGAGCTTGGCTTCCAAGGCGTGGAGATATTCCTGCCGGTCGAGGGCCTCGTGCAGGCCGTGCAGGGTGGTGATCATCCCGTACTGGTGGAAATCCGCCATCGCTCGTCTCCTTGTTGTCTCCTGCCGCCGATGCGCACCTTTTGTAACGAGCAGCCCGTTGAAAAACGGGCTGTGTGCGGCACAGGGATGTGGGGCCGAATTCCGCGGCTCTTTTTTTGTTTTCCCAGCCGGCTGCCGTGCCGAAGGCTTCAGAGCGCAGAGCGAACCGGGCCGCGCCCAAGGAATATCCGAAAAGGAGCCAAGGAATTCGTGAGGTTGGCCG
>WFOD01000313.1 GCA_015488275.1 Deltaproteobacteria bacterium
GATGCCATGAAACGGGTGGTGGACCTCATGCGCCGGCTGGCCACCAAGTCGGATATCACCATCCTCATGCTTGGCGAATCGGGCACGGGCAAGAACTTTCTCTGCCAGAAGCTGCACGAGATGAGCCCGCGCCGCGACTTCCCCTACGTACAGATCGGGTGCGCCAACATCCCCGAACACCTCATCGAAAGCGAACTCTTCGGCTACGAGAAAGGGGCGTTCACCGATGCCAAAAACTCAAAAAAGGGACTGGTGGAGATCGCCGAAGGGGGCACGATCCTTCTCGACGAGTTAGGCGAGATGCCCTATCCCTTCCAGGCCAAAATCCTCCGCCTCCTGGAGGAAAAGACCTACCGCCGCATCGGCGCCTTGCATGATTCCACTGCGGACGTCCGGATCCTCGCGGCCACCAACCGCAACCTGCACCAGCTCGTGCAGGAGAAGAAGTTCCGCCTCGATTTGTACTACCGGCTCAACACCGCCACCATCGAGATCCCGCCTCTCCGCGAGCGACTGGCCGATATCCCCTTGCTGGTCGATAACTTCCTGCGGGTGTTTAGCGAAAAGTACGACTCAGCGGTGCGCGCCGTCTCACCGGAAGGGATGCTCATCCTCCAGCAGTACTCGTGGCCGGGCAACGTGCGCCAGCTCAAGAACCTGATCGAAAAGCTGGTGGTCCTTTCCGAAAACGAAGAGATCACCGCTGATGAGATCTCCTCCAACCTGCTCATCCAGCAACAGATCGAAAAAGAAGAGCCGGTGGTCAAGGAGGTGGATGTGGAGTCGTTCAACGGCCTGTCGCTTGAGGCCATGGAACGCAAACACATCAAGACCGCCCTCAAACTCGCCGGCGGCAACCAGCGCAAGGCGGCAAAGCTTTTGTGTATCAGCCGCGACACCCTGCGCTACCGGATCAAGAAGCTCGGCATCCAAATCTGAGCCGGCCGGTCCTCCCTCCCTTCTCCCTCCTCCTCGTCTACACTCTTCCCCCTCACAGTCCGTCGAAAAAGCGATCCTTGGCTTTTTCGACCACGGTTGGCCAAAGGGCAAACTTCGGTCACCCTCACGAATTCCTTGGATCTTTTAGAGCCGGCGCAATTCGGCGGCACGTCCCTGTGCCGCACCCAGCCCGTTTTTCAACGGGCTGATATAATACATCACGCATATCAACGTTCCCCCAGGCTCACGGCGCCAGTTCCACCGCGACCATTCCATTGTACCCGCCGTTGCCGCCGTCGGTCCAGGACATGGTGACGTTGCCGCCGGTGCCCACGGCGTAGGATCCGCCGCCGACCACCGAACCGCCGGCGCTGGTGGTATCGGTGTAGATCGTCGTCTGCGAGCCGCCGGGCGTGGCGCTGTTGCCCTTGTACGAGGCGAAATGGTCCACGACCACGGTGGCGTTACTCGCCGTGGCGATGGCCAACGACAGGTCCGTGGAGGTGGAGCTCGCACTCACCACGTTGGTCGCCGTGGTGACACCGTTCCACGAGGAGGCGGAGAAGACGAAGGTCTTGCCCGGGTTCGCGGTCACCGTCACCGTGATGTTGTTCGTGCCGGCAGCGGGATTGGCGCAGCCCCACAGCTCGGCCCGGCCCCGGGCGAGGCTGGAGGCCGGCTGCGACTCGCCCAGCTTGGTGCAGGTGGCCCCCGGATAGGCGACCGAACTCACCGAGTCGCCGTTACGCGAGTCCATGCCGATGCCCACCACCAGGTAGTTGGCGCCAGCGCCCACGGTATGGGACCAGGAGAAGGAGGTGGGCGAGCCCGAGGTGTCCACGAAGCCCGAGGTGTTGTCCAGGGTCACGGCCGAAGGCGCCGGGTCCACGGTGATGGAGACGTCGGCTGTGGCGAAACCGCCGGTGGCCGTGGCCTTGACCCGCACCACGCAGGTGCCGACGTCCGCGGCGGACGGCGTGCCCGAGATGGTGCCGTCGGCGGCCACCGTGGTCCAGGTACAGGTGGTGCCGGTGCCGTTGTCCGAGTAGGTGATGGGATCGCCCTCCGGATCGGTGGCGTCCTGGGCCACGGTGGTGGAGTAGGCCTGGTTCTCGGTGGCGTTGGCCGCGGTGTAGGTGGCGCTGCCGAATGCCGGCGGCTGGTTGACGGTCACGGTTACCGCCTGGCTGCCGCCGGCGTCGGACCACGCCGTGCCGGTGGAGACGAAGGGTACCGGGTTGACCGTCAGTTCCCACTGGGAGGCGCCCGCGTTCCAAGTCATGTCGTAGCTGGTACCGTTGTAATCGAAATGCATGGGCGTGGCGTCGGCCCAGTCGTTGGTGGCGGTGACGGTCAGGGTGTCGTTGTTCCAGGCGCCGCTGGCCGAGGTGATGGTGTCCCAGGCCAGGGCCGGACCGCCGTTGATCACCGGGAAGGTGACGTCGGCGCCGCGGTCGGAGTAGATGCGGATGGTGGCGGCGTAGCTGTTGGCCGTCCCGGCGTCGAGACGCCAGCGGTTGGTGCCGTCGTTGACCAGGGTGTAGGTGGAACCGTTGTAGTCGGCCTGCACCAGGGTGGCGGCGCTGTCAGTGTTCACCGCCAGGATATCCAGAGTGCCGGTGGCCGGCGCCGTGCCGCTGATGTGCAAGTTGTCCACCGCGATGTCGTTCTGCCAGATGTTGCCGGCCGTACCCACCACGTAGCGGATGCGCAGCTTGAAGTCGGTGTTGTTGTAGCTGCTCAGGTCGATGGGACCGGTATGATTCCAGACGTCGCCGGCGTTCCCCACCTGGATGGCGCCGCCGGTGATGTCGAGATCCCAGCCCGTGCCGTTCCAGGCGTCCAGGTGGAGCGAGGCATCGGAGTTGCCGTTGACGTTCATGTTCCAGTCGAACTCGAAGGTGAGAGTGGTGTACTGCGAGGCATCGATGACGTTGGACTCCAGGTACTGGGAGCTGCCGGCGGTGACGCCGACGCCGTAGGTCTGGCTGGTCGCCGAGCTCTCGAGATAGACGTAGGGATCCGGGTTGCCGGCCGTGGGACCGGTGGTGCTCGATCCGGTGGAGCCGGAGAGCGCCACCCAGCCCAGGGTGCCGTCGGAACCGGTAACACCGGTCCAGTTGCCGAAATTGGGCCGGGTGCCATTGGCCAGGCCGGCGAAGTCGTCCAACTGATCCATGGGGGTGCCGCCGGCGACGAAACGGGCCCGGGCGGCGACGATATCGTCCTTCGGGGTCACGGTGATGGTGACGGTGACCACGTTGGAGGCCGCCGCGCCGTCGAAGGCGTGATAGCTGAAGCTGTCACTCAGATTGGCGCTGCCGTCGTGGGTGTAACTGAAGGTGCCGTCGCTGTTCAGGGTCAGGGTGCCATGCAGGACATTGGTGTCCAGCACCGCAGTGAGTGGATCACCCTCGAGATCGGTATCGTTGGCCAGGACCGAGGTGGCGCCGCCGTCCAAGGTGGTGGTCGTGCCGCCCTGGAGCACGGTGATGGTCTCGGCCGTGGCCACCGGCGCGTCGTTCACCGGCGTCACGGTTATCGTTACGGTCGCCGCCGCCGAGGTGTTGAAGGTGTCGGACGCGGTGTAGGTGAAGCTGTCCGTGCCGTTGAAGTTGGCGTTGGGCGTGTAGGTGAACGAGCCGTCCGCATTCAAGGTCAATGCGCCGTTCGCCGGGCCGGTCGCCACCGCCGCGGTCAGCGGATCGGACTCGGGATCCGTGTCGTTGGCCAACACGCCCGTGGCCGCGGTCACCGTGAGCGTGCCGTCCTCGGCAACGGTGTACGTGTCCGCAACCGCGGTCGGTGCGCCATTGGTGGTGATGCTGATCGTCACCGTGGCCGTTGCCGTACCGCCGTTACCGTCAGAGACCTCATAGGTGAAGGTATCGCTCGTCGTGGCCGTGCCGTCGTGCACGTAGATGAACGAGCCGTCAACGTTAAGCGTCAACGTGCCGTGCGCCGGCGCTGCCACCGGCGTGGTGGTCACGGTCA
>WFOD01000314.1 GCA_015488275.1 Deltaproteobacteria bacterium
GCAGATCCAGTCTCTGGTTTACACCAACCTGACAGAAGCGTTTATCGCCTATATCAAGGTCGCCCTGCTGGTGGGCCTGGCCGCGGCCATGCCGGTGTTGGTGCTCGAGCTCTGGCTGTATGTGGCCCCCGGCCTCTACGAACACGAAAAACGGACCGTGGGGCTCATCGTTTTCGTGGGAGGGCTGCTCTTTCTTCTTGGAATCGGCTTTGCTTTTTTTGCCGTCCTGCCCCGGATGCTCGCCTTTTTCATGCTCTTTGCCGGCGACAATCTCCAACCGCTGCCCAAACTCGGCCCGTACCTCACATTTGTCGCCCGGCTGGCCATCGGCTGCGGCCTCGCTTTTGAGATCCCTTTCCTCATCACCATGCTGGTGCGGGCCGGCATCATCGATCGGCGGCGACTCCAGCGCAAACGCTGGTACAGCTATACAGGCATGGCCACCATCGCCTTTCTGTTAGCGGCTGGCGACCTGCTGGCCACGGGAATGCTCCTCGCGCCCCTTATCTTGCTCTACGAGGTCGGCATCTGGGCCAGCCGTTTGTTCGCCAAAAAGACACAGGACAAAGCGGCCTAAGACCCCCCAATGGCGGCGCATCCCTGCGCCGCGCACAGCCCTGTCTTGCAACAGGGCTGTCAAGAGGAGAGTGAAGGGAAAAGAGGATGGAGGAGAGGAGGAAAACTCCCTCAATCGGGATCAACGGGAAAACGGGCGGAGATGTGCTTGCCAGCGCACGGGGCGTACGGCCCGTAGAGCCGTTCGCAGCAGGAAAGGCACAAACCGTGGCTTACCCGCACCCCAGATGGAATAGAGTAATCGGCGGCCGCGTGCCAAACGCCGGCGCCGATGTTGATCCGCTTGCACTCGATACACACGCGAACCACGCCGTCGTTGACCGCTGCCGCTGGGGGCGGAGGATTTTCAGTTTGGTCGCCTTTCATCAGATGCATGGGGCTCACAAGGACGAAAACTGGAGGGGTCGGCTTGTGAAGACATGGGTAACAGACCACGTTCTGGCCGTAAAAGAAATCCCCAACCCGGGGTATTTTTGGGGGGTGCCGGCATGAAGGTCTCCATGCGCGTGGCCCTGATCCTCGCCTCCCTGCTTCTCGTCTGGGGCACCCATCTTGTGCTCATTCCCCCCTCCTACCTGCTCTCCGAACGGATTCTCCTGCGCCACGCGCGGGACATCATGAACAACATCTCCGACCTCACGATGGAGCAGGCGTTCAACCATCTAGAAAAGGCCAAGAGCGCCGCCAGTCTTGCCCGCCGCCTGCTCACCGCCGACGTGCTGCGCAACGACGAGGTGGGCAGCGACCGCCTGGAGCGCTACTTCTTCGACCAGCTCACCGTGTACCCCCACCTGTCCGGGATCTACTTTGGCAGCCCCAACGGCGACTTCTTCTACGTCAGCCGCAACTCAAGCCGGATCAAAGGGGGATTCCGGACCAAAATCATCCGCCACCGAAAGGGACGCCGGGAGGTGACCCTTCTTTGGCGGGACGAAGAATATCGACTGCTGGCGCGCGAATCCACGCCCGAAGACCGATACGATCCGCGGCAGCGGCCGTGGTATATCAAGGCCATGCGGGAACAACGGGTGGTGTGGACCGAGCCGTACATCTTCTACACCTCCCGCCGGCCAGGCATCACCATCGCTGGCCCGGTGTTCGCCCCTGACGGCTCGATCAAGGGCATTGTGGGCGTGGATATCGGCCTGGCCGAACTCTCCGCCTTTCTCGACCGGCTGCAGGTGGGCAAGTCGGGCAGCGCCTGTATCACCAACCGGCAGGGACGTCTCATCGCCTATCCCGACCCGGACCTCTTCGACCGGATCCAGCAACCGGAGGAAGACTACCGTCTTCCCCTGGCCACCGAGATCAACGACCCCTTGCTCGCCGCTGCCTGGCGGAGCGCCGACCCCAAACTCGCCAACGGGTCGGAGGACTCGGTTTTCTCCACCTTTGTCTTCAACGGCCGCCGTTATCTCGCCATGCTCGCCACTCTCCCCGATCCCCGCCTGCCGTGGATCATCGGCGTCTACCTGCCGGAAGACGACTATCTTGGCGAGCTGAACCGCTACCGCCGCTATACCCTGGCCGCCACTATCGCGGTCTCCTTTCTCGCCTCTTGGCTCGGCCTCCTGCTCGCCCGCCGGATCACCGCGCCGGTGGAGCGGTTGCGGGAAGAAGCGCGGGCGATCACGGCCAACGACTTTGACGCTCCCTGTCAGGTACACACCGGGTTTGTCGAGCTCCAGGAGACCGCCGACGCCTTCAACCGCATGCAACGGTCCCTGGTGGATTACCGGGAACGGCTCCAGGAGCAAGAGCGGCTGCACCGTACGATCACCGCCGCTGCCCGCGACGCCATCTTACTGGTGGACAAGGAGGGAACGGTGGAGTTCGCCAATCCGGCGGCCGAGACCCTGTTCGCCCGCCCGACCGCAGAGCTCTGCTCCTTGCGGCTGGCCGACCTCATCGC
>WFOD01000315.1 GCA_015488275.1 Deltaproteobacteria bacterium
CCGCCTGCTGCCCAACCCGCCCATCCCGGACGACGAACTCACAACCCAATGCGGCACGGGATCCGCCCTATGGTACGGCAGTTGCGGCATCATGATCGGGTTGGGCAATTTCGTCCACGGCTTCGTGGACCTGGCCGGCCTGCTGGGCTCGACCGCGCTCAGCGACCTCAACTACGGCTACCGCTTGCTGCAGTGGGAAGCGGCGATGCTCCAGGACGCCCTGCGCGTTCTGGCCGGTGACGAGGCGGCCCGGCAGCGGATCATCGACGAGGTGGTGCTCGATCTCCAGTCCCTGGTGGACGCCGGCGCCATCACCCTGGCCCAGGGCGAGACCCTGGCTGGGGCGGTGCAGGAGGCCGTGGTGCAGGGGATCGATAAGTGGACCCGGATCCTCAGGGAAGGCGACCTCAACCAGCTGGCCTTCGAGTTCGGCCGGATCGCGGGCGAGAACCCGGACCAGTTGGTCCTGGGCGCCATGGCCGCAAGGCGTTTCCTGGGCCGGACCGCGCACGAGGCGAAAGGGGCCAACACCGCGCTCCGCGAGGCTATGGAAAACGCCGCCAAGAAGGCCGAGGCTATGAACGCCGCCCAGGTGGAGGAGGAGGCCCGCAGGCTCGGCAACGAGCTGCCCAAGAGCGGCAAGGTGGCGGCCGGCACCCTGCTCACCGAGGAGACGGTGGCACGGGGCTGGGGCGCTGGCCGCTCCTCCATTGACCGTCTGCGGGAGATCGCGAGGAAGTTCAACGTGCTCATCGCCTTCCGTTCCCGGGCGCCTGAAGCCATGCGCCTCATCGAGCAAGGGCTCGCCCGGCTCAAACCCGAGTTGATGAAGATCAAATCGGTCAACGACATCGATATCCTCTACCTGGGCTACCGGAGCGAGAGCAAGGCCGTGGTCGAGCTGGTCGAGCCGCCCATCCCCTCGCACCTTGTGGGCAAGGAGTTGGAGGAGGCGGCGGAGAAGTACGTGCGCGAGGTGCTCATGCCGCGCCACCCGGAACTGCGCACCGACCCGGAACTCGCCTACCGGGTGCGCAAGCGCCTGATGTTACGCACCGAGGAATACCCGATCTATCTCGACCGGTTCCGCTACTGGGAAAGGTACAAGATCGACGTGGGGTTCAACTTCGAGAAGCAGGGGGTGGACGTCCCGGCGATCCACGACAAACGCAAGATCCAGATGATCGAGGTCGAGGGGCCGGACCCGGGCCGCAAGTACTACCAGATCCTGATGGGTGGACCGGACGGCAAGATGCTGCCCGTGGCGGGCGATATCGATTTCGTCGCCATCCTCAATACCACGGGCACCATGATCATGGACAAGCTCAAGCGGCTCGACATCTACGACGCCCTGCGGACCCTGGTCGGCATGCAGCACGGCGAGTCCTATTCCTACCTGGGCCCGATGCGGGCCAAGTGGATGGAAGGCGTGACCGAGGGGGGCGAGACCCTGGTGGTGGTGCATCCCAACGGCGAGTTGCGGGCCGGCACCTTTGTGAAGAACAGGTCGATCCTGGCCGACACGTCCAATTACAACCTCCGGCTGCCCGACCCCTCGGGTGATTTCTTGCTCTTCAGCGGCATCCACTATCAGCTCAAGAGCCGGCTGGCCATCTACGGCCGGATCGCCAAACGCTCCCTGGAACAGGCCCTGGCCGACTACTTCGCCCGCGCGCCCGCCTACTTCCTGCCCAGCAACCTGTTCCGCTTCCTGAACGGCCTCGACGCCGACCAGGCGCCAGCCCGGTTCAGCCGCTCGGAAGATGGGGTCGTGCTCCAGCCGGACGGCAAGGGCGCGGCCAAGGTGTGGCAGGCGGACCGCGGCTGGGAGGCCGCCTCGCTGTCTGATTTGCCGACCCGGCCGGCCGACGCCACGCTGCTCCTCCTGCCCCAGAGCGTGCTCATGACCGACGCGGATGCCGGGGACACCACCCTGTCCGTGGCCGACGCCGAACAACTCGGCATGGCGGCGGAGTCCCCCTGGTTCGCGCCGGGCGATCTGGTGGTGGTGGCGCCGGGTACCGCGGACGAGGAATACGCCGAGGTGCGGACGGCGACCCCTGCGGCCCGGGATGTCCCGGCGGCGCTGACCCTGGCCGCGCCGCTCCGCCACGCCCATGCCCGCGGCACCATGGTCGCCCTGGCCCGATTACGGCCCTGCGCGGCCACGGACCAGGACGGCGACGGGGTCCGGGACTGCGACGACCGCTGCCCCAGGGATCCCGGCCGGGAGGTTCCGGCCGCGTACGGCTGCGGCGCCGGCCCCTGGGAATGCGACGGCGACGGCGTGCCGGAACTCGCGGACGCGATCTGCCAGCTCCGGATCCAGGCCGCCGCCGGCCCGGCCGACATCCCCACCGCGGGCGCGACCACCGTGGGTCCCGCGCCCTGGGACGCGGATACCGACGGCCGCGTCAGCCTGGCCGACACCGTCTGGCTGCTCCAACTCCTCGCCGGCCGGCCGTGAGCCCTTTGGTCCAACTGACAAACATCCACAAGTTACCCTGGGTGTGGTGCGCGTAGCGAATGACCGGATGGGGTACCCTGTGACCAGATACGCCGAGTCCATCGCCCGGATCACCCAGCACATCCCGCGGCCCCGGCCAAAACAAATTCCTATCACCTGCCGGCAAAGAGCCTGTGCAGCTCCTCCCGGTGGCGGGTACGGCAGAAGATGGTCACCAGGTCCCCCTGCCGGATCTCCGTATTGCTGGTTGGCACCAACAGGTTGCCCGCCCGGTTGATGGAGACAATGGAAGTTGACTGGTGCAAGGGCAGATCACGTATCCGCTTGCCAATGCAGCGGCTGTTGCCCCCCACCACCACTTCGATGAATCCCACCTCGGCGGCGTGGCGCAGCTCCATGCGGCTGCGCAGCGCCTGGTCCTGCTGCTTGCGCATGAGGCCAACCTGATAGGCGCGCAGAATATCGCTGCGGCTGATCATGCCAAGCAGCCGCCCGGGATCGTCGCGGGCCACCACAGGCAGCCGGGCAAGATCCCGCGGTGCCATCTTGCGGATCGCCTGCCAAATCGGCTCGTCCGGATGGGCCACCACTGGGTCGGGCGTGGCCACTTCGGCCACGGTCATGCTCTTGAGAGACCGGGGCTTGTCTTCCTCTTCATGAAAACGCTGGAGTGTCCGGTGGAGGTCCTGCATGGAGACCATGCCGTAGAGCCGCCCCTCAGGATCGAGCACGGGAAATCCCTGGTGGTGGGTCTCCTGAAAAAGGATGAACAGGTCGGCCAGGCTCTGGTCGCTGCGGATGGTCACCGGATTGCGGCACATCACCTCCTCCACCCTCACCCCTTGCATGATATCGAGGTCGCGCCCCTGCTCGAAACGGATACCGCGCCGGGCCAGCTTGATCGTATAGATCGACTCTGGATGCAGGAGCTTGGAGACGTACGACGCGGTCATGCCCGCGGCCATGAGTGGCAGGATGAGCTGATAGTCGTTGCTCATCTCAAAGACGATGAGCATGGCGGTGAGCGGCGCATGGGCCGTGGCGGCAAAGACCGAAGCCATGCCCACCAGGGCGTACGCTCCCACCTCCACCGGCAGGTCGGGGAAAAAAAGCTTTAAGAAATGACCGTAGGCGCCGCCCAGCATGGCGCCAGTAAACAGGCTTGGGGCAAACACGCCGCCCGAATTGCCCGATCCCAGGGTGAGGGCGGTGGCCAGGGGTTTGAGAAACACCAGGGCGAAAAGGAGGAGAAAGGGGGCCCTGCCCTGCAGCACCTGGTCGATGAAGTCAAAACCAGAACCGTAGATGTGAGGCACGTTGGCCAAGAGCGGCATACCAAGACGGGAGTCCTCGGGAAAGACCGACATGAACGAAAGGATATGCGGGTAGAACCACGCCACCATGCCAAGACAAAAGGCGCCCACTGCTGGCCGGAGGGCCAGGTGCAGGGGCAAACGGTCGAAGATGTTTTCCAACGTGTCGAGCAGACGGATAAAAAAAATGCCAGCCAGGGCGGCGAACAGGCCGAGCAGGGTATAGAGCACGATCTCGCCCGGAGCGTGCAAGGTGTAGGTGGGCACGTGAAAAGCAGGACGGGCGCCGAGAAAGATCCGGCTGACGATACTCGAGGCCACGGCGGCGATCACCACGTTGCCGAAGACCGCCACCTGCAACTCGCACAGCAGGACCTCAAGGCTAAAAATGATGCCGGCCAGAGGCGCGTTAAAGGTAGCGGCAATGCCCGCGGCCGCGCCGCAGGCCACCAGGTTCTTGATCCGCTCGTCCGAGAGCTTCAGCCACTGGCCCATTGCCGAGCCCAGGGTGGAGCCCACCTGGACAATGGGGCCCTCGCGGCCCGCGGAGCCGCCGGTGCCGATACACAAAGCTGAAGCGAGGATCTTGGCGACCGCCACCCGCGGCCGGATGCGGCCGCCCCGCTGGATCAGGGCCTGCATCACTTCGGGCACCCCGTGCCCTTTGGCCTCGGCGGCGAACCACGCGATGACCGGGCCGCCAAGCAAGGCGCCGAGCACCGGCACGACAATGAACCAACCGCGGCCAACATCCGCGGCCAGAGGCGCGAGCACCCCGTAACCCAAGTTATGGATAGCGGCAATAAGCCGGATGAAGAGGACAGCGGCGTATCCCGTGGCCGCACCCACCAGCACGGGGAGAAAGAGCAGGAGCATCCCCTCGCGGGGCGCCAGCCGGTCGAGAAGTCGGGCCAGGACAGTCACGGGCGAAAAAGTTACGCCATGTTCGCTTTTACGCGCAGGAAAAAGATCGGCATGCAGCTCATTCAAACTGGGCCTTGAAGGCGGCAAAGGCCTGGGCCAGATCCGCCAACTCTTGCCGCAAGCGCTTCACCTCGGCCTCCAGCTCATCCTGCCGGGCGAGAAGCGCGGGCAACGGTGGCGGCGCGCCCGCCGGCTGACCACCGCCGGCGGCCGCCTCGCCAACAGGCTGCTCGTCGGCCCCGTCGCCTCCTAACAGGTGGCGGTATCGTCCCTCCTTTTGCCCCGGCCGCCGGGGCAAGAGACGCACCAAGCCTTGAGCGGCCAGGTCTTGCAAGGTGGCGGCCACTTCGTCCACCGAGGCAAAGGCGTGCAGCCGTTCGGTGCGGGCGCGCAACTCGCCCGCAGTCTGCGGTCCGCGTAAAAAGAGCACGGCGAGCACCGCCGCTTCTGGGGCAATGAACTTGTAGCGGCCGATGAGATTCTCGCCATACTTCACCACCCGACCGCCAGTGCTTTCGTACACCAGTTGATGCGCCTTGAGCTCCTCGATGGCCGCCAGCACGGTCGGCTCGTCGTAGGCCACCACCGGATCGCGGTTGGTCTTTTGGTTACATGCGGTCAAGAGGGCGTTGAGCGACAAGGGATAATAATCCGGGGTGGCCATCTCCTTTTCCATGAGACAGCCGAGCACCCGCACCGCGGCGGGCGACAGAACGATTTCCTCCAAGGTCATCTCTACCTTCCTCCTTCTTCGGCCGTAACTGACGGACTGCCCCCTTTATCAGCCAAAAGAAAACGGGCTATCCCCCCTGCCGCCGCAACCGGTCGAGAACAAACCGGATCCGCTTCAGGTCCTCCCACGCCTGCCGCCGGAACTCCAATGTCTCTTCGTGGCGGATGAGAAAATCGGGGTGGTGCAGGATGTACAGCGGCCGGCCGGCGAACCGGTGTTGGCCGCGCCGCAGTTGAAAGATCGATTGCTGGCTGCCGCTCAGCAGGCGAGCCGCGTCAGCGCCCACCGCCACCAGCAGCCGCGGCTGCAGCACCGCCACCTGGCGCTCAAGACAGGCGAGGCAGGCGCGCGCCTCTTCTGCCGAGGGGCCGGCGGCCGGCGGCGGGCATTTCACCGCAAAGGTGGAATACACTGCGGCAAGATCGAGCTTGACCGCTGCCAGCATCCGCCCAAACAACTCGCGCACCGCGCCGGTCCAGACCTGTCCGCAGGCCGCCTCTTCCCGGGGCCAGCCGGCAACAAAAAGGATATCGGCGTTCGTGGCGCCTTCGCCGATCACCGGCGGCCGGTCACGCCGCAGAGCGCATTGCCCGCACTCGCGGATCTCGCGCTCAAGCGCTTGCACGGCAACGGCTTCGGCCGGCCGACGGCGACCGCTGGGCGCGGCGGGAGCGCTGCGGGCTATCTTCCTCTCTGCTTCCAGGGGGACGCGGCTCCGGCGAGGAGGGTCCGGCCCCGTGGCCGCTGGCGCGGAAAACCCAGGGGCGGCTGCGCGAGAGGGCTCCAAGCGGGGGGCGGTAAAAGGAAGCCAATCGATACCCAGATCCCGCAGCCGCTCAAGCACGCAGGCCAGATCTCCGAGCACCGCCTGCCGCATCTCATCCATGTCGCTTCCCCTGGCAACGAAATGTAAAGGGATGACTTTTTCGACGGACTGCTAGAGGCGCACCGGCACCGTGAGCCGCAGGTCGCCAAAAAAGAGCCGCGGCCGGCGCACGGTCACCTCCACTGTTTCGCCCTTCTTCCTACCCATCATCAAGATCTTGAGATCGTCCATACCGGCCACTCGCTCGCCGTCCAGGGCCACAAGCCGGTCGCCCTGGCGGAGACCGGCCCGCTCGGCCGGGCTCTTTGGCCGCACCCGCATGATGGCGAGCCCTTCTCCGTCATTACCTTCTTGTATCTCAATACCCAACAGCGGCGGTTTCGGCAAGCGGCGGGGAGGAGAAAAGAACAGATAATCCACGCCTGTCCGGTCCAGCTCATCGGCCTGGGCGTTGACCACAACCGCCTGGCTGACCGGCAAGCGGCGGGCAAGCCGCGGCGGAATGGCGGTGTCGCGCACCACGTGTCCCCGGCCGGCGAGAATCACCAGGCGCACGTTAGGGTTGGCCTGCAGATAAGCGGCCGCTGTCTCGGCCATAGTCTCGTCCCACACCCCCTGGGACTGGAGAAAATCCTTGAACCGGCCCCGCTGGCCGTGCTGGCCATGCATGCCGTAAACCGACGCCAGCCGCTGCCGGTAGCCGGGCAGGGAGAGATCGCGGTCCACGGGCAAGGCGGCCTGATCCTCATCCGAGAGGGCGCTGGGGCCGCCCTGACGAAAGATAGCGCTCACCACCCGCTTTTCCGCGTTCAAACCCAACACTGGAATCCGGTGCCGACGGGCGTAGCGCAGGATGTCGCGGTAGTAACGATAGTCGTAGCCCCACTGTTTGAAATAGTTGGATTGTTTCAAAAAGGCGCGCTCGTCGATGCGGCCGGCGATGTAGTCGTCCAGGGCCGCTTGGGCCGTGCGGCTGAACATCTCCATACCGATGGCCAGGTTCTGGTCCCGTTCGTACAGGCCAGCGATGATCCGCAACTGCAAGTCGTGATCCTCCATAGCCGTATGGGTCTCGCCCACGTACACTACCCTGTGGCCGGCAATCTCCTCCAGCACCTCGTCAAAGGCGCGGGCCGCGGAAACGGCCATGCCGGGCGGCGGCGCATCCAACCGGTAGACCATGCCGGTGGCCGTATCGGCCACCTCCTTGTCCACCACCCGCCGGCCGCTAAACCGCAGGCGGGAGTACTTGCCGTAGCGTCGCAGGCGGGCCGCGGCCTGGGCGGCGACGCTGGCGTCGGCCGCGGCGATCAGCACCACCACCCCATCCCGGTTGAGCGGATTGGCGCGCACGTCCACCACCACCCCCTTGTCGGCCACGATCCCAGGATCGGCGAACAAGGACCGCACCAGCGGACCGTTCACGCCACAAAAGAGCACAGAGCCAGCGGCCACCTCGTTATCGGTGATCTCCTCCTCCCGCACCACCTTGGCCCCATACCGTTGGGCCAAGCCGAGAAACGGGGCACACCGCTCTTCGTCCGCCCCCTGGCCCAGCACGGCCAGCTTGTTCTGCGCG
>WFOD01000316.1 GCA_015488275.1 Deltaproteobacteria bacterium
GATCGGGATTGGCAGCAAAAAGCGCCGCGGCACGATTCACTCTCCTGGCCGCTGGAACACGATGGCGGCCCATTCTTTTTCCCAGACTTTTTCGTGCGGATGGAGTCCATAGGCGGTGTAGGCCTGTTCGATCCGGCGTTCCTGTTCGCCGGCAAGGATGCCGGAGAGCATGAGCATCCCGCCAGGGGCCAGGAGGCGGCACAGGTCCTCTGCCAGGGCCAACAGGGTGTCCTGCACGATATTGGCCAGGAGGAGGTCGTAGTGGGCGGCCGGAAGGCGGGCCAAGGATACGCCGCTAACGCTGACCCGGTCGTTGAGCCGGTTGCGTTCTACGTTTTTCAGGGCCGCCTGGACCGCTTCAGGATCGTTGTCCACCGCGGTCACCTGCTGGCAGCCAAGCAAAGCGGCGGCCATGGCCAAAATACCGGTGCCCGTGCCCACGTCGAGGACCGTTTCCCCGGCGGTGGGGGCATGGGCTTCCAGGAGCCGGAGCATCAGGCGGGTGGTGGCGTGGTGCCCCGTGCCAAAGGCCATGCCAGGATCAAGCTCGATAACGAGGTCGTGCGGCCGGGCTTGGTAATCGATCCATGAGGGACGGATCACCAGGCGTTCGGTTACCCGCATGGGAAGAAAGTGTTTTTTCCACTGTTCGTTCCAGTCTGTCTCTGGCAGGTGGTCTTCCTGCCACTGGCAGCCGGGTGCGAGTTCGGCGAGCGCAGCGGCAAGGCGGGCCTTTTTTGCTTCCAGCTCGGCGTCGAGCCTGATATAGGAGATGAGGGTGGCGCCGGCCGCCGTCTCGTCACGGATTTCCACCCCGCCACCGCAGAGGGTGCCGAGCAGGGCGGCCCCGGCCTCTAGCTTGTCGCCAGGCAGGTGGACGGTGAGGCGGAGCCAGCCGGTGGCCGGTGATGGATGTGAAGGACAATGGGAGCGGATCATGACGCGAAAAAACATACCTGAAAAGCGGAAAAAAAACCAGGAGCGGGCGAAGCTGGAGCGTCCCAGAAGCGGCGGGATACGCCAGGTGCTCGACGACTTGCTGGCGGCGCGGTGCACGGCGGCGGAAGCGGAAGAACGGTTGCGCCGTTGGTTCATGGATGATCTTGGCTTCGCTTGTCTCGATCACCACCGGCAGGAGCGGACCGGCCAACCCGAAGTGGTCTATGGCGAGAACAAGACAGCGGCGCAGATCGTGGCCATTGTGGAGCGGATGCAGGCGGCGGGCACGGAGCCGGTCCTGGTCACCAGGGTGGATCCCGTCAAGGCGGCGGCGGTCCAGGCGCGGATCGGAGGGGCGGCGTACCATGAGCAAGGCCGGATGCTCGTGCTCGGGGAAGTGCCCGCTGCTGATGCGGGAGAGGGGTGTATCGGCATCCTCGCCGCCGGCACTTCGGATTTGCTGGTGGCCGAGGAGGCGCGGCTGACCGCCAGTTGTCTGGGAAACCGGGTGGAAATGGCGGTGGACGTCGGTGTGGCCGGCCTCCACCGGCTGGCCAAGGCCATGCCGCTTGTTGAGCGGGCCAATGTGCTCATCGTTATCGCCGGTATGGAGGGAGCGTTGCCCAGCGTGGTGGGCGGCTTGGCGCGGCAGCCGGTGATCGCCGTTCCCACCAGCGTGGGATATGGGACTGGCCTGGGGGGAATGGCGGCCCTGCTCGCCATGCTGAACAGTTGCGTTCCTGGCCTTGCGGTGGTCAACATCGACAACGGGTTTGGCGCCGCCTGTATCGCTTCGTCGATCAATTTGCTGGCGGCGCGGCCGGCGCGAGGGAAAAAAGAGTGACTGTTTTGCCTGCGAGCAACGCAGGTAAGGTGTTGTGTTGCCGCGCCGGCTTAGCCCTTGCCGGGAAAGGTGCCGCGCCGGCCGGGGGGATTTTCTCCAAAATTTTCTTGACATGGTGGGAGTGATATCCTAGATTGACGGGCCTGCCGCGGGCGGGAAGGCGCCTGGGCGGGAAAAAGGTACTTGACAAGAGGCAAGGGAGTGGTAAGAATGTGAACTTGCCTTGAGGCGCTTTGGGCGCCGGGAGTGATCTTTGGGAACTGGGCAGCGACGAGCGGGCCACGTGATTTATACGTATGTCCAGGCGGGTGTGCCTGGGTGTACGAGAAGGTTCGAACTGGAGAGTTTGATCCTGGCTCAGAACGAACGCTGGCGGCGTGCTTAACACATGCAAGTCGAACGCGAAAGCTCCCTTCGGGGGGTGAGTAGAGTGGCGCACGGGTGAGTAACGCGTAGGTAACCTACCCTGGTGTCTGGGATAACTGGCCGAAAGGGCAGCTAATACCGGATAGACTTCTGGTATGGCGACATACTGGGAGGAAAGGCTCCCTCTGATACAAGGGGCCGCATCGGGATGGGCCTGCGTCCCATTAGCTAGTAGGTGGGGTAAGGGCCTACCTAGGCGACGATGGGTAGCGGGTCTGAGAGGATGATCCGCCACACTGGCACTGGAACACGGGCCAGACTCCTACGGGAGGCAGCAGTGAGGAATATTGCGCAATGGGCGAAAGCCTGACGCAGCGACGCCGCGTGGGTGAGGAAGGTCTTCGGATCGTAAAGCCCTGTCAGGTGGGAAGAAGTTCCCGATGGTTAAGAGCTGTTGGGATTGACGGTACCACCAAAGGAAGCACCGGCTAACTCCGTGCCAGCAGCCGCGGTAATACGGAGGGTGCGAGCGTTGTTCGGAATCACTGGGCGTAAAGGGCGCGCAGGCGGTTTGTCAAGTCAGATGTGAAAGGCCACGGCTCAACCGTGGAAGTGCATCTGAAACTGGCAGACTCGAGTACCGGAGGGGAAAGTGGAATTCCCGGTGTAGAGGTGAAATTCGTAGATATCGGGAGGAATACCGGAGGCGAAGGCGACTTTCTGGACGGATACTGACGCTGAGGCGCGAAAGCGTGGGGAGCAAACAGGATTAGATACCCTGGTAGTCCACAGCCGTAAACGATGTGCACTAGGTGTAGGGGGAGTTGACCCTCCCTGTGCCGTAGCTAACGCATTAAGTGCCCCGCCTGGGAAGTACGGCCGCAAGGTTGAAACTCAAAGGAATTGACGGGGGCCCGCACAAGCGGTGGAGCATGTGGTTTAATTCGAAGCAACGCGAAGAACCTTACCTGGGCTTGACATCCCGGGAACCCTGTGGA
>WFOD01000317.1 GCA_015488275.1 Deltaproteobacteria bacterium
CTTCTCGATGAGGTGGCCGAGGGCGATGAGGCGGTGGATCAAGAGCACTACTTCATGGTCAGCCGGCAGCTCGAAGCCAAGCTGCGCGACTTTGGGGTAGAGGGCAAGGTGGTCGGCATTTCGCCCGGACCGGTGATCACCACCTACGAATTCGCCCCGGCGCCAGGGGTGAAGATCAGCCGCATCGTTTCCCTGGCCGAGGACATCGCCCTGGGGCTCAAGGCGCCCAGCGTCCGGATCGTCGGCTCCATTCCTGGCAAGGCGGCCCTGGGCATCGAGATCCCCAATCCCACGCGGCAGATCGTCCATGTGCGCGATATCCTGACCACTGAGGAGTTCCAGAAGGCCGCCTCTCCCTTGACCCTTGGGCTCGGCATGGATGTGGTGGGACGGCCGGTGACCGCCAATCTGGCCAAGATGCCGCACCTGCTCATCGCCGGCGCGACCGGCGCGGGCAAGAGCGTGGCAATCAACACGATCATCTGTTCGATCCTCATAAAGGCCACCCCGGACGAGGTGCGGCTCTTGCTCGTTGACCCCAAACGGATTGAGCTTTCGGTCTACGAGGACATCCCCCACCTGCTCCATCCAGTGGTGGTGGACCCGCGCTTGGCCAGCCGTGCCTTGCAGTGGGCGGTGCGGGAGATGGAGAGGCGCTACGCCCTGATGGAGGAGTTGCGGGTCAAGAGCATCGATGCGTACAACCAACAGGTGGGGGAGGAGGACAGGCTGCCGCTCATCGTGGTGGTGATCGACGAATTGGCCGATCTGATGATGGTTTCCTCCAAAGAGGTGGAGGATGCGGTGGCCCGTCTGGCGCAGATGGCCCGCGCCGCTGGCATGCACCTGATCCTCGCCACCCAGCGGCCGTCGGTGGACGTGCTCACCGGACTCATCAAGGCCAACTTTCCCACCCGCATATCGTTCAAGGTCTCCTCCAAGGTGGACTCGCGCACCATTCTCGACACCACGGGCGCTGAGCACCTGCTCGGCGCTGGCGACATGCTCTTTCTTGCGCCGGGCACCGCCCGCCTCCAGCGGATCCACGGGGCCTATATCTCTGAGGCCGAGATCGAGCGGGTGGTGAACTTTCTAAAGGAGCAGCGGCAGGCCGAGTACGACGAGTCGGTGCTGCGCTTGGCCGAACAGGAGGGGAACGCCGAAGGAGAGGGCGACAGCGGCGAGTACGACGAAAAGTACGACGAGGCCGTGGCCCTGGTCTGTGAGACGGGGCAGGCCTCGATCTCCATGATCCAGCGGCGGCTGCGGGTGGGGTACAACCGGGCGGCGCGCATGATCGAGGTCATGGAGCGGGAGGGAATCGTCGGACCGGCGGACGGCGCCAAACCCCGGGAGGTGCTGGTCCGCCGGGCATACGAGGAGTGAGGGCGCTGCGGGGTGCCGTTGACCGGCCGCCTGCGCCCCTGTTTCTTGCGGCGAACGGGTGACGGATAGTGGCAGCCATGATGGACCGGGAAGGCTTTCTGCTCGAAAAGCACAAAGATATCAGTAGATTGGATCAGGAGGCAAAGCGTACGCACGGCTGGTACGTCCGGGTGCGCTTTCAGGGCAAGACCTATTCCAAGTTCTTTTCTGACCGCAAGTGCGGCGGCCGGTACTCGAGCCTGCTGGCGGCCATTGCCTGGCGCGACCGGCTGGAGGAGGAACTGGGCAAGATCCGCTCCGACCGGCCGGTGGTCACGGTGAGCAACACGGGGACCGGCGTGGTGGGCGTGCGGCTCAACGAACGGCTGAACCGCTACGAGGTGAGTTGGGTGACGCCGGACGGCCGCCAGGGCAAGACATCGGTCTCCATCGCCAAGCATGGCAAGGAAAAGGCCTTTGCCATTGCCTGCGATATCCGGCGGCGCAAGGAGCGCGAGCGGCTGGAGGGGGTGTGAGGGTTGTGGTCACAGTGCACCCCATCTGCGGTGTCAGGTGAGATGATAAGAATTTGCTTTCGCCGGCCCCGGCCGCTCTTCTTCTTCGGGCGGCGGCCTCTGCGCCGGAGGCAGCGGCTTCTTCGCCTCCCACTTGCCCAGGTGCTCCAGGATGTGCCGCACCACGTCGTCCTCGGTGATGAACGAGATGATCTTCATC